>CAZPOJ010000415.1:0-1863 GCA_964588005.1 uncultured Sphaerochaeta sp.
TTTGGGAAACAAATAACGGCTGGAATTGAAAGTTAAGAGAGAATTGAAATGAAAACACAAAGTGAACTGGAGAATGAATTCGCACAAATAGAGAATGAGGCTTCTCTGATATTGAAGAACATTCGCGGTTGTATTGATAGGGAGGAAGCGATTCCTGAAGATACAAAGACACAATACAGAGAGACGTGTGCCGGGCTCAAAAAGAAAAATAGAGAAATCTATTACCAAAGGCTCCCCCTGTTTGATGAATACGAAAAACCGCCAGAGAAAGGCAGTCCACAGCGGAAAGCATATAATGATAAAGCGCATGCAATAGATGTGGATAACTGGAGAGTGGAATCAATGTTGAATGAGATTGATTCGAGGTTGGAACCCGATGCAATCAATATCCCGCAGAAGTATGTCAAGGAGGTGATTGCCCAGCTAGACAAAGTCTTGGATGACTTCAGCTCTTTTATTTGGGAACCCGATGAAAACTATCGTGATTTTCTAAAAAGAAATGGGTTATTGTACACAATCCGGGAACTAAAAGAAAGTTGCTACATAGACTCTAAAATTGAGGAATTCAATGCAAAGAAAAAGCGATTATGCGATAAGATAAATGATTATGTCGAGAAGTACGGGGAAACGAATAACGCGGGAACAAGAGAAAGTCTATCGGGTTGGATTAATGTAGAAAATAATAAATGGAAGATTGTGGACTTTGTTTACAAGTATCTCGGTAAGATACGTTCGACTAGTGATGCCTCCTTGCATAATATTCAATTTTTCCGGGCTTATTTAGCTAAGGATAAAGATTCTTTCATTAAATTAAGGATTTCGAAAAATAACGAAGAAAAAACAAAGCGTGATGCGCATGATAATGAAAATAATGTGAACTTTTCTTTGGTGATTAAGGACAAGGCGACAGGCAAGACCCTAACATCTAGTGTGGCTGGAGGTTATCCGCTAGGAGTCGAGGGGATATTGGATACCTTTAAACTAGATGGGAACACAAATGAGCAATTCAAATTCACCCTCGAAGTAGAGGTTACGAAAACGAAACGCAAGTTTTGTTGGCATGATTATGAGGATTTAATTCAATACTTTGCATTCAACCAACCGTTGGCAAAAAAAGGAAATAAACGTGAACTCACTTTCGACGATATAAAAACCGAAACCGACCGCGGGATTGCTGCAAATGCTAAGGGTTTTGAGAAAGCAGGGGTGATATTATCTGATCGAACGAAGAAAGCGGCAATGACAATGGAAGAATCATTTAATGAAATAGCTAGACAATTCAGCTATCCCAGTAATGTAACCGCTAATATTATGATGCAGGCAATCGTAAGTTTAAATGCTGGTAAGTCTTATAAAACTGTAGCAGAAGAACTAACCAAAGGTGGATACATAATCTCAAAGTCAACACTACATAGAATGATTCAGGCGCATGAGAAGAACATCGGTACAAAGGTTGTTATAAAGGGAACACGAAAGGACTTTGCTTATAGTCAGAAACCAAACGTTGGGACAAAACGAAAAACAAAGAATAGATAAAACAAGAGTTTTTTGACTAGCGCGTCAGCCACGTGAGAGCCGTCCTGGGATAAATCTGGGATGGCTTTTTTGTTGTCTTGCAAAAACTTACAAATGTTGTCCATCCGGTTTTGGGATGAATGGGCGTATGTGTAGGGTATATGATACTCTCCGTTGTAAATACAACCAATCGTAAAGGCATTCGCCATGAAAAGAATCTCTACGCATTGTTTTGAGAAACAGTTTTTGCGCCGCAGAGTATCCCCCTTCAAATAAATAGAAAGGTATATAACATGAAAAATTATTCATTAGAAGAAGTGTTCTGCGAATGGCAGAAAGCAACACCTG
>CAZPOJ010000416.1:0-1836 GCA_964588005.1 uncultured Sphaerochaeta sp.
GCCCAATATACTCTTCATAGTTCTCAGCACACGATATGAATCTAGGCTTATCCCAGACAGAGAACCTCATAGCCTGGGCCTTATAGAACTCCGGGTTCTGAAAGGTTGCCAACCTGATAAGACGATTCAACAACTGTTGAGGGAGTTTGCTCTTCTCAATGAAAATCATATTGGCTATAACCAATGTTAACTCAGAGGGTAAAGGACCAGTAAGCTTCTGATCATCACCTTTCTTCCTTTCCCACGGCTTACCCTCTACAAGCTTCATACTATCAGGCTTACTTTTACTAGGCTTGCCAGAGGTCTCTTCTTCACCAAGGTCAAAAGGGAGATCACAATCAACAACCAGGGCACGAGTCTTCTCCAGCACCGCCTGTATCGTACTTTGATCCATCTTCTCTACACCCTTGAGTACCTCCCATTGATTCGTATAGGCACTCCCCTGATCATCAACAAAGACGCTATACCCCTTACTTCTAGGAACCTTCTGCAAAGGAAGAGCTATCAGGTTACCAAACCCTCCTGAGGGTAGGGTATCCTGATTGGGAAAGAAACGATCATAACTGGTAAGCGACAGCTGTCGTATACGATCACAGGTAAGGCTGATAATCATAAACCCCAACTCCCTAGCTTCTTTAGCAGGAACAGCCTCGGAGAAGAAGATCCAGACATGGGCTCCATTACCCGAACGAGATACCTCAGTGTAAGCAGGAATATCTAACTCCCGACACGTGCTCACATAACCCCTAGCATCATCAACCCAACTTTCCTTATCAAAGTCACAAGCCAGGAAATAACAGGTGTTGTCATCAAGCAGGGGATACACCCCTATGGTAATATGTCCCATCAGATGTTGCTTGAGTACCTCTTGGGTAAGGGGTAACAGATCACGATACTTGCAATCAGCGCAATTGGTCTTCTTCTTATTACAGACTCCATCGATAAATTCATTTCTACAAGCAGGGGAGTACCCCTTTTTCCCTGTCTTAGCCGACTCCCAACGTTTGGCATACATATCCCGACCCTTAAACAGCGAAGCAAAGACAGCAAGCCTCTCTTCAGCACTCAAGACCCTATTCGATGACAAAGCCTCCTGGGAAACCAGGGGGCTTCTGCTGTCTAATGAGGTTTGTGGTCTTTTTTCTGATTCAATAGGAAGCGCAACCATTGAAGACGTATCAGTTGAAATTAGGTTAGTCTCCAGATTTACGGGGTTTACATAGTTTTTACCCTCTATCTGGGATGTATCAGCCTCATCAAAGACTATCCCACTTTTATGCAGGAGAGCCTTGAGAGCAAGATTCTCCTGCATAAGAGCTTCTATGATTAGCTTTGTCTCGTTATCCATCAAAGACTTGTCCCCCTCCTGTATAGCATACTGTGGGATAGGTGAGATTGCAAAGCCTTGCCATCACAAGAGAAGGCAAGGCTAAAAAACTACATAAGGATTGGAAAATGCAAGAAGTCAACTGTAGCAAAAGCAGGATGACACCCATCACTAGGCAGTATCATCCACCCTGTGCACATACCCATCATCGGACAGTACTTCTTTATCCTGACAAGCATCGTAGTAGCACCACCTTTGGTAGTACCTTTGCCCTGCACCAGAAGGATACAACCACAGTGCTGCTGCAAAGAGAAAGTTTCACAACCCGAGACATCACCACAGAAAAGCAGATGGGATACTCAACATCATCAATAACCAATCTTTTGTTGGGATGAGCTTGTTATCAAGAGCTCTGAAGCAGAACTGCAGTAAGATAGATTCTGTAGGAGTCCACACTCCCAGTAGCTGTCACAATAGTTTTCGCTAGGAGGAAAGCGAAACTAGATGAG
>CAZPOJ010000417.1:0-1832 GCA_964588005.1 uncultured Sphaerochaeta sp.
CGGGAGATAAGGGAGAATCTAAGAGAGAGCGCATCGATCGGCTTGTCTCCAAGATTGTTTCCATACTCCAGTTGGTAGTAAGCTGCATCGAGGTGGAAGATGAGCAAGTCGAGCCCAACACCAATACTCTGATACCCCTTGTTGATACCGTAACGGACATCAAGGAAGGAGAGCAACCTTACCGAAGCTCCCAACCTGGTCTGATTAAAGAACCCTCTTGTCAAGGCATCATCCTGCAAACCACCAAGGGACATCACATCCAGTACGTCAACAGCGATGATCGGCTTGATGAGAGACCCTAGGTTGGGAGCCCAAGTAAGACCAGCATCGAGTTTCCAGTCTGATTCAATCTCAAAGGTCCCTGAGTCAGTACCAGTAGTAGTGTTGGGAGAAGAAAGCGGACTTCCCAACACTGATTCTGCCCAGTTATTGACTGAGGGGAAAATTTCCATGGAATACTTGCCATTGAAGTTCCTACCAACAGTCGAGAGTCTCAGCCCAAACGGGAAGTTAAAGTTGATACCAGCAGAGATAGGGATTGCATACCCAGCTGCCAGAGGGACATCATTAAGATACTTATCAGCTGGATCATCACCATTTTGAAGCATGGTAGTGATACTGGAAGCACTCTGTCTCTCAAGGTAGAGCTTGTACACAGCCTTACCAGAAACACCAATATCCATTGACATTACCTCAGGGAAAAGGTCAAAATTCAAGCCAAATCCAACCGTAGCAGCAGTTGTTACCTGAGCTATCAGGTTGGCAGTGTTCACACCCGAACTACCATTGTAGGTCATGAGACGTTCCTGAGCTTCAAGGGCAATACCGAATCCACCAAGGGTAAGTACAACTGAGGCGTCAGTGGTCAAAACATCGCCGTAACCTTTATCAATGGTTTCCAGGAACTTCAATGCACCATTCAACATGCCGGTCTCAGTCCCTTTCTCAAACTCGTCTATCGCACCGCTCTCCAAGATAGCCTTCGGATTGTAGGCTGTGATGGTTATGGCGGGTAAGGAGAGTTTGAAGCCTCCCCCAGCCAAGTTAGCAGGGTTTATCAGGAAACTGTCGTAGTATCCTTTTACTCCTAAACCAGCACCACCCATACTTAGAACGCGGGTACTGGTCCCCATGAAGGGCTCTCCAGCTTGTTTATAGTCAGGAAAGGTAGCGTTGTTTGGATCAAAATCTGAGGCAACCAAAGGGGCCACTATCAAGAGAATCAAAGCAATTACAATGCTCATTAGTTTAATATTTTTCATAGTATGCTCCTCCTTACCCACGGTCCGAATACAAATCGGTTAGGCCATAATCATGGAAATCTATTAACCCTGAAGCAAGCTGGACTGTTCCACCGATTTCATAAAGAGGAATGCCATGAGGGTCTATCCCCTTGCCCAAACCATTTTCCAAGAGACTTTCAAGGTCGAACTGACCAGAAAAATCAATGGAGGTAGTCCCTGAAATTTGCTTTGTAAAATCAGCAGTGGTTAGGGCTTCAGCAATTATATTAAGTAGCTGTTCCTTATTTTCAGGTGTATCAAAATCAGCATCACCTAGTCCATCCAATTCCTCAGCACCACCAATCGTTTTCAGGGTTTTGACTGTATTGGAAATAAGATCCGTCATCAGCTGCAGGACAAGCAAGTCGCCTTGTGTGATATTGTCCGGATCAAGTGCAGGGAGCTTCTGTAAAGCAAGTCCCAGATCGCTACCTTCACCAACCTTCGCTTCCAACGCATCCAATGTTGCATTGAAAACCTCCACAGTGCCTACAGCAGCATCTTTTTGTTCAGTATCTGTTACCTTCGTCCCAAGATCTTTAAGCAATT
>CAZPOJ010000418.1:0-1831 GCA_964588005.1 uncultured Sphaerochaeta sp.
CTGTCTCGGTCATTACCAAGGCCCAGATCGAAGCGTACAACGCACAATCAACAGGGGAATTGGTCAACAAGGCGATAGGAACAAACTTCAACTCCTATGGAGCTTTAGGAGCTTTGCAAACTGTTGTCATTCGTGGAGCAAGTGCATCCAAGAACCTGATCTTCCTCGATGGTGTCCTTCTCTCATCAGCCCATGACGGTTCGGTGGACCTCTCCATCATCCCGGTCAGCACCATCGAACGCATTGAGATAATAAAAAGTGGATCGGGCAACCTTGGCCGGACCAATGCAATCGGTGGCATGATACACATCATCACCAAGCAGGGAAGCGAAACGGTGAAGCCCTTCTCCGTCGCTGTGGAAAACGGGTCCTTCATCCCCGAGGCCTATGGCCCTTCTGACAAACGCAACTGGCTCTCCCTCCTCGACAGCCAGAAGCTCGATGTCACCTATGCCAACACCCTACAAGGGACTAATCTTGTTGCCAATCTTGGTGGAATTGTAGCTCAGAATGCCCATACCTATGACGATGGAACCCCTATTATAGCCCTTAGGGACAATGCAGGAGTCTATGCTGTTCATGGAAGTGTCAATGCAAGCAGGGATATTGGAGAAAATATTGCAGTATCCTCAAACAACCTTGCCAGCTACAAGCGCCTCAACCTTCCCGGCAATTACTCTTGGGGCCTTACCCCTAATGATTATCAGGAAGATATCCTCCTCAACACCAAGAACTCAGGTACCCTCACCAATATCGGGGATACTCTTGAAAGCTTGAAAGCTGACCTCAACTACAGTTATGGAAGGACCTTCTTCCATGACGACGATACCACCGACAGTACCCACAACAAGCACAAGGGAAACTTCCTCGTGGAAGGGAGCTGGAATTTTGGTGAAACATTCAACGTAGTTACCGGTGCCGACCTTGCCTTTGATTATGTGGACAGCACGTCAAGTGCTCAGCACACCCGTTTCAACCCCGCCCTCTACGCCCATGCCGGCATCTACCTGCTTGAGGGAGCGCTATCGTTGCACCCAAGCGCTAGCCTCGCCTACGTCAGCGACTTAGAAGCCCTTTCGCCCAACACTTCCTTTGGCGCGATCTACAACCTCAGCCAGGTGAGTGCGCTAAAAGCCAATATAAGCTATGCTGAGAACACTCCCACCTTCACCGACCTCTACTGGATAGGTTCTGGCAACAGCAGCCTGAAGACAGAAAAAGGCCTGCAGGGTGAGTTTGGCTTCAGTACAAAGCTTAGTCCCCTCACCTTTGAAGGGTCTGTCTTCGGACGAAATATCAGCAATGCCATCATCTGGGCTCCCATTTCTCCAGGCAGCTGGACCTGGCTTCCATACAACCTTGGACACAGCGTCTACCTTGGTACAGAACAAGCTGTCACACTCGAACTCTCTGAGATGTTTGCCCTCTCTGCGAGCTACCAGTACAACAAGAGCTATGACCTTTCCAGTGGACAGACCTTCTCTGACAACATCGAGGTGAGCAATGTACGCAAGCACACAGCCAAGGCTTCTGCCTCCTTTGCCCACAGCCTCTTCGATGCCGTACTCAGCGGGGAGTATCTTGGAAAAACAAGCTCTGCCACTTCTGAGAACATCTTCGTCCTCAATCTTAGTATGAACGCTCAGGTTACCGAGGATCTCAAGGTGTATGTAGCAGTGGACAACTTGCTCAATGCTTCCTATGAGTTGCAAGGCGGCTACCCCATGCCTGGAACCAAAGTCCGCCTTGGCGGAACACTGAAGTTCTAGCATGAAGACAGAGAACCTCTATTCACTGATGCAAAAGGGGGGAGCGGTCATGTGGCCGCTCT
>CAZPOJ010000419.1:0-1820 GCA_964588005.1 uncultured Sphaerochaeta sp.
CTTAATGCCTTGAATTTTATGTGTCGTTTATGCTGTGGCTTGCCGGTTCGCGGTGAGTTCTAGGATGCCTCGACTGAGGCTTCGTACCAGAAGGGGACACCGGTCAGGTCATTTGTCATCCTGTGGCCGAGACGGATGGCATTCATTGCAAGGCACATCAGGGTCCATTCTGTCTTCGTGCGCTCACTGCCAAAGCACATGAAGCGCCTGAAGGAAAGGTTTGCCTTGATCTGGGCAAAGACTCCCTCCGCCTGAATACTCCTGTTCACCCTGGCTGAAATGCCGAACTCAGTGCTTATGTTCTCCAGTGCCTTCTTGCGGTACTCTGCAAGTTCCGCACTCACCTCGAAGCTCTTGTATTTTTTCTTGCTTCTCTTCATGCAGGCCTTCCTCAGAGGGCAGGATACGCAACCTCTCTTGCAGGCATACTTGGTGAGGATGGAGACGAACCCATACTGGTTCTTTGACTTGCGGGTGCCAGTGGCAACCAGCTTGCGTCCAGCCTTGCAGACATAGTAGTCGCCTTCGGCATTGTACTCCATATTTTCCCTGCGTCCGATATCCTTCTTCACCTTGGCTTTCTTGGACTGCTCATAGGTCTGGGGCTTTATGTAATCCTTGATTCCCATCTGTTCAAGCTGCACATGGTTGTGGAGGCTGTCATATCCGCTGTCCGCACAGTACCCTGAATATTTCCATGCATAGCTAGAATTCACCTTTTCAAGCGCTGGCACCATCGTGTTGTAGTCCGTCCTGTCGCTACTTGAGTGACATCCGACGATATAGTTGCCGTCAACCATGACCTGGATGTTGTACGCAGGCTTGAGCTGCCCGTTGCGCATATGGTCGTCCTTCATCCTCATGAACGTCGCATCGGGGTCTGTCTTGCTCATACTGTTGCGCCCATCGCCGATTCTCTGCAGGATATCTACATAGTCAGCATGCTTGTCGAGAAGCTTGTTGACCTCCCGATAGTAGCGTTGTGCCGGTGTGAACCTGCATCCCTTGCCCGAACGGACAATGACATAGTCCTCCCCGCTGGATTCTATCTTGGCCCTGACGATCTTCAGCTTGTGCGGGATGTCATCGAATTCGTCGGCCACAATGCCCCAGCCATAATGAAGGCTGATTTCCTCGACCAATGCAGCACCCTTCAACAGCAAATTCACCAGGTGCTTCTTGGTGGAAGATTTCCAGCTGAAGGTATATCTGCCAGCCCGGGATTCCATCTTGGTTCCGTCCTGGAAGATGATCTCCTTGCCCAGTTCCCCCAATGCTTCCAGGTTGTTGTTTGAGTTGATGAACACCTTGTCAATTGCACCAGGATGCTCTTTCACAAACCGGTTGATCGTCACATAACTTGGAGGGGGAGCCCCATCAAGGACCGCCATGAGGAACATATCCCTTCTGCACAGAGCCGCAATCTCCCTACAGCTGTACTTGCCCTGGGTCTTTCCGTAGAGGACTATCACCATCATGGTATAATAGTCGACGACGCGAGGCCTTCCGGAAACCTTCTTTTCCGATTCTACTTCAAACCATCTGAAGTCCATCTTCTCAAGAAGCATGATGATCGCCCGTTCAGTGGGGAAAAGCTCAAGGGGTCTTGAGCAGTTCATGCTGAAGGATAGTTGACTGTGGTACTTAAAATCTGTAATATTCATGTAGTGCTCCAATTCTTTTTGGTAAAAGTAATTATAGCACATAAGGGCTGCTTTTGCAACCCTTATTTTCATGTAAACACATATACTGTATGAAAATGTTAGAAAAAAGGAGCTGTTTCGCAGCCTGGTTTAATATCAGACTTTTGAAACAGCCCC
>CAZPOJ010000420.1:0-1820 GCA_964588005.1 uncultured Sphaerochaeta sp.
CATCATGCCATGATGGTCCAGGACTTCAAACGTCGATTCTTCATATCACTGGTGCTTACCATTCCAATACTCCTGCTCTCGCCGATGATCCACTCGCTTATGGGAGTCGACTGGACCTTCCCAGGATCCTCATACATCCTGTTTGCCCTCTCTACTATCCTGTTCTTCTATGGAGGCAAGCCCTTCCTTACCGGTGCAAGGGACGAACTAAAGGAACGTTCCCCTGCCATGATGACCCTCATCGCGTTTGCCATCACCATCGCATACCTCTACAGCACTGCAGCTACATTCTTTCTGGAGGGAACTGACTTCTTCTGGGAACTGGCAACACTGGTAGTCATCATGCTTTTGGGTCACTGGATAGAGATGAAATCAGTGATGGGTGCCTCAAGGGCCCTGGATGAACTTCTCAAACTTCTGCCTGAGGAGGCTCACCTGATCAAGGAGGACGGATCCACCGTCGATGTTAAGGTGACCGAACTGAAAGCCGGCGACTCAATACTGGTGAAACCAGGAGAGACGATCCCCATCGACGGGAAGATCTTTGAAGGGAAGTCTGAGATCAACGAGGCCATGATAACCGGAGAATCTGTGCCTGTGGCAAAGGGAGAGGGGGAAGAGGTCATCGGCGGATCCCTCAATGGTGACGGACTGCTTAAGTTCACCGTCAGCAAAGTGGGGGACGACACCTTCCTCTCCCAGGTCAAACGACTTGTAGAGGAAGCCCAGGCCTCCAAATCCAAAAACCAGCGGTTGGCGGACAGTGCAGCGAAATGGCTGTTCTATATCGCTGCAAGCGCTGGAACCATTACCTTCGCTGCATGGTTGTTCTTCCGAGGCGATCTTGCCTTCTCCATTGAGCGGGCTGTAACGGTAATCATCATCTCCTGCCCCCATGCCCTGGGCCTTGCGATACCTCTAGTCTCCTCCATGTCCACCAGCATTGCAGCAAAGAACGGGCTATTGATCAGAAACCGCCTCGCCTTTGAGGAAGCGAGAAATATCGATGCCATAGTCTTCGACAAGACAGGCACCCTGACTAAAGGGGAGTTTGGGGTTACTGACATGCATCCGATCGGGATAACCGAGAAAGAATTGCTCACCATCGCCTACTCCGTAGAGACAAACAGCGAACACCCGATAGCCCAAGGGATAGTCAGAAAGGGGGAAGAGCTCTCCATCAAGGCCAAAAAGGTCTCAGACTACCAGAGCCTGCCTGGCAAGGGGTTGGAAGCTGTCATCGACAAAAAGAAAATACATGTGGTCAGCCCCGGCTACATGCAAGCTGAAAACATAGCGTTTGACGGAGAGACCTATGAGAAGCTCGCCAGACAGGGCAAGACCGTGGTCTTCGTCTTGGAGGACAACACCCTCCTAGGCTTCATCGCCTTGGCTGACCAGTTGCATGACAATGCCAAGGAAGCCATTACAACAATACAAGGCATGGGCATTGAGACCATCATGCTCACCGGGGATAACCGGAGAGTTGCCTCGTATGTTGGAGAGAAGCTGGGCATAGAGACCATACTTGCCGAAGTGCTGCCTGAGGACAAGGCAGAGAAGATACAAGAGCTGAAAAAAGGCGGCAAGCGTGTTGCCATGATCGGCGACGGTGTTAACGACGCCCCTTCCCTGGCAATTGCAGACCTCGGCATCGCAATTGGGGCTGGAACTGATGTGGCCATCGAGACAGCAGACATAATCCTGGTAAAGAGCGACCCGCTGGATATAGTGAACCTGCTCAAGCTGGCAAAGGCTACCTACTCCAAGATAGTGCAGAACCTCATCTGGGCTACAGCATATAACGCCATAGCACTCCC
>CAZPOJ010000421.1:0-1814 GCA_964588005.1 uncultured Sphaerochaeta sp.
CGCTGTAGGATAGCATATTGAGTTAGAATTGCGCTGATGATAGACTCAAGCTCAATTATGAGTGCAATAAAACGCAAGGCATTGTTGCCTAACCAATATCTGTTACTGGGGTTTCTTCTTATCATTGGAGTGGGTTCAATCCTGCTCTCGCTGCCCTTTGCCACAAACAAAGGGGTGAGTCTGAGCTACATTGATGCGCTCTTTACCTCGGCAAGCGCTGTCTGTGTAACAGGGCTAGTCACCATTGATGTCGCCCTTACCTTCTCGCTCTTTGGCAGGGTGGTCATTGCCACCCTTATCCTGCTTGGCGGGTTGGGCTTCGCCTCTGCTGTCATGATCTTTATCCTGCTGTTCAGCGGCTCGGTGGCGATAGGCAAGTACAGTGTCATCAAGGAGGCGTACAACCTCGGAACCGTAAAGGGGACCATGCAGGTGGTGAAGACTGTTGGCCTTGCCGCCCTTATTTTTCAAGGGGTGGGAACCATTATTGAGTTCTTCATCTTCAGGGGCACCCATGCCCCCCTTCAGGCACTGGGGCACGCTGCCTTCAATACCATCTCCGCTTTCAACAATGCCGGCTTTGATATTCAGGGGAACTTCCAGAGCCTGAGTGCCTACAAGGGCAACCTGGCGATGAACCTGGTCACCGCAGCTCTGATCATCATCGGAGGAACCGGGTTCTTCGTCCTGGCAGACCTTGCGAGGGCACGTAGCTGGAAACGCCTCTCCTTGCATAGTAAGATCGTGCTGCTTATGAATACTGTCTTGCTTATTGTGGGTACCCTTGCGTTCTTGCTCATTGAGCGAACCTCCTTGTTAAGTGCATTCTTTCAGAGTACCAGTGCAAGGACAGCAGGCTTCAACACCATCGATATCGGCGCTATGAGTGATGCAGGGCAGTTCCTCATGATGATCCTTATGTTCATAGGAGCATCGCCGGGATCTACCGGAGGAGGTATCAAGACCACCACCGCCTTTGCCCTGCTGTTGAGCCTTGGGGCGATGATCACGCGCAGGGAGCCTTCTGCCTTCAACAGGAAGATAGATGAAATGAGTATCCTCAAGGCCTTTCAGGTCTTGTTGTTGGCATCGCTGGTGCTAGGCTTTGGCATTACCGCCCTCTTGCTGATAGAAAATGGCAATTTCACCTTTTTGCAGGTCGCCTTTGAAAGTGTCTCCGCCTTTGCCACGGTCGGCCTTTCGACAGGGATTACCCCTCACCTGCACACAGCCTCAAAGTTTGTCCTTATGGCTGTCATGTTCATCGGAAGGCTTGGGCCCATCACTATAGCCACGAGCATCAGGAGCAAGGCATCGGTTCTCAAGTATGTAGAAGAAAAAGTATTTATCGGATAATGAGGAGAGTGAGCTATGAAAAATGAATTTGATTTGGATGCTTATGGCGTCATCGGACTGGGAAAATTCGGACTCTCCCTTGCCTTGGAACTGACCAAGGCAGGCAAGGATGTCATCGTACTTGAGATTGAGGAAGAAAAACTCGATGCGGTCAAGGACAAGCTTGTCAATATCTATCCTGTAACGGGCATTACCCAGGATGTGTTGAGGGAGTCGGGGGTTGCCCACTGTGGGACTGTCATCGTCTGCATCGGCAAGGACCTTGAGTCGAACATCCTTGCAACTATGAATGCCCTGGAGCTGAAGATCCCCCGCGTCATAGCCAAGGCAAGCAGTGTTGACCATGGCAGGGTCCTGGAGAAGATTGGAGCTGAGGCGATCTACCCTGAGATTGATATGGGCGTTCGTCTTGCCCACTCGCTTGTTTCAACAGGAACGCTAGACTTCCTTGCGCTGTG
>CAZPOJ010000422.1:0-1798 GCA_964588005.1 uncultured Sphaerochaeta sp.
AAAGCCTTCGTCTGTAAAGAGCAGTTCGAACTCCCAATCAAGCTCTGTAGTAGATTCCACAGCCCAGGAGTCGGTCTCGTAGAAGGAAGCCATCAGAGTCAGCCCTTCTTGGGGATCCATCACTTCAGGGTCCAGCAATTCCAGTGAACGGTGTAGCATATCCAAGACCTGCTCTCCGGAAAGGGAGCTGTGTCGCCCTTGGTGGGTGATCGCATGGATGTTCTGTTTGAACAGCGCAATCTTCTCATGTGTCGTGGAAGCCAGGGACATCACCAGCATATGGGCAGACTGTGACTCATCGGCCAACTGCATCAGGGCGTCAACCAGTTCACCCTTGTCCCGCTTCATCAGAATTCCTCTGATGCGTTTGTTTTCTGCTATCGTGCCGATCATCTACAGTACTCCCCTGTCAATGTCTTGTGTCTGTTCCAATGCCGCTTGCTTTCTCAATCGTTTCTTAGCGGCTTTTTCTTGACGATCATCCCACATGTCTCGCAGCCACTCTTTCACTGGCATTTTCCATTGCTGTTGTTTGCTCGGGATGTTCTTGATCAGGCTCTTCGGGTTGAGTCCCATCTCCTTGGCTTTGCGGATATCATCCTCGTTCAGTCTGCACCGGAGTTTTGCCTCTTTCCAAAGCTTATCTGAATATGCCATTTCCCCTCCCCTGTGGTCTAAGGGATTGATGATAGCAGGAGAGGACAAAAAAGAGCAAGAGTGATAAGCGGAGAAGATACGGAGCTTGGGGGGTTAGCTTGGGGAGAACAACCTCTTTCCTCAGTTTTTACTGCGAGCGTACCATAGTTTTGTTATCATATGTCTTATTGTCCTTTACCCCAATGCAAAATACAAAATCAAATCATCCAGATGTGGAATACATACCTGGGATCGTTATCTCCAGAGGTACCGTGTAAATTTTCCCTGCATATCTTGCTCTAGTAGCCCTTCATCGCACAGCTTGCTGAGAAGCTGGTACGTTTTTGTTGTCTTGTTTCCTATGAGTTGTTCTGCTTCTTTTCGAGTTATGCTCTTTCTTTCGCGAAAGAACGCGAAAGAAAGAAAGAATGGCTTGTTCATCAGATCTCTTTCATTGCAGCATCAACCCTTTCTGAAAAAGATACCGCTTCGCTTATATTTGGCACGTCATTGGAGACTCTTGAGGTACCCCATGGTTTCATTTTCTGGAACCGCCCCCCCCCGAGATAGGTGATCCCTTGGTCAACCTGTTGCATTCGTATTTTCTGTGGACGAAGAGTCAGGCAAAGATCATTGGATACATATTCTCTGCCCCTCACTATGCATGTGCGAAGATGATATTGACGTGCAGGGACCAATAGGCAGGAGAATATGCTGATGTGAGAAAACCAATACCTTTCAGTTCGTACCAGTATTGTCAGGAAAAACTATGTTGAGCAAGAGAGGATACTGATAACGATAGTTCCAGAGTCACCACTGTCGATGGCAAATGGCACACTACACAGTCCACCAAGAAGATGAGCACAATGTGTTCCCAGCTGGGAATAGAGCTTCCTTATTCCGGTATATTCCTTCCTAGTACTATTCTTCAAAACGACTAACCGTTCGCACCTAATCTCTTAAACACTATATATGGTGTCTAATCGTTAAATTGTGTTATTTGTTACGCTATATATAGTGGTTTATAATTTCTTATTGGCGAAGAGCGGAGCCAAAAAAACTGGCGCATAATTGATTTTGGGGAACATTTTCAACAAAGAATATTTGCTCCGTTGCAAGAAGATAAGTTCTGGCAATCGAAGATTTTGCAAATGCTATAGCC
>CAZPOJ010000423.1:0-1796 GCA_964588005.1 uncultured Sphaerochaeta sp.
ATCATGAAAAATCTTTCCATAAAGATCAATAAGTTCTTTTACAAGAGGATCTTTTGACTTTTGCTTAAGGAGTTCTGCTATAGGTCTACGAGCATGAACTTTATCTTAGTTCTCGAATGACAACCACATACGGCAGTTTCTCCAAACCGATCTGCATCTGGAGCTCCACCCGAAAAAGATCCGATTGCAAAGGATTTGCCACGGGGTGTCGTTTCTTGGTTGGTCATTGCAGGTTGGGCATATCAATGGTGGCAGTCGAACCATCAGGAACTGGAAGGAGCTTGTGAAACAGGAAAATGCACTGATTGAAGACCACAGGCCATCAAGGGAAGATCAGTTAGCTTTTAGATCATCAATGAACTCATATCTGGGTATTCTTTCTCATTATAATACCTTCAGAGTTCGTGGTGGTGTTATCAGCACCTTGGATTCTAGGTGGGGTAGTTTTTTTTACCTGGAACCGAAGAAGAAAAAAGTAATAGCACGCAAATGAAACGATACTGCATCTCTTGTATAGGTCACATAGAAATTAGGTGGTAAGCAAACAATGCTTAGTCATCACTTGATCTCCTCCCCATTTTTAAAAGTGAACCTCACATCCTCCTTTCCATAGACCACAACATGATCTAATAAGGAGAACCAGAGCTTTTCTGAGAATGTTGATATTAAAGTATCTTGCTTTTTTAATGTTGAAAGGAAATGCTTTGTTTTAACTTTTCTTCTTTTTTTGTCTTTAATGGTATTGGTAATCGTCTCTACCTCACTTTTCATGCAATGGTAGGTGTCTAACATGTTTTCAAACTCTTTTTTATATGTGCTTTGATCCATCACTGTTGAAGCATTTTCTTTCGTAAGTTTTTCTAGTTGATGAGTGGTAGTGTTTAACTCATCTTGAAGTTGTTCAAGTTCTGCTTCTTGCGATGTTGTATCAAAAATAATATCTTTTATCTCTTCAAATTCTCTTATGATCTTATCTCGGTCTGTGATGAGTTTATTTACAGCCATGATGAACTTCTCTTTTATTCTATCTTCCGCTATGTGGCCAGAATTACATGTAGTTCCTTTGTTTTTATATTTCTCATTACATTGCCAAACCACTTTACGATATTTGCTGTTCGAGTGCCAAATCTTTGGTCCAAAAAAGCCACCACAGATGCCACAGCGAATACGGCCTGAAAAGAGATGATTACCTACTGCTATCCTGGTGTGTTTCCTTCTAAATGCTACTTCTATCTGAACCAGATCAAATACATCTACAGTTATAATGGCTTCATGATTAGCACTTACATAATACTGAGGTATTTCACCATTGTTTATAATAGCCTTTTTAGTAAGAAAGTCATCAGTATACGTTTTTTGTAGCAATGCATCGCCCTTGTACTTCTCATTAGTGAGTATGTATTGAATATTTGATGGATGCCAAGAATGTCCCCCTGTAGCAGTTTTATACCCTTCTCGCGTAAGTTGTTTAGCAATTGCATGATAGGAGGTACCCTTTAAAAAGAGAGAATATACATAGCGTACGGTTTTAGCTTGATCTGGATTCACCACTATATCCTCGTTTGGTCCTTTGTTGTAGCCAAGAAATCGATTATAGGGAACAGAGACCTTTCCATCAGCAAAGCGCTTGCGGCGACCCCATTTGACGTTCTCTGATATTGACCTTGATTCCTCTTGAGCAATTGAGCTCATGATAGTGATCAGGAGTTCTCCCTTGCTATCGAATGTCCAGATTGACTCCTTTTCGAAATAGACCTCAAACTTGTGTTCTTTCAGTTTCCTGATGGTTGATAAGC
>CAZPOJ010000424.1:0-1784 GCA_964588005.1 uncultured Sphaerochaeta sp.
TTATTATAAACAAGATCGATGTCAGATAAATCACGTATTTGATAAGAGAATGTTGGAGAAAAGGTAAATCCTAGCCATCTATAGGGCAGTATATAATCATTCGAACTATCAAAAACCATATCAAAAGATCGATGTTGCGGTAATTGGGATACTAATTCCTTGATTATTTCTTTTTGTTTACTAGTCTGAGTATTACCAATCTGTTTTTTACGATAATTAGGGTGTATCCAAGGGCCTAAAGTTTGGGTTAACGGAGGCATGATCAGTTTGTGCTTTGCTTGAACATAAGGGAGTCGAGCTATTACTTCTTCTGACTCTTTTACTACTACCTCACCCCATCTGCCAGGAGCAACGGTCTCAAGCCACCAAGGTTGTTCAAAAATACTATTTACTTGGAGAATACTACCATTCATTCTTATCCTCCAATTCTTTTATTGCCTGATCATAATTTATAAATTCAAACGATTGTCTACAACAGAATTCAAGCACCCACTGATACCATTTCTGTCTCTCTAAATACCCTTCACAATATAGATAATCATGAAACAATATACTCATATAATCCAGTTCGGCTTCAATCGCTTCCTCAAATATTTGGAGGGTTTTTTTCTTTGCATCTTCGAATCGATATGGGAGATACCCTTCCATGATTGTCAATGGAAATTCCCAAAGCTTATTATCAATTTTGTATGGACTCTTAATAAGATATCCAAGTTTCTTGTCAAACTCTGATGCGTCGAATGCATATCCAATATCAGCAAATTTCTGAAAAGTGTTTGAATCATAGCGAACATAATGTGTTCGTATACCAAAAGATTCTAAACCTGACATCTGAATAAAATCATTGAATTCTGTCTTGATATCTTGCGTATTTTGAGTTGCAATACCATGGACCCCAACTGAAAATCCAGCTTTCATAACATACTCAATATTAGGTCGTGCTTTAGATTTAGAATAAGACATACCCAAACCATTTGCCATTCCAAAAAAGAAAGTAGAAGGAACACTATATTTTTTATCTAATGCAACTATCTCTTCAAGGTGATGTCGTTTTGCTATAAATGTAGATTGAAGACGAAGAAAGTATTCTTTTGCAGTGATCGATCGTTTTATAAAAGATAGAGTCTCACGTACCCATAGTTTCGGGTAAATTAGATCTCTTAAGTGATCACTCCAATAGAGATGATCAACATCATGACTAATAATGATTTTCATTTAATTCCAAGATATTTTTGTTTGCCAACACTTTCCTCCTGTCTGATTTCTTCACAGACAGAACCAATATCTTCCCTTGTCTTATATGGATCAATAGGCAACGCTAACACCGTTTTACACAGCTGGTCCGTTACCGGACAATCAACATACTTATGCAAGTCCTTGAAAGCTGTCTGTTCGCGCATCGGCTTGGGGTAATAGATCATTGAAGGGATACCCTTTTCCTTCAATGATGCCTGGACTCTGTCTCTTTGCTCTTCTGATTCGAGCTGGATGGTATACTGCGCCCAGCTCGAATAGTATCCTTTGGGAACTACAGGGGTCTTACATACATCCTGCAAGGCTTCAGTGTACCAGGAGGCTACCTTGTTGATAGCATCAAGCTCATATTCCTTGAATGCTTCAAACTTGACCAAGAGCACTGCTGCCTGGATCGTATCAAGGCGGGAGTTCCAACCGATTCTTATATTGTCATACTTGAAGGAGCCCTTGCCATGCACAGCAATTGAACGGAGATACTCTGCTGTCTCATCGTCGTTTGTAAAGATAGCTCCGCCATCCCCATAGCA
>CAZPOJ010000425.1:0-1779 GCA_964588005.1 uncultured Sphaerochaeta sp.
AAGGGATTAAGCTTGTTATCAGCATCTTTCATATTATTCTTTTTTGATGATTGTAAACAGAGTATTAGACACGGTTGTAAACAAAATCCTACTAATCAATGATAAATAGGCCTTACTGGAAAGGTTAAGAGTATCATTAAGTTTGTCAGGCAGGGTAATAAAGTCCTGCCTCGGGGCCCAAAGGTAATCCCAGCAAAATCCAGACAATGAGTAGGAGAGTCCAGACTATCAGGAATATCAGAGAATAAGGCAACATGGTGGCAATCAGGGTGCCCAGGCCGGCCTTGGTATCGTATTTTCTGTAATATACAATGATAAGTGCAAAATAACTCATCATGGGAGAGATAATGTTGGTAACGCTGTCACCCACCCTATACACCACCTGAGCCAGTTCAGGAGAATAGCCCATCAGCATGAACATGGGAATGAATACTGGTCCCAGTATAGCCCACTTGGCCGAGGCACTACCCATAAACAAATTGATAAAGCCGGCAAACAATACAAACAATATGACCAAAGGAATGAGCCCCACATTCAGGCTTTGCAGTACATCAGCCCCCGTGATGCCAAGAATCAGTCCCAGGTTGCTCCAACGGAACCAGGCTACAAACTGGGCGGCAAAAAAAACCAGAACCAGAAAAGAGACCAGGCTCTTAAAGCTGCTGTTCATTCCTTCTATAACGTCTTCGTGCTTCTTGAAACTGCCTGAGATATAGCCATAGACCACACCGCAACTGCCGGCCATCAAAAACAGGACGGCAATAAAACCTTTGAGCAGAGGAGAATGCAATATGGTGTTATCTGCTCCTCTCAGAAAGCCCTGATCAGGAATAAGCCCTGCTGCAAAAAGAACTATCCACATCAGGATGACGATAAGCGACCATTTGAGCCCTTTTTTCTCGCGGGTAGTCAGTTTGGTGATGGGCTCCATGGGTACGTTTCCGGTGTATTTGCCCAGTCGGGGTTCTACCCAGGCATGTGTCACCCAGGTTCCCGCAAAGGCAATCAGGAAAGTAGACACGGCAATAAAATAATAATTGGCCGTGGGCATGACGTAATATTCCGGGTCGAGAATACGGGCAGCTTCGGTGGATAAACCGGCCAGCAGGGGATCAATGGTGCCAATCAGTAAGTTGGCACTGAAACCCCCGCTAACCCCTGCAAAAGCAGCCGACATGCCGGCAATGGGATGCCGGCCCAGGCTGTGAAACAAGATACCGGCCAGAGGAATAATGAGTATATAACCCAAATCGGAGGCAATATTGGACATGACGGCAGTAAAGACCACCATAAATGTGATGTATTTCGGGGGCGTTTTTTGAATCAGGGCATTGATGGCAGCCCTTATCAATCCACTGCTTTCGGCCACCCCTATACCCAGTAAAGCAACCATTACAATTCCCAGAGGTGCAAAACTGGTGTAATTCTCGACCATTTTAAGTAAAATGCGGTGCAGGCCTTCGACCGAGAGCAAATTAATCACTTTGATACTTTCGCCGGTAGCCGGATGGATGCCCTCCCACCGGAGCCAATAGCCTAGTGCTGAAATCACCAGGGTGGCCAGCGCGAATATGGCAAACAGTGCTGCCGGATGAGGCAGGGCATTTCCCCCGCGTTCTACGGCACTGATAAATTTGTCGCCTATGGATCTTTTTTGTTTAATCATTCTTGTTTATTATAGGCTTGTTTTTGAAAGCCTGTGGTGCAGTTTGGTCAACAGCCTGCTGGTCGGCAAAATAAATCAGATTGCCTGCCGCAGGACGGATGTGATAGGCGGGG
>CAZPOJ010000426.1:0-1776 GCA_964588005.1 uncultured Sphaerochaeta sp.
TGAGGTCGTCATCGCTCTGCATCTGCTGGCCTTGGCTCACACAGATCTTGGTTACGGTGCCTTCACGGGGGGAGAAGATCTCATTTTCCATCTTCATAGCCTCCATGACAAGAACACTCTGGTTCTTCGCTACCTTGTCGCCAACCTTCACTTCAACGCGAAGGATAAGCCCTGGCATTGGTGCCTTGATAGTAAGCTCCTCACCAGTGGGGGCAGCAGCGGCAACAGGTGCGGCAGCAGAAGAGGCCTGAGCCGCTTCGATCGCCTTCTGGTCAATTCCATTGGCAATTTCAAGAGGGTAATCCACCCCATTGACGGATGCCTTGGTCTTGTTAAGCTTGACGCCATAAGCCTTGCCGTTGACGGTGACGGTATACTCGCCGCTCTTCTTTGCAGCCTCTGCCTCGTGGTCAATCTTGCGGATACCGTTGGGCTGAGCCTTGCCGGTAAGATAGAGGATACCCTTCTCCTTACAAGAAGCTGCAATGAAGATGTTCTCCTCGGTGAGGGGCAGGTTCTCTTTTTCGAGCATGGCTTTCGCTGCCTTGACTCCCTTTGTGGGGTCTGCATCGTTAAGGTCGACTACCTTCTTGGTGGTGGGCTCAAGACCCATCTGCTCGGCGGCGATTTTCACAACCTCAGGATCGGGAGCGATGGGGGTCTTGCCGAAATAGCCAAGGACCATCTTGCCGTATCCTTCTGCAATCTTTTTCCAAGGCCCGAACATGACGTTGTTGAAAGCCTGCTGGAAGTAGAATTGGGAAACAGGGGTTACGGAGGTTCCGAAACCACCCTTTGCAACGGTCTCACCCATGGCTTCAACAATTGCAGGATACTTGTCCATCATGTTGTTGTCACGAAGCATCTGGGTGTTTGCAGTGAGCGCTCCACCAGGGAGGGGGAAGAATACGATTTCGGGGTTTACGGTCATTGCTTCTGGGGGTACGATGTAGTCTTTCATGCAATCTTGGAACACTGCTTCTGCTTCGCGTACCTTCTTGATGTCAATGCCAAGGTCATAATCGGTTCCACGTAGGGCGTGCCACATGGTGATGATGTCAGGCTGACAGGTTCCGCCGGAAGCGGGACTCATCGAAAGGTCCACCTGGTCTGCACCGGCTTCGAGTGCGCTCATGTACTGCTGGATCGAGACCCCTGCAGTGTCATGGCTATGGAACACTATGTTCATGTCCTTGCCGAGCATCTTGCGGGCTCTCTTGATGGTCTCATAGACAAAAGCTGGCTTGGAAGTTCCTGAGGCGTCCTTGAAGCAGACTGACTCGAACTTGATGCCCGCATCCATGATCTGCTTGAGCACATCCTCGTAGAAATCAGGGTCGTGTGCGCCTTCAGTCTTAGGAGGAAGGCTCATCATGGTAACGGTCACCTCATGACGAAGCCCTGCATCGTTGATGGCCTTGCCACTGTCGATGAGGTTGTTCACGTCGTTGAGTGCATCAAAGTTACGGATGGTGGAGATTCCATGTTTTTTGAAAAGTTTTGCATGGAGCTTGATGATGTCCCTGGGCTGGGAGTCGAGACCGACTACGTTGACACCTCTTGAAAGGGTCTGAAGGTCTGCATCGGGGCCCGCTACCTTGCGGAACTCGTCCATCATGTCGAAGGCGTCTTCATTAGTATAGAAGTAGAGCGATTGGAAACGGGCTCCACCACCAGCTTCGAAATGGTTAATTCCGGCCTCACACGCAGCTGCTACTGCGGGCATGAAATCCTTCGTGAATACACGGGCACCATATACTGACTGGAATCCGTCGC
>CAZPOJ010000427.1:0-1762 GCA_964588005.1 uncultured Sphaerochaeta sp.
ACCTTCCGGTTTTTCAGGATGTAGAGAAATTCTTATTTTGTCCTGTTTCTTATGTTCTAGTCTGGTACTGGTTCGCTGGTACGTTTGATGATTTCTCTAGGGCATTGGCTTGTATGATATGTTGGTTAGTTTATATGTATAATGGGGTGTGGAATGAAAAAATTACTGCTACTGTTACTTGTGTTTTGTCTGGGGTGTTTTGCTATTGGGGCATCTTCGCTTGATAATCGTTATGCCTTGGTTATTGGAAACTCCAAATACCAGGAAAATGCACTGAGGAACTCTGTCAATGATGCCAAATTGGTCGTTGATAAGCTAAAAGAGTGTGGTTTTGCTGTCAACTACGCCTATGATGTCGATGGGCAGAGCATACGCAGTGCAGTAGCGCAATTTGCTCAGAAGGTGAATGCTGATCCCAAGGCTGTTGCCATGCTCTACTACAGTGGCCATGGCCTACAGATAGATGGGACCAACTACCTTGTTCCCGTCGATAACCGCTCCATCACCAACGAGACCACTGCCAAGGCCTTGTCCTATCGCCTTGATGACTATTTGGAAACAGTGAAAGCTCCGACTCAAATCATTGTGCTGGATGCCTGCAGAAACAACCCCTACACCGCAGTGGGGGCAAGGGCTGCCAGTGTAAAGGGCGGCCTTGCCACCATCAAGGGGATGAAGGGAACATCCCTTAGTTATCTCTACTCAACCCAGGCAGGAGAGACTGCCGATGATGGCTCCGGGGTCAATTCACTTTTTACCACAGTGCTTGTGGAGGAGATTGGGAAGACCAACGTTGAACTGACCAGTGTTTTCAACTCTGTCAACAATCGGGTAAAGGAAATGACCCTTGGCAAACAGGTTCCCCTCAATAGTGGGACCGGCACCAATTTCTACTTTATGACCCCTGAGCTGGCCAATTTGGAAATAGCGCGATGGGAAGCTGAACTGAAGAAAGCAAAGGATGCTCTGCTTGCCAACAGTGCCCTTACAGGGCGACAGACAACCATTGAACAGGAAACTGCAAAAGCAGCAGCTGAAGCGGCTCAAAGGTTGGCACAAGCTGAGTTGACCGCCGCCCAAGCACTAAAGGAGCGTGTTACCAGGGAGGCTAAGGCCCTGGAAGAGGAAAAGCTTGCTAAGACGGCTCGAACCAGAGCACAACAGCAGAAAATTGATGCTATCAGGGCATCAGCGGAGTCTGCTGCAACACAGGTGCGACTCCAACGAAACAAGGATGCCAATGCCCAGGGGCAGGTAAACTTTATAGAAGCGCAAAAACTTGAGCTGAAAAAGATCAAAGACAGCCAACTTAGTGTTATCCAAGCCTATGAACGTGACGCCAATGTTGAAATGGAACAGAAGATCAAAGGGGTGCAGGATCGTCCCTATCAGAAGGCTGAACTGGGAAGTGATGGCTATCCTACAGCAAATGCCCTCCTGATGAGGAAGCGAATCATTGAAAACATACGAGGCCAGTACACAGGTATAGGTGGGGAGTTCTCACAGAAAGCCTATCAGTCAGTAGCGGGCCAGCTTGCTACGATCAGCAACTCGGTAAAAACAGCAGTTCAAGCCCTTGAAGGAACAGTCTTCACCGAGTCCTCGATCATGAATGAGGTACGGGTAACCCTTTCTAATTTTGATGGGGAAAAGGCAGGATGGTGGCTGACTTTCCATAGCCAGATTACCCGCACCGATGGAAAACCTGTATTCTCAGGGACCCTCTTTTTACCGTATGAAAGCCTTACAGGGCTGAAAAACA
>CAZPOJ010000428.1:0-1758 GCA_964588005.1 uncultured Sphaerochaeta sp.
TCGTCCTCCATTGCATCGAAAGCATAAACAAGGGCAGTATCATCAGATCTCCCACAGCAAACGGTGATAGGGACTCTACAAGCGAGTAGACGCTCCATAGGACCAGGAGGCCTGTGAGGGTGAAGGAGCTTCGTAGGAATCGGTATAGCGTGATGGTATGCAGGGGGACAAACAGCAGGGAGAAGATTCCAAAGTGCACAAGCGTGTGCAAGTAGGTATTGTGGAGCCCTATGGTGTTGAGTATCTCTGGCCTGTATCCAAGCACTATGCGTTTCAAGGTAAGCTCATTGATACAGGCCAGCTGTATCTCCTTTCTTCCATTACTATCCAAGCCTTGCATCTGCAGCCTTGAGTTGGAGTAGGCATACAGGACTGCAAGGCCAAGCAAGAAGGCCATACCAGCTAAAAGCAACAGGAATCGCCAACGATGGTTTGTCATGAACGATCTGATCAAAGTTGAATACGTGATGAGAAGACGCACAATAACCATGAAGAAGAGGGCCCCTGAGATAAGCAGTCCTGCCCTACTACGTGAGTAGAAGCAGACAAGCACTGTAAGCAGGGGAATAAGCAAGGAGTACCCACTGCCAAGTTTCCAGGAACGAGCATAGACAACATCTTCACTTTCATGCTCGACCATGATCAGAAACCCAGCTGCCATGATCAGGAGCTTAGGGATGGTGTTTCTGTTCATGGCAAAGAAGTTTGATCCTGAAGTAAGGCGTATCCCTTTTATGAAGAAGCCATAGAGGAAGGGAGCCAAGGCTAGGAAACAGAAGAGTCTGACCATCCATATCTTCCACTTGGTATGCAGCAACAACAGTCCCAGGCTAAAGCCAAGCAGGGGATAAGCTGCTTCAACATACCACACCATCGCACCCTGTTGGGAACCTACCAGGGCAAAAACAGACAAGAACAAAAGAACTACCAGCATAATCCGTTCATGCGAAGTAATAGCCCTGCCCAATACCAGGAGGGTCACTATCAGCAAAAGGAGAGCACTGAATCCAAAGAGATAGTCCAAGACAGACACAACAACAAAGTTCTTGTAGACGACAAGCAGGAAAATCCCCAGGGCAAAGACCTGCAAGGTGAGGGTGGCTTTATTGGCTAGCTTGGCGGTCGTTACTGGTGCAATAGTATCCATAGGGAAAGGACTCCTCTGGTAAGGTTGGGTGAAGGATAACACAGGAAGGGAGAAAGGTAACGGTTGGGAGCATCTATTCTACTGCTTGTATCAGGACTAGCTTAAAGAGGTTGAAATGAACTCCTTGCGGCTTCTATATGTATCCATAATCATACTGTTCTGACGAAACCAGCGTGTAGAGGGAAAATAACTGCTTGGAATCCTTTCCACGCAGTTGCACCCTGTACCTAAATGTGGGGTTGTTGTAATTGATTCCAGCCTCGTGATCAGCGCTACCATCGATGATGGGTTGAACACCCAACCCCTTGATTTTCCAGGTACTTGTTAGTGTTTAATTCACCTGCCGTAAGGTGCTCAGGTACAAGATACGAATTGGCGAGAGCAATGACAGCCTCAGGAAAGTCCATGCTCAGTGCTACACGTCCTTCTTTATGATACTTTCTGCCTGATGTAGCGATACCCTGCAATGCAAAAGTGAAACCACTGTCAGGGAGTATCCAACACATCCACAAGTCTAGCCTTGAATCGTTGGTAACTATCTACGGAGATACGGCTTTGATCGAGTGTACCGTCACAGATTCGATTAACAAGATTATTTTGAGTTGTCGCCT
>CAZPOJ010000429.1:0-1758 GCA_964588005.1 uncultured Sphaerochaeta sp.
GGGAAAAGGTAAGATTCCTAGCGGTCCCTGATGATTATCAGTACCGGGAAGAACTTCCAAATTTTCCATAAAAACCGTTGAAATAGGTCATTCAGAGTATGATGTGACGATTGCAGGTACCGGGTAGAATATCCACAAAATCCCCACTCGTAAACATTTTGTGACTTTGATTATAGTAATTGCTGAAGAAGCTGATGCCCCGGTATGAACCGGGGGCTCGGGTAGGAAATCCACAGTATCCGTACCTTTTTTGGAAGCAGTGATCATATTCCGGTTTAGTAGACACATGCTGAGAGATGGCCGTTTCTTGAGACAGAAGGGAGTGACCGGGCAGAGCTTGCTTACAGGTCAAATCTCAATACTTCGAAATCCTGATATCGCCCATGTATTGCATCTGCGAGCGCTTATGGAAAAAGCTGGTCGCAGTAGTGTGCTCATGGTGCAGAAATGTCATGAAAATGGATTATCATCTTCGTTTTGGTAGTCAGATTTCAAGCTTGGAGTTACCGTGACATTTTCTGCTTCGGAGGTTATGAGGCTGTTACAACATCTTACAGGTGAGATGAGCCGGTAGGATTTGCAGGATGCCATGGGGCTTCGGGATGCAGGGCACTTCCGAACATCCTATATAAAGCCAGCGCTTGAGATCAAAGCTATAGAAATGACGATTTCAGAGAAACCCATGCAGCAAGCAAAAGTACTGCATCACCACAATTGGCGAACAAGTACTGGCAACCATCAGTGGTAAGGACGAGGTTTGAGGGAAGAGCTCGGTACCAGGCTCGAACCCCCTATTAACCGGGTATTGCTGTATTCGCTCTGTTGAGAAATCTTGCTGTCAGATCCTTGACAGGACCATCCTCTCCAAACAACTCTTCCCCATCAAGGTCCATCTGATCTACAAGATTATCGAGGGCATCCTTTTCTCGTTTGTTTATGTTGGTCATTTGCTCCTTGTGTAGCATAGCAGATTTCAAAATGCACAAACGTATGGTACACCCCCTGAGAGATCAAGGGGATGTACATACTCATCTGCTCAATCTCTTTGTCTAAATCATATGCTTCGGACTCACATCCCTGCCTGTCCAACCCTGACTTCGTGCCCATTCACGCATCATTTGTGCTTCGACCCTATCGCCTTCATGAATCAGACGGAGCATATCGATATACCCATTAACATTCCCACAGTCGTCAAGCACATTCAGACCATCCTTGGCTATACAAACCGGTTTGCGACTGGAGATGACCTTGGCAGCAGTCTCATCGTCTACCCCCTGGTTGTCTTTCCCAAATTCCCGCACTAACGTGACCTTTACCTCCCACCCATCACCATAATCGTAGTTGTACAAAAGCTCTGTAGTAATGGGCATGACTGTATTCGGCTCACCCTTCCTTTGAAGGACCTCCATATGTCTGGCACCATGAAGATATGCAGACTTATCACGAGAGCCTTCTATCAGTTTGCCCTCCATCGTTACAATGTCACGATACTGCTGATACAGTGGAAGTAAGCTATTGTCGGTTGCCAAGGCAGCAGCCTTAGCTGATTCGATATCTTTAGGAGCCATTGAAAGAATTTCATCCAGGCGAAGGCTCTCTTTCAGATCATCAGGCATCCCTTGACTGAAGATGACTGCATCCAGAAGATCCTGCAACGTTGCATCCTCGAATTTGACCTTTCTATGCACCTCTTCCTCTCCAATTCGGAAGGGACGCACATCTAGGATGGGCATATCATTTGCCCACTCTTGTATTTCT
>CAZPOJ010000430.1:0-1746 GCA_964588005.1 uncultured Sphaerochaeta sp.
CTAAAGCAAATGATGGCCGCCATCTACCGTAATGGTCACCCCTGTCACAAAGGAGGCTGAAAGCAGATAGGATACCGCTTCACTAACATCTGATAGTGTGCCGGTTCGTTGGAGGGGCAGGATTCTCTCCATCTTTGCAAAATATGCATCCTCACCATTTGACAGCACCAGACCAGGGGCAACTGCATTGACCCGAACATACGGTGCCAGTGTTCTTGCAAGGATGGTTGTCTCTTGGGCCAAGGTGGCTTTGGATAGGTAGTAGGTGGGTCTGTTTGCAGGAGGGGAAGTGATTTGGGTGTCGGTGATGTTTACTACAGCCCCTGTTGTTCCCCTTTGCTGCAGATGCTGGCACAACATTTTGGAAAGGAAGAAGGGAGAACCTGCATGGAGGGCCATATCAGAGAGCCACCTCTCTACAGTTGTGTCCTCCAAGGAGGTATGGTGAAACACTGATGCACTGTTGATGAGTGCATCAACATAGCCGAAGCTCGCTACAAAGCGTGCAAAGAGCTCTTGCAAGCCCTCAAGGTCAGTCAGGTCCCCTTGCACTATCCGACTTTCATGGCCCATGCCCTGCAACTGCTGTTGCAGGGCATGGGCTTCAACAAGGGAGGTATTGCAGTGCAAAACTACCTTATATCCTTCTTCTGCCAGAAGGATGGCAAGAGCTCTTCCCACCCTTCTGGCAGCACCTGTTATAACTACAACTCTTGCTTGCATCATAGATGAACTATACAAGGCTTGTTGCCGATTGACAATTGCGGAAGTATATTCAGTACAGTGGCAATAGATAATCCCGCTAAGGAAGTATATAGTAATGGAAAAAGATAACCAAAACCAAGAGCAGGAGTTCTCCAAACACGAAAGTGACTGGAAAGATTCCTTCAAGAAGAAATTTACCCAAGAACCTGGCGTCCATCTGGGCGGCAAGGATCCAAAAAACCCGAAGAGATTCACCTTTTCCTTCTGGTACTTCTTCGTCATCCTCATCGCATTCATCCTATTGAATACCTTTATGGCAACCAGACAGACGAATGTGCAGGCTATTGATTACGATCAGTTCAAGGCCCTTGTTGAAAGGGGGACCATACGGCGGGTTGCCATCGAAGAAGAGAAGTACATAGGCTATAACTTTACCAAGGAACAGGCTCTTACCGATTTGCAGAATTCTGGATCAGCAGACTTTATGCAATCCTTTACCACCTATAAGATAGATGACCCCACCTTCATTCCTCTGCTTGATAAGCACGGTGTTGAATATTACGCCCTGGCTCCGATCAAACCGAGCATCTTCTCCACGTTGCTGAGTTATCTGCTGCCTCTGGCCCTTGTATTGGTATTCTGGCGTTTCATCTTCTCCAAGATGGGAGGCAAGGGGGGACAAGGAGTGCTCTCCTTTACCCAGAACAAGTCCAAGGTTGTGGCAGAAGGCGATACGGGAGTCCGTTTTGCCGATGTCGCAGGAGCCGACGAAAGCAAATATGAACTGGAGGAGGTCGTAGACTTCCTCAAGAACCCTGACAAGTATACTGAGATCGGGGGCAAGATTCCCAAGGGTGTCCTGCTTGTCGGTCCTCCTGGAACAGGGAAGACCCTGCTTGCCAGGGCTGTAGCCGGTGAAGCGCACACACCCTTCTATAGGATGAGTGGTGCGGACTTTGTGGAGATGTTTGTCGGCGTTGGTGCTGCACGAGTGCGTGACCTGTTCAAGCAGGCAAGGGAAAACTCACCTTGTATCATCTT
>CAZPOJ010000431.1:0-1742 GCA_964588005.1 uncultured Sphaerochaeta sp.
ACCTACATGGCTATGATTGTCAGCTTGGAGTGGTAAACTTAGCCCTTCTTCACTATTTCAGCCGAGGAAGTGGGAGAAGTTTTCCCGTATTTGCTCAATAAGGGTATCGATATCGAGTCCAAGCAGGGTGGCACCCTCTTCATAGATGTGCACCATGTGTAGGGGGGTGTTGGTCTTTCCCCTCAAGGGGTGTGGACTCAGGTAGGGGCTGTCAGTCTCAAGCAGGATGTGCTCAAGGGGGATGGCCTTGAAGATCTCGCGCATGGCAGCATTGCCCTTGTAGGTCAGTGGTCCTGCAAAGGAGATGAACATCCCCTTGGAAACAGCAAGCTTGGCTAGCTCCATCGAACCTTGAAAGCAGTGCATGATGCCCCTTCTTCCAAAGGTGCGCGCCTTGAGCAGGGAGGCCATCTGCTGGTCAGCATCTCTGGTATGGATGATGATGGGAAGGTTTTGCTGCTCTGCCATATCCATCTGGGCGACAAACAACTCCTGCTGGCCTTCTTTGGTGCCGTAATCCCAGTGGTTGTCCAGCCCTATCTCCCCGATGGCACACACCTTGTGCTCCTTGATAAGGGAAGCAAGAGTGTCCAGTTGTTCTAAGACAGGTCTATGGCCATCATCTACACCCCACGGCCCGATGCCTGCACTCAGGTGGATAAAGGGGTAGGGGGCCAGAAGAGAGGCGCGCATCTCAACGTCATCGTACTCAATACCGATATCGATGCCTTGCATGGAGAGCTCTTGCATCTGCTTGAGGATAGAGGTGATGTCGACCTGTTTTTTCTGCATTGCCAAGAGATGGAAGTGGGAGTCTATCAAGCCTGGAGGGATTGGGTTCATGCCAAAGGTATACTAAAGTTTGGGTTTTCTTACAAGCTGGAAGAGGTAAAGGAGGGTAAAGAGTCTTTTCACTTGACCTATTTCCCTCTTGCTAGCAAGATAGCATACGAAGAAAGGGGATAGGATGTGAAAATTTTCAAAAAAAGACCTGACAGGAAGTCATTTAGGCAGATGATCCGGGAGCGTGACAGCTCCGAGATAGTGCACTACCTGCTGCGCCTGGTCGTCATTCTCATTATGATCAACCAGCTCTTTGACCGAAACTATGAGAACGTGTTCTTCTGCCTTTTGGCCATCCTGCTGTTTGCCGTGCCTTCCTTCATAGAGACCCATACCCGTATTTCGATCCCTCCTGCCCTGGAGAACTCCATCCTCTTTTTTATCTTTGCAGCCCAGATCCTAGGCGAGATGCGAGCCTACTACGTAGCCTACCCCTTCTGGGATACGATGCTGCATACAGCCAACGGGTTCCTTGCCGCTGCAATAGGGTTCTCCCTGGTGGAGATACTTAACCAGAGCGAGAAGGGCACCTTTCGGCTCTCCCCCTTCTTCCTTGCTGTGGTGGCATTCTGTTTTTCGATGACCATAGGGGTTCTTTGGGAGTTTTTTGAGTACTTTATGGATATGGTGGTTGGCACCGATATGCAAAAGGATACCATCATCTACACTATCCGCTCGGTTATGCTTGATCCGAACCATGGCCAGAAAGTAATTACCATAGAGAATATCACCGAGGTGACCGTCAATGGGGTAGACCTGGGCCTGGGCGGGTATCTGGATATAGGGCTGCACGACACCATCAAGGATATGTTTGTAAACTTCATCGGGGCCCTGGTCTTCTCCATAGCGGGCTACTTCTACGTGAAGAACCGCAAGGAGTCCTCCTTTGTCATGCACTT
>CAZPOJ010000432.1:0-1723 GCA_964588005.1 uncultured Sphaerochaeta sp.
CAGATATTTATAGGAAGAGGTTTCTGTAGGAAAAAGATTCCTGCTACTATCTCCAACTTAAACCGTGCAGTGTCAGGCAAGAGTATCTGGTTCATTGCCTCAAGCATGGCATGTACTCGCTCTTCAGCTCTCTCTTGGGTCAACAGCAGTATGAACCTGTCCGCTTCCTTTCTGGCATACAACTCATGTTTAGCGCAGAGAGGTGGAAGCATCGAGGCGATCTGTTTGAGCAGGGAGTCGCCATAGGAGTAGCCGAACAGGTCGTTGATGAGTTTGAAGCGACGGATGTTCAGAACAATACATGCATACTCCGCTCCCTCTTGCTCCACCAACTGTTCGGCACTCTCAACAAACAGGGTAGAGTTGGCAATTCCAGTCAACACATCAAAATAAGCAAGTCTGAGCAGCGATAGTTCATACTTCCTTCGTTTGTACAGGATGTAATAGGAAAAAGAGAGCATCAATACCCCATACAATACAGTCATCAGCAGGGCATAAAACTTAGTCTGGTTTTGTGTCTTGAGCATAAATGTATTGGGAATTTCCACAAGCAGTATCCAGTCTTTGACACCCACCGGAGCGTAGGCTAACAATCGGGGATTGCCTTGACCCTCGAGGCGAATGATTCCACTCTTACCAACCTTAAAATCCTCTTGCAAACTCGCCAAGGAGAGTCTTTTGGGGATGCCTGCCTTGCCAAGCTTGAGGATGATGGTCCCACTGCTATCCAGGAGGTGCATGGTTCCCTCCCCTGCAAAGGAAGGAAGATCCAAGCACTCTTCATACTCATTGATTACCATGCCAAAGCCGATGGCTGCAATAACTTCTTTGTCATGCATGATAGGGGCACCGAATGCCAGAGTTGGTTTCTGATGCACGTTGTCAATGAACACATCGCTTATGACTGTTTTCCCCTGCATGATAGCAGGAAAATACTCCCGGCTGGAAACATCAAGGCCCTGGATCTCCGAGGTGTACAAAAGGCCATTGGGCAGGAGGAACCCAAATCGTTGGAACTCTGAAAAGAGAGGATCGTCCTGCATGATGGGAAGCCATTGCTCTGCATCAAAATCGTCAAGTCCACCCAAGAAGAGGGCGATTCCTTCAAGCATCTTAAGGTCGCTTTTGATCTTTTCCTTGAGCCGTTCGGCACTTTTCGTAGTTATCTCCTGCAGGTAAAAAGAGCTCTGTTTTTGTAAAAGAAGGTTTATCTGTCTGTAAAAAAAGAAAAAGGTTGCTACAATAAGGAGAATTACAACAAGACCGACAAGTATTATGCGTAGGATATGGGTTCGATTCCCTTGGATATTCCGACCTCTGGTCGCCCAAAAAATCTTATCTATATCTGTATTTTCCCTCAAAAAGTCCCCTCCCTTACATCTAAAAAAAATAAATCTTTTTAGTGAAAGTGCTATAGGTAGTATAGAAGAGTTCTTGCTCCATTAATAGAGCCTTTATATTTCAAAACAACTAGTAACAACCGCCATATAGGAATCCAACCTTTGCATTTAAGGACAGGCAAAGCTTGCAAGAAGGTCTCTTTATGAATGGCTCTCTGTCAGAAGCTTCTCATACGCTTGTAGGGAAATGGGCCTCCCATAGTAATAGCCTTGGGCTATCGTACACCCCATTGCCTTGAGCATCTCCACCTGAGCTTTGGTCTCTACTCCTTCAGCGACGATGAGGATCCCCAGGTCATGGGCCATCCGGATGACGCTGTGGA
>CAZPOJ010000433.1:0-1703 GCA_964588005.1 uncultured Sphaerochaeta sp.
TGTGGGAGGCTCCGCTGCACCGCGAATATGTGGGGACCTTTCCTACCGAGATGATAGAGCACTTCTTCAAGTCCTTCAGTGATGCGGCGCAGTGTAACCTGGCTATGAAGGTGACAGAGGGCAACGTGCACCATCAGATTGAAGCCCTCTTCAAGGCCTTCTCCCGTGCCCTCAAGAGGGCTGTGCACAAATATCCCTACAGTGATGTGCTGCCCTCCACCAAGGGTCTTCTATGAAGATAGCCCTGGTCAAGTACAATGCCGGCAATACCCGTTCGGTCTTGTGCGCCCTCGCTCGCCTTGGCTATGAGGCGACGGTAACAGAGGACCCTGGGCAACTTCGGAGTGCAGACAGGGTAATCTTCCCCGGTGTAGGGGAAGCCTCGACTGCAATGGCCTACCTCAGAGAACGTGGACTCGCTACCTTCCTGCCTACCTTGACCCAGCCCTTTCTGGGCATCTGCCTGGGGATGCAGCTGATGTGCAGCTTCAGTGAGGAGCATGATACCCCGTGCCTGGGAATATTCCCCGAGACGGTCAAGAAGTTCACCCCCCTTGAGGGGGCGAAGATCCCGCACATGGGGTGGAATACCCTCGACGTTGAGGATGATCCTTTTTTCAAGGGGCTTTCTGATCCCCTTTGGTCTTACTTTGTGCACAGCTACTATGTGCCGCTCTCCCCGTATACCATAGCAGCAACGGAGTATGCCTCCCTGAGGTTTACCGCAGCGTTGCGAAAGGATAACTTTTGGGGAAGCCAGTTTCATCCCGAGAAGAGCGGGAGTGCTGGAGAGCGTATGCTCAAGAATTTTTTGGAGGAGAACTGATGGATATTATTCCTGCGATCGACATTATAGAAGGCTCGTGTGTACGCCTGATTCAGGGCGACTACGCCCAGAAGACAGAGTATGCTTCCGATCCCCTGGAGATGGCAAAGCGCTTTGAGGCCCATGGACTCAAGCGCTTGCACCTTGTGGACCTGGAAGGAGCAAAGGGAGGCGCCATCGTCAATCTGAAGAGTTTGGAGCGCATTGCCAGCAATACCAGTCTTATTATTGACTTTGGTGGTGGCATCAAGAGCCTTGACGACCTTCGCGATGCCTTCAATGCAGGGGCGAGCATGGTTACCTGTGGCTCCATCGCAGCAAGCGATCCCCCCCTGGTAGCGAGCTGGATCGCCCGCTATGGACCAGAGAGGCTCATCCTTGGTGCCGATGCCAAAAATGGTATGATAGCCACCGGCGGGTGGCTTGAGACTACGACCCTTGAAGTGGGACCTTTCATTGACTCCTATCTTGCTTTGGGGTTCTCCCGTGTCATCTGCACCGACATCGCCCTTGACGGGATGATGAGTGGGCCTTCTTTTGCCCTGTACGAGGAGCTCATGGCCTCAAGGCCCTCCTTGCGCCTGATAGCTTCCGGAGGGGTTGCAACGATAGAAGATGTCTATGCTCTGCAAAAAGCTGGCCTGGATGGGGCAATCATTGGAAAGGCCCTTTATGAAGGTGCTATAACACTGGAGGCCCTCATGAGCTTCAAGGAGGAGACAGATGCTAGCTAAACGAATCATACCGTGCTTGGATATACGCGATGGCAGGACCGTGAAAGGGGTGAACTTCGTCAACTTGCGCGATGCAGGCGATGCTGTAGAGCTCGCCCAGCTCTACAGCCGCCAGGGTGCGGACGAACTGGTCTTCCTGGATA
>CAZPOJ010000434.1:0-1692 GCA_964588005.1 uncultured Sphaerochaeta sp.
TCATCCCCTCCTCGAGCACCGCAACCTTGTGCGAGTTGGCCGAGCCGCCGAACTGCCCCTGCCAGGTGTCGCGCAGCCTCGTAGGGTCCTATCGAAAGCATAACAGAGCAACAGTGGGATCGAATGCAGGACATCGATTTGAAAAGTGTATTCTTCTGTTCTCAAGCTGTTTTCAAGATCATGAAAGAGCAACGGTATGGGCGGTTGGTCCATATTTCTTCCATGGCTGGTGAACGAGGAGGACGTGGGTCTTCAGCCAGTTATTCTGCAGCAAAAGCAGGTGTTATCAATCTTGCCAAGTGTTTTGCCCTCAATGGTGGCCAATATAACATTACGAGCAATGCAGTATGTCCTGGAAGGACTCTCACGGAAATGGCTAAGGGGTTGAGTTGGCTGACCGATCCGAAAGATGATCCCAAGCTCACCATTCCTCTCTGCCGTTTTGGAACCCCTGAGGATATTGCCGATGCCGTACTTTTCTTGGCAAGTGATTTGTCCAGCTATGTTACAGGGGCGGTATTGGACGTCAATGGGGGATTGTACATGAGATAAACCCTATCAAGTAGGTAGGTTTACCTGATGGATTAACAACCAAATATGTAGCAATGTTTGTGTGGTGGCAGTCAACGGCTGCCATCCAGACATTGTTTTTTTCAGCAGAGGATAATGTGTTAGGCATACGTTGTTGGTAGATACTTTGACGGACAGGAGATTGATCTACTGACACTTTTCCAGTGACTACGATCATACTGGTACACAACTCCCTCCAGTTCTCCAAGCATTACCTTCCGCTATTATTCCTAGTAAAGCCAAACACTTTCATCGCTTTATCTGCAATCCCAGGATGGCCATCATCGGTTCAAAATCCCTGTCATTGTGAAGAAGTTCAAATCCATGTTCAATGCAAAACGTTGCTATGAGAACATCGATAGTCTTGTGGACGGTAACGCCTTGCTTTCTCAGCAACCGAAGGTTCTTTGCCGCCTTGGCGGCCATCTCTTTTCCGACAAAGTCATAATACTCAAGTGCATCCATACGTGCCTTGGCAATTTGAAACTGTTTGTTGTCCCGAAATCCTTGCAGAAACTCCACCATGATCAAATCACCGGTAACAACCCGGCTCTCCTGCAATGCTTTGTCCAGGATATCGGTTTGGGCAGTACGTACCCCATTCACATAGTCAATCCATACCGAGGTGTCTACGACGATCATACGTCGGTCCTCATTGCTTCAAGGTCTCCTTCCCAGGATAACGTACCCCTGAGTTCACGGATCTTTTCTTGCTTCTTCATGGTAATAAGGAGTTTCAATGCTTGCTCTACGGCTTCTTTTTTTGTTTTGCAGCCCGATGCCATCAAAGCCTCGCTCATCAACCGGTCATCAATGACGATATTCGTCCGCATCGCAGCCCCCTGAGAAATGTGTGTATAACTATTAGATATCATACACATCATTCACAAGAGCGTCAAACGTATTGCTTTGCTTGGATAAGAGTTGTTGTTTTATAATCATCGTCGTATGTTCAAATAATGTTTCTATCGACTGTTCTGTACCTTGTGCACATTCCATAAGAAAACCAGGTGCAACCCCCACCATTAAAAGAGGTGGTTTGTGGCAACAGTGGGGGGTTGCACCTGGATAATTGTCTTACTCTTAGAACAAATTCCCCTCCAGCATGGAGAAATACCCCTC
>CAZPOJ010000435.1:0-1688 GCA_964588005.1 uncultured Sphaerochaeta sp.
TGGCCTGATAAACGTGTCCAGTTCGATGCTTCGAATATGGAACTATGTATGGAATAACTGTTGTTTAGGTCATGGTGGAAAACATACCCATCATTATCATCCCCTGTATAAACATTGACCTTTTCCTTATTCATGGATGCATTCAAGTCGTTTCCTGTAAAAGGGTTTATGGATGAGACATCAAGGTCCTGTATTGCAAACAGAGGTGCATCGGCATTGGTCATGAAGGAATTATCCACTTTATATATACCTTCCGCATCAAAGTCCTTGAACAGCATAAGGGGGTTGTAGGGTGAATACTCATGCAAAGCACTATCGAAATCCTCAAAATATGGAGAATATAGGTCAAACCCATGGTCAGCGACAATGATGATGCGGGTATTGTCATATACCCCAGCCTCTTGTAGCTCTTCAAACCAGGCTCCTATCTGTCTCAAGGCAGCTGCATTACTGTGGTAATGAAAAATATCAATACTATCCATACCTGGATTATCATCCAAAGGAGTATGCGTATCAGTAACAACTGCCTGTGGTTCATAGTTCGGAGCCTGCAGTAATAAGGGCTCATGGGGGGTATTGTTACCTATGAAAGTGTAGGTATTTCCTTCACCCTCATAGTCAGTGAGATCAGGCAGAAAATGCAACTGGGCATATGCGTTTAGGAAGTTTTCAGTATCCGGCGGATTGCCAAATGCCAAATAGTAGCTTCCACGTTTGTGGAGCGCTCTTCTCAGAATAGGCATCGTAGTTTTCAGAATGGAAAATAATGGCATTCGTTTCTTGATGATGGTACTTTCATAATTTTCGTCCGCATTCAAAACATCACTAAACTTCTTTTTGTACTGTGAAGAAAACTTTCCACTATGCTGCATAACTTTCATATCAGGATATGATAAAAATGGGGTAAAATCTGCTTCCCACTTGAAATTGCTGTCTGGAGGATCAATAAGGGTGACAGAGTAGTCGCCATCAAGAAAGATTTTTGGGAGAACAAGCAATGACTCGTTATGCTTATCAACCTGCTTCTCGGAAGATCGTGCATTTAGGGCATCAGAAGTATACTCATACCCTCCAACCATCGCTGATGCTCCAGTCCTGGTGTTTCGACCAAAGGACACAGTGTTCGGGTAATACACAAAGCCCTTAAACTGTTCCTCCATTTCAGGGAATTGTTCATGGATATAAGGGAAGTAGAAACTGAAGGCCCGATCGAGGAAAAGGTACACAACGTTCTTCCCTTCACGGGAAAGATGAAATACAGGCTTGATCTCATCAGTCTTATCGTACTGGATAGTAGAGGATATAACATTCTTCTTATGCTCTCCAAACTCACTATTGACAGTCGAACAAGAGATCAAGCCACTGACAGCTGTCGCAAGAACTAGAATGGTCAGAAGAGATGAAATATACTGAGCTTTTCTCCATCTAAACAGCAGTAAACCAACCATACCAATAAGGGAAAGGAGTATGAATGGGACTACCATATAAAAACCATTTGCTTCCATACGGCTGGGATTTTCAAATTGCAGAAGCCTACTGATCAGGCCATAATCACCTTTGAATGCAAAAAGGTTCACCATAGCTATCAAGGAGAGACAATAAAACAGAAAGGAGAAAATTGCCTTCATCTTCTTGTTTGCCAGAGCATAGATAAAACTTCCCCAGACAACCCAGATCCCAAAGAAAAT
>CAZPOJ010000436.1:0-1688 GCA_964588005.1 uncultured Sphaerochaeta sp.
TTCTCAGTATTGGCTATACACCACTTTTTGCTGCAGTGGTTTCGATCTTCGCCACTGTCTTTGCCTCCTGGCTCCGCAAGGAGACAAGAATGACTTGGTCTATCATCGTAAAGGCTACTGTCGAAGGTTCCCGGTCAGCCATTGCTGTGGGTATGAGCTGTGCCATCATCGGAGTCATAATAGGGACAGTCTCCCTCACCGGCCTCGGCCTCAGCTTCGGCTATATCATCCTCAGGGTTGTCGGCGAAGGCCAACTCTATCTTGCCGGGTTCATGGTCATGCTGATGAGCATAGTCCTTGGCATGGGAGTTCCCGGAGTTGCAGCATACGTCATTGTCTCCACTGTCTCGGTACCAGTATTGATACAGGCAGGGGCTATCCCCATGGCTGCCCACATGTTCTGCCTCATCTATGCCTGTCTTTCCAATATCACGCCACCTGTTGCAATGAGTAGCTACGTTGCCAGCGGGATAGCTGATTCTGACCAGACAAAAACAAGCCTTATTGCCGTCAAGCTAGGTTTGACGGGATTCATACTCCCCTTCTTCTTCCTCAACAACCCGATACTCTTGCTGGGTACTGTTGCAAGCACACCGCTTTTAGTCACCCTTAGGGCTGTGGCGACTTCTTCGATCGGAGTCATAGTCCTTTCGGCAGGGTTGCAGGGCTTCCTGATGGCCAAGCTGAGCATGGTCGGAAGAATCGTACTTGTCATAGCAGGACTGCTGTTTATCGAGACAAAGCTTGTCACCGATATGCTTGCAATTTTGCTTTCTGCAACTGTTATTGCTATCCAATATTTCCAGAACAAATCACTATCCAAGGAGAATTACCATGAAAAAATCTAGAGTGCTCGTCTTACTCGTCGTTGTAGCCCTCCTGATCCCCTCTGCATTGTTTGCAGCAGGTGCTCAGGAGTCAGGAACAAAGGTGCAGAAAACGGTTATCAACTTCCCAACTGCAGCAACCACAGGGGCTGTATATCCCCTAGGAGCTGCAATGAGCAACATGTGGAATACAAAACTTCCTAATGTGCGCGCCAGTGCCCAGGCCAGTGCAGGAGGAATTGCCAACCTCAATATGCTCGCTGACGGAGATGCCCAGCTTGGTGTTGCCGTTACGTCCATCATGTACGAATCCTTCAATGGAATCGGTTCCTTCGAGGGAAGGCCTAACCCCAACCTTAGGGTTATGATCGGCCTCTACTCCAATCCAAACCAGGTTGTGGTAACCGGCAACAGTGGCGTAAATTCCCTGACAGACTTGGAGGGCAAGCGTTTTGCCTCAGGTGCTCCAGGATCAACAACTGAAGTCGAAACCAGCATCCACCTCAAGACCAGCGGCGTAAACTACCCTGATGCCCTTAAGGTGCAGTACGTCGGCTTCACTGAAGCCATCGACCTGATGCGTAACAAGCAGCTCGACGGTGCTTGGATCATGGCAGGCATTCCTAATGCTGCAGTAACCGAGATGCTTTCTACTGCTGGGGGGAAGCTCCTGAGCCTTGATGCAAGCCTTATTGCACAACTTCAGAATGCATACCCTTGGTATGGGCCTTACACAATCCCTGCTGGAACCTATCCTAACCAAGACAGCGATGTCCTTACTTCAGCCATCAAAATCACCATCTGTACAGATGCCAGAGTTGATGATGATGTCATCTATGCCATGACCAAGTCCTTCTGGGA
>CAZPOJ010000437.1:0-1683 GCA_964588005.1 uncultured Sphaerochaeta sp.
ATTTTATGTGTAGACAGCATTGCTATTAGCGGTACCGGGTAGGATTTCCTCTATGCATCACTGCAAGTAACCTTCATGGACCTTATGCGGAAAGGGTTGTCATATTTCCCTTGATTCCTCTGTGTCAGGCAGATGACTGTGAGGAAGTATACCAAGGAGTCAACCTAATCGATCTACTGCGTAGGAGTTCCAAGATATCCTCCTATGAAATGAAAGGTAGTAGCATACCAGAGAGGACCGTCCCAACTCCTACTGTATGAACTGGTATTTTGTAGCAGGCCCTCTGCCGACCTTCTCCACCATCCCCTTACTTTGCAATTGTGCGAGTATTTTTTTTGCCATGGATTGGGACTTCCCAAGATACTGGGCAAGTTCCATGGAAGAAAAAAGTCCTTGTGCAGTAAAGTAACCTTTCATAGCAGTGATATCAGAGGGATCTTGGTCAGGTTTGGGGGCATGTGAGCTTGAGCTTCTCCTGAAAATGACCAGTTTTACATGGTGTTCCAATTCCACAAATTGAGGCTCCGGTAAGCCCTCTTCAAGACAGGAAGATATGATGAGAGTGATACCTATCCCCTGCTTTTCCATATACCCTTTCTTTCTCAAGGCATCTGCGATCAGTGGATTCCTATATCGGGAGAGCCCTTCCTTGAGATTTTCAGGATTTATTGGGGCATAGAATGTTCCTGGGTTCAAGAACTCAAGCCTATCTGAGAAAAGCGTGATTCTCGTAGGAGCTTCATAATCATAGGCTCTGTGGGCAACCGCATTGACGAGTGCTTCACGGATGGCATCAAGAGGTATCTCATAGTTTACTGGCTGTTTTATGAGTCCCTCCCGCTCGTAGTGTGTACCCAAGAGCTTTGAGATAAACGTAAAGGATTGTTCGAGCATAGGTATGATACCCCCTGAGAAATCCTCTTTTTTCATCAGCTGTTTCTTATCTGTCCCTGCATAGACACTTACTACAATGCCCGACTCTGGGATGATTCTCTGATGTTCAGGGTAAAAGAGCAGTGTTCCCGCCACGTTTGGAATAGTATTGCCTGAAACTTCATTGGACCCATACCCTGCACCGATGAGGATCGACTGGTCATACCTGGAGAACAGGGTTCCAAGCAGTTCTTTTGAGAGGTCCTCATATGAAATCTGTGGACAAGGTTGTTCTTCATATCGGACTCCACTACGGGCTCGATTGAACTGTTCGATTGCATAGGTATCTGCTTTCCTAGTGTGAGCTCCAAAACGAATGAATACCCCTGAAGGGTGTCCTAGTTTCTTTATAAAACAAGGCTTTTGTGGACCGGGGAAGACACGGATGGTTACACAGGTTTTTCCTCCAAGATGTTGTTCATACATATCTACAGCGATTTGTGGTGATACAGCATCTGCGATAGCCTGAGGGATTTCTTGGCTGTAGCGTTCAATCTCTTTTCTATCCAAGCCAACAATCAGACGATCGCTGTCCCTAATACCGATGATGATTGTTCCACCTTGAGTATTCGCAAAGGCTGTGACGGTCTCAAGCAGTCGAGAATAGTCATCTAGCCGTTCCTTAAACTCCAGAATCTTCGACTCCATTGATTCATAGTGCATAGCATCCCTCCATATCGGATAATATCCGATATAATAGATATTATCCGATACTATCCGATAATTCAAGTGGTATATCCGATACTTGTT
>CAZPOJ010000438.1:0-1683 GCA_964588005.1 uncultured Sphaerochaeta sp.
ATCGGGCTGGACGGATTTGAACCGTCGACCCCTTGTCCCCCAGACAAGTACGCTACCCCTGCGCTACAGCCCGAAAATGTATTGGTTGCCCAACAGAAACGAACAATACCATAGAAGGGTTTTAGTGTCAACGAATGTAAGAAACGTCTACGAAAAATAACAAAGGATGTATTGCGAGCGCGTATTATTAGATAGCCAGTAGCCCATTATATGAAAATGTAGTATCTTGAGATAAAAGAATGGAGGAGGGCTGAAATGGCACCAACGACTAAACTAGCACTTGCTCAATCATTAAAACAACTTATGGCTGAGCGCACCCTTGATAAGATAACGGTCAAGGAGGTGGTAGCGCGATGTGGCGTCAATAGACAGACCTTTTATTACCACTTCCGAGACATCTATGATCTCTTGGATTGGATGTTTGCCAATGAAGGGCAGGAGTTCACGAGAAAATATCCAGAATTCCATACACCCGATGACGGTCAGACAGCGATACGTTCATTGTGCACCTATCTGCAGGACAATCGTGATGTCATGATGAACATCTACAACAGTCTGGGCAGGGAGTTGCTCGATCGGTACCTTTGCCGTGAAATGGCAACACTGCTCACCAGCAGTTTGCAGGCTCGTGCTAATAGGGCAGGAGTAAAAAAAGAACAGTTGGATTTCTTGGTGAACTTTTACAAACATGCTTTTGTTGGAGCTTCCCTAGATTGGTTTCAAAATGGTTTGCCTGGTGATATAGAGGAGATCGTTGCTTTATATGCTCCTATTCTGAAAGGAACTTTTGATTCCGCCTTGAAACGAATGGCAAATAGCTAGAATTCTTGGTTTTTCTTCTTTGCCAATTATTCAATGCTTGAAGAATCAAGTTCTATAGCGTACACTAAAGCAAAACTGATTGCTAATAAAGAGAGATATGTAATGAACCAGATGAAAAAAAACGCTATAAAAACGACAATGATCGCCTTGATAGTCCTGTTTGTGGCTCTGTCGAGTATCCATGCGTACCAGTTCTCTCCCTTGGAACAAGTTTTTCAGCCCACTGGGGCAGAAAGCACCAAGACATACACCATTGTAAATGATAGCAATGATTCCATAGCTATCAGTATCACCGCTCTCATACGGGATCAGGATAGGCAAGGTGTTGAGATTAATTCACCGGCAGATGCCTATTTCTCTATTGTCCCCAATAAGCTGGTAGTCCCGCCCCAGAGTAGCTGGGTAGTACGTGTGCAGTATCGCGGACCAAGGACAGTGACCAACGAGCTCTCATTTCGCTTGAAAGCCGAACAGATTCCGTATTCACAGGGAAAGAGCAGTACTGATAAGGGTATGTTTAACTTCTTGTACATCTATACTACCAGCCTGTATGTCCAGCCCTCCAGGGTTGTAGAAAGCGTAGGGGTCAGGTCTATAGTGCCGACAACCAGTGAGGATGGTTCTCCTACCATGGATGTCACCGTCATCAACATGGGAACTGTTCACCAGCTTCTTGTTTCAAGTATTCTTGAGGTCAAGGACAGCAGGGGCAACTCTGTGGTCTTGCAGGGCGCTGAAGCACTGCCCTCCCTCGATGGCATGAACCTGCTGGCTAAAAAGACCGTTACCAAGCAAATTCCTTGGCCAGAAGAGTTGTCCCGGGCCCCTGGGGTAACCTATCAGGCTACTATCAAATATAGC
>CAZPOJ010000439.1:0-1676 GCA_964588005.1 uncultured Sphaerochaeta sp.
GAGCCAATCCATTCCTGTTTGCAATCATCAGGCTCAGGGCCGATGCCCTTTTGTATTGCAGCCTTCATCTGCTCGAGCGATGGCGATGCATAGTAAGTTCTTGTTGTTTCTATCATTGAATGTCCTAGTAGTGCTGAGACCTGTTCAATGGGAACGCCTTGCTGATAGAGATTCGTAGCTCGTGTCCTTCGGAACATGTGCGGATATACGGTTTCTGGGATATCGATGTGCTCGTTTCTAATCATATCCCCGTACTTCTTCAATATGCGTTCAATGTTTCTTGTGGACATAGGAGAGAGGTTATTATGAATCACCGTATACAACAAAGGCCTTGAAGGATCCTTGTTTCCGGAATGCCATGCTTTCATATATGCATCCATGTGCCGTGACGCCTTATCCGAAAGCACGATGGTACGCTGCTTCCGTCCTTTGCCATTTATCAGTATCATCCAGTTCCCAGATCTGGCGGTGATGTCTCCTAGCGTAATGGATTGGAGTTCCCCGACACGAATTCCTGAATCATAGAGAAACGTCATGACAAACCGGTCCCTGTTTCCAATCTTGGTATTTTCCGGTGCGTCCAGCAGGAACCTCAGACTCTCTGGCTTCACAATCGGGCGGATCTCCTTTGGAACCTTGACAGTCGGCACCTTCAACACGGCAAGATACACAGACATTACTTCAATATTGTCGTCAGCCACATATTCGAGATATGAGCGAAGGGCCGCAAGCCGTGAGTTCACCGTCCCCGGAGCATAGCGAAGCGTCTCCTTCATAGATTGAAGGAAGCCTAGCACAAGATTGAATGTACAATCGGAGAACAGGAAGTTTTTTGGTGAGAAGCCTTTGGCTGTTGTTACATAGTCAAAGAATACCGAAAGCCCTGCCCTGTACGACCGTATGGTGTGGATACTGGCCAGGACCTGTCTGGCAAGATACACTTCGAAGAATTCATTTGTCTTTGAAAAGAACCGTGTTTCCGGAACGGGGGCGCTGCAAGTACGTTTTTTCATGCTTTTACCTCCGGAATCACTACGTCCGACAATGAATCGAATTTGCTTATTACATCGTAAAGACCGCTTGAGGTATGGTAGTAGTAATAAGTTCCCTCTAGGCTTTTGTGCCCCACATATCTTTGGAGATACGGCATCATTGCATTGACATCAGTCCCATCCTTCGCCCATTCATTTATCCTATCGGTAATAAAAGTGAACCTCAGGTCATGCGGAGTCGGTTTGTTGTTGCACTGGCGTGCCGATGGTGTCGTTTCCCAGATACGTGTGAAAACCATATCGACAGATGTATTGGGGATATGGCTCTCGGGATTTTTCCCGGGGAAGAACCATTTCGGACTATACCCGAACCACGTCCCGATATATTCCCAATACCTCCTGCACAGCTCAGTCAGGTCATCGGCCATCTTCACGAGCCGGTCCTTATGCCCTTTTGAATCAAGAACCATCAGTGTCCCGGATTCCAAATCCACACATTCGGCCGGTATTCCGCAGCATTCACTGTTTCTGAGACCGCAACAGTACAGCATCCGGAAAAGAATCCTGTATTCGTTTGCCATCCTTCTGTGGACAAAGCTCGGAGACTTGGGAATATATCCATCCACAGCAATGAACAGCTCCTTGAGCTCTTTGTCGGTGAAGATATGAGGAAGGACCAATTCT
>CAZPOJ010000440.1:0-1672 GCA_964588005.1 uncultured Sphaerochaeta sp.
GAGGCCGATGGCCTCCTTTGCCGTCATCTTGGCCGAAGTGACGATGGAAAAATATTATCGGTACCAGGAAGAACTTCCACATTTTCCTCAAAAAGTGACGTTTTAGGGCATTCAGAGCGTGATTTGGCTGTTGCAGGTACCAGGTAGGATTTCAACAAAATCCACACCCGTAAGCATCTTGTGACTGTAATGATAGTGATTGCTGAAGAAGCTAATGCCCCGGTATGAACCGAGGGCTCAGGAAGAACTTCCACAAACTTCCCATCTGTTAGCAGCTTGTGACTACGATGATAGTGATTGCTGAAGAAGCTAATGCCCCGGTATGAACCGGGGGAACAAGTAGAAAATCCTCACGGTGTTAGGTTGATAGCCTGAAATCTGTGCATTTTTATCATTTTTATAAAGAGCATAGAGTGTGCTGTATATCGTATCGCCTATATCCCTTAAGAACAGGCGGGATTACTCACTACAGGTGAGCATTCCCGTCTGTCTTGCCATCAACATCTTCCTCTCTACATCCTTACTTCCTCAAGTAGTAGCAGTGTGTGTTGCTTTCATTCCCTATCATAGTAAGCGTCTCACTCTTCCCATCCTTGCTAGCTGAATAGAGAATCTTCACAGGAAACTCAGTATTACCTGACTTGATGACAAATCCATACCCCTCCCTATACACAAGTTCAATATACGTCGGAGGGTAACCCTGAAGGTACATAGCTACATTGGCAGACTCACGGTTGGCATCTTTTCTCTCTATGACAAACTTCAGCACCGGCGTATTCTGCATCTCCTCAAGGGCTGTTACACCCATAGCCGTATCCAGTTCCCACGTGGAGCTGTAGAGACGGTCAAAGGCTACCTCAGCCTCTTCCAGGGTAGGGGGAGTGATAGGCTGATAACTACAGCCATAACAGCTGAAGGCCAGGATGAACACCAATACAGTAGAGCTGACACTGAGCATGGCGACATGCGCCTTGCTCAGTACCAGCTTCATCTTGGGCTTTGCCTTTTTTCCTGTCCCCTCATCCTTTTTTATCTCTCTTTCTTCAACCGCTTTCTCTTCTTCTTGCATGAATGAGCTCCTTATAATGGTATGAAAGACAGTATCAATGCTGAAACAGCGCTTGCATACTTACATAAGAAATCCTTTTTGTAGGGAGTCCTATCGGTAGGTACAACTTCCACATATTCCTCAAAAAGTGTGATTAGCGGAAGGAGAATGCCCCGGTATGAACCGGGGGCACAAGTAGGAAATCCACAAATTCCTCAAAAAGTGGGGTTATAGGGCATTCAGAGGTTGATTTGACGATTGTAGGTACCAGGTAAGATTTCAACAAAATCCACACTTGTAAGCAGCTTGTGACTTCGATGATAGTGATAGCTGAAGAAGATGATGCCCCGGTATGAACCGGGGGCTCGGGAAGAACTTCCACATTTTCCGCAAAAAGTGGGGTTTTAGGGCATTCAGAGCGTGATTTGACGTTTGCAGGTACCAGGTAGGATTTCAACAAAATCCACACTCGCTAGTAGCTTGTGACTTTGATAATAGTGATCGTTGAAACTAATGCCCCGGTATGAACCGGGGGCTCAGGAAAAACTTCCACAAATTTCAAAAAAAGTGGGCTTTTAGGGCATTCAGAGCGTGATTTGACGTTTGCAGGTACCAGGTAGGATT
>CAZPOJ010000441.1:0-1664 GCA_964588005.1 uncultured Sphaerochaeta sp.
AGCTTCCAAGGTTCAATATCCCTTATATTTCTTGGGAACATCCAAACTCTACGGGTGCTCTTATCAAAACTAAGCAAATGGTTTACACTCATAAGCATTTTACCTTCCAGAGATTACTTTAATATTACATGGAACAGAATCATATTCTATACCTGCAAAAGTTTTTAGGACAGCTTCGCAGATTATTTGAGCTCCTCTACAAGGGACAGCCATACCTATTTGCCTTCGTACTTTTTCTTTGGATCCTTCAAACACAAATGTATCAGGAAATGTTTGGAGTCTGGCCCTCTCCCTGTTTGTCAAAGCACGGTTTTCTTCCCAATGGTAAATGTGTGTTCCTCCGCCACCAGAACCGGTAACGGTGTATGCCGGTTTGGTCGGATCAAGTCGTTTATAAATTTGGCTGATTTTAGCACCTTTCACATTGAGCTGTAGGTCTTTAGGTATATCAGCATTGAAGGCGTTTTGTCCAGGTTTAATATATTTCAAACGATTGACTACAGTTTCTGATTGTCTGGTAAGTTCATTGTTGGGTGCATCTTTTGGAATTGGAGGTTTCTCTATAGCAGTCCTACAAGTAACATCATTCTCGGAGTAGGGTACTGTGCTAGGTACTTTGTATTCAAAAGGGAGGTCATTCCTAATGCCAATTATAATAATTCTATGTCTTGCTTGAGGAACACCATACTCTTCGAATTTATAAAGATGTGGGTAAAGCCGGTAGCCGCATTCTGCCAAGTCACTCATTATTTCTTGTAGCGTATCTCCTCCATTATCGGATCTTAGCCCTCCTACGTTTTCTGCCAAAAACCACTCAGGTTTATATGTTTTTAGAGCTTTTACACCATAACTATACAAGGGTCCAAAGACACCATTTAACCCTTTTTTTTCTCCTACTATTGAATAATCGTTGCAAGGAAAGCCAAATGCCAACGCATCAATGGGTCCTAACGCAGATATATCTAACTTATGAACATCTTTGCATATCACTGTTTCTGGAGATTCCGGGCAGATGTTTCTTGCGTAGGTATCACATGTGTCTTGATCATAGTCATTGGCCCACGCATGTATTATTTTAAATCCCTTTACAGAGGCATTCATTGCACCATGTGCAATACCTCCAGGACCACAAAACAGTTCACCAAACCTAAATTTTTTTATAGTACTCATCACTTACATTCCTTTGGAATAACAAATCTTCTTTCAAATTTTATGCCTAATGAGGCCGCAATGGAATCAAGTTCTTCCATCGTGAAACTTTCACGTTTAAGCTTAGAGTTTAGATTTTGAGGAGATTGTCCTGTTCTTCTCGCCAGTTCAGCAATACTTACATGCAGGCTTCGACAAACTTCTCTGATTTCTGTTGAAATAGAAACATTATTCATTATCAAGGAGTCTATCGTATTATGGACTGAGCGTAAACTTATATCTTTAGCTTATCTTAGTTATTATGCAACCATGCTCATTATTCGCGGTTTTTAATCCTTATATATAGCCTGATAGTATCATGCGCTTTTAAAGAGAGTTATGCGTGGGATGGTTCAAACTCATGATGCAGAGTAGCAAAATTCCTAAAAGCAACCAGTAGTGGCTGATTTTTATAAACTTAGTCTACCAACATGAATCTCATATGCACTGGCTCATGGTCAGAGTATCTGAAGTCC
>CAZPOJ010000442.1:0-1647 GCA_964588005.1 uncultured Sphaerochaeta sp.
CAGGTATTTTAGAAGTATTTTTAAGGTACTGTACAATACCAGGAAAAGAAAAAACTGTTAGCGCTCAATTCCCCAGCCATGGATTGCTAAGCTAAAATGTATGTAGGTGCAGGTTTTGCTCATTTAAATTGCCTTAGTTCAAATCCTGTTGTAAAGTTTATAGCATATTTTGATTAAGGAGAAAAATTGAGGGCCCTGCGTAGATCGGAAAATCTCAAGGCCCCCACTAGTAAAACTATGATAATCTTACAGCAATGTTCCTATATTTGCAAATGGATACGTGATGAGGTTCGTGGGAAATCAGTCAAACGTCAGGTTTTTCGGTAGAGAGCAACGAGGAGTTGAAATGCCCTCATTGCCACGGCCCAGTCCAAAGCTGGGATAAGGCAAGAAGGCATGGATACTTGGAAGATGGGACGGACCTTCTGTTTCTGATAATCATTGTCAAGTGCATATCATGCAATAGGAAGCATAGGGTACTCCCATCGTTCCTCCTTCCGTACAAGAGGTTCCTGGCGGCTGTCATTGCCAGGACAATACTCGCTGGATGCCCAAGAGATGCCTGTGCTGCCGAATATGCGACCCAAAGACAATGGTTGCAGTGGAATGCGAACGTGGAACAGGATTTTGAGCTGATACTGAGACAGGACACCCCTCTTGATGAATCGTGCGGATTCGCCTCGTTGCTCTCGAAACTTAAGCAAACATACCCTGCAGAGGAAAGCACAGAAGAGGAGTTTGAATCGGATCCGCATCAGGAACCGGATTCGAAACCTGTCTTCCGGCAATGGGCCGCCGCCAACTGGCTGAGCAAAATCATATGCCGCTATGTGTTTTTCTACAAGGGAAAATGCCCCCCGAGTTATGGGTACCTGTCCTCAGCCTGAATGCTATCCTCCGGTACATGGAGGCTGAAAATGAGTCAGAAAACCGAAAGAATTGAGAAGGCAGCGGACAAGGTACAGCTTATAGCACCCTTGCTGAGCGAAACATTAAGCACTGCAGACCGTGTCGATCTTCAGAAAAGGATCGCCGAAGAGGCAGGGCTGTCTTATCGCAGCATCGGACGATACGTCGAAAGGTTCAAAAGGAAAAAGCTGCAAGGATTAGTGGATGCGTTGAGAAAGAGGGATGACCTCAAGACGATTTCAGATGATGTCGTCGACCAGGCCATCATCCTGAGGAGGGAATTGCCGAGCAGGAGCATTGAGGACATCATCTTCATCCTGACTTCCGAGCATTTCGTTGGAATAGGTGAGATAAAGCGCAGCACCCTACAGCGCAGGCTGCAGCAGGCCGGATATTCGAAGCGGCAGATGATGCAATATGTGAAGACGCCGCAGCTCACCTCACTGAGGAGATTCCAGAAGGAGCACAGGATGATGATGCTCCAAGGCGACATAAAGTACGGGCCATATCTTCCCATAGGCCCGAACGGGAGTCCCAAGCAAGTGTTCTGGATAGGGTGGATCGATGATGCCACCAGGTACATAGTGTATGGGAGGTTCTACTCGGAGATGACGGCACTCAGCGTCAAGGACTCCTTTAAGATGGCTCTGATGATGTGTGGCAAACCCGACTCAGCTCTGATTGACAACGGCAAGCAATACATAGCGTATGACTTCAAGATGTGCGCTTCCTCATTGG
>CAZPOJ010000443.1:0-1637 GCA_964588005.1 uncultured Sphaerochaeta sp.
AGGTACGCATACTTTGGGTATTGGTTACGATCAAAGGCCAGAGGTAGCTGTTCCATTTGGCCAGGAATAGGTAGAGCACCAAGGTTCCCAATACAGGCTTTGCCATCGGCAGGGCGATATGGAACAGTATTCCCCCATGCCCAAGGCCCTCAATCTCTCCTGCATCATAAAGTGCTGAAGGGACGGAGAGAAAGTACTGCCTGAGCAGGAAGGCACCAAAGACACTGGATACGTGGGGTATGACGATACCCTGGTAGGTATTGATCCACTTCAGATGCTTGAGGATGACATAGTTGGGAACAAGGCCAACTTGGCTGGGTATCATCATTGCAGCGAGCATCACCATAAACATAAAATCGCGGTATTTAAACTTGATCCGTGCAAAGGCGTACGCAGAGAGTGCTGCGATACTCACCTCAAGGATAACTCCGGTAGAGGCTGTAATGGCGCTGTTGACATAAAACCTGCCAAAGGGAGCAAGGCCCCAGGCCTTGGAGAAGTTATCCCATCGAATGACCGAAGGCCACCAGATCGGAGGGAAGGTTGCAACCTCTGCAGGGCTCTTAAGGGCGGTGGTGACCATCCAAAGAAATGGGATGCCTATGATGGCTGAGGCAACAAAGAGGATGAGGTGCGAGCCAAATCTACTGAGGTACCAGGTGAAGGGGTGTTTTTTCATGCATTACCTCCTAGTAGTGGACCCATCGTTTAGAGAGTCTGTTCTGAATGAGTGTTATTACCATGATGATGATAAATAGAATAAGAGCTATAGCTGATGCATACCCTGTCTTAAACCATTGGAAAGCGTTCTGATAGAGGTAGAGTACAAACACGTTGGAGCTGTTCATCGGTCCTCCATCAGTCATGATGGAGATAATATCAAAGGCCTTCAAAGCACCAATAAAGGAAGTAACGGTAAGGAAAAAGGTAGTAGGGCTGAGAAGGGGGAAGGTGATATAGAAGAAGTTTTGCCAGGGGTTTACCCCGTCGACCAGGGCTGCATCATAGATCTCCTCGGAGATGTTCTTAAGCCCTGCTAGAAAGAGAACCATGTCATAGCCGACCCTGCTCCAGATGAGGACTATAATGACTGCAGGAAGTGACCAGTTCACGTTGTAGAGCCAATTGGGACTAGTCATGCCAAATGCCTTGAAAACCAGGCGGAACAGACCAAAGGTTGGCTCAAATATCCACGTCCAGACCATCGCAACAGCGACACTGGTGGTAAAAGTAGGACTGAAGATAATCGCACGATAGAGAGAGCCTCCTTTTGGCTTGCGGTTCAGCTGCAAGGCAAAAATGAGGGCAAGTGTCAGTTTAATGACTACAGTGGATACGGCGAGGATGAGGGTGTTGCGTGTTATCTGCCAGAAGACAGGATCGGAAAACAGGCGAGTGTAATTTTCAAATCCAAGAAAAGTTTTTTTGGGAGAGATCATATTCCACTTGAAGAAACTCAAATAAAGGCTATAAAGAATTGGCCAGAATACAAACACACCCAATAGGATAAAGTTCGGTGCAGTAAATCCAATAAATGCAAACAGGTCTCTGCGTGTCCGTCTGCTCATACGCGTCTTTTTCATAAGCCCTACCTTTCGTTGTGGTCTAGACGAATGCTAAGGACAGTATACTCCATC
>CAZPOJ010000444.1:0-1635 GCA_964588005.1 uncultured Sphaerochaeta sp.
AACCGGTATCACGTACTTGCAGTATTTGGGTCTTAATCGTTTCATCCATTGTCCTGACTTTATGACTTAGAACTTCCAATTTATTCGAAAACCTTAAACCCAGAAGCCCAATTGTAGGTTTCTGGGTTTTCTTTTCTAATATATTTGTCCACTTAGAAGCATACAATCTATTGCGCATCCCCCCTTTCCATGGTATTATTATCCCAACAGGAGAACTGCCCATGTATGTCACCACCTCCGGCATCGAGAAGTATAGAGTTGTTCAGTTCCGCGAGGATATCAGGATCCCCGGTACCAACAAGAAAAAGACCCGCATCATCAAGACTGTGGGCAAGTATGCCGACCTTCTGGCAGAGGACCCTGACTTCTTGGCCAAGCTGAAGGAAGAGGCTAAGAGGCTTACCAAGGAGCAGAAGGAATCAGAAAGGCCCCTGCTCATTGAGGCCGATATGAAGGAGATTTCCCTTTCGAACGATGTCACTCCCTCTTTTCAGTTCGGTCATGCAATCATCGCCAAGCTCTGGGACATCATGGGCCTGGATACCTTCCTGGAGAAGAACTGCACAAAAAAGAATGCCAAAAGCGTCAGAAATGCCATCTATCATCTGGTCGCCCACCGCTGTAGCGAACCTGACAGCATACGCGCCACCGTTCTGGACCAGGGACGGTATGCAGGCATTACTCCCGTAGGGCTGGATGTATTCTATTCGGTGCTGGATGTGCTGTCAGATAAGAAGGAGGCTCTGGTGGACCACCTATGCTCTTTCTTCAAGCGAAGGACTACACGCAAGGAAGACATGGCCTGCATCGACGTCACCACCATAGCCTTCGAGAGTACCAAGTGGGGTCAGCTGAGGCTGTTTGGATTCTCCAAGGACCACAAGAATAACGAGGTGCAGGTGGTTATGGCTCTTCTCATAGACAACAACGGCATCCCCATCACCTATGAGGTGTTCCCTGGGAACACCATGGACCAGAACACGCTGGTTGATTCCATATCCAAACTGAAGGAGATATATGGTCTGAAAGGGATAACAATCGTGGCTGACAGGGGCATGAATGCAAATGACAACCTGCTGTTCCTGCATGGGGGAGGCTATCACTTCGTCATCAGCTACACCCTCAAGCGCTCCAAGCAGGAGTTCAAGGACGCCGTGTTCAGCGATGACACCCCATGGGCAGTGGAGCTGTACGACATCAAGACAGGCCAGCTCTCCTATGCCTCCAAGGTTCTGAAGCAGAAGGTGACCGCAAAGGTGGAGCTTGCCCCTGAGGAAATGGAAGCCTTACAGGTGCGGCGGAAGCTGGAAAAGAAGAGGGGAAGATGCCCCAAGTACAAGCAGGTGGAGATTGAGGTTAATGTCCATGTGACCTATTCGATGAAGCGAGCGGACAAGGACCTAGGTGACAGGAACAGGATGCTCGAAAGGCTGAGGGGCAAGCTGGAAAACCCAAGCAAGCTCAAGTCATCCATGAAAAGGGGTGGCAACCAGTATCTGCAGATGGATCTGGATACCGAAAATGCTACCCTTGACGAGAGGAAAATACAGGAAGCAGCCAGATATGACGGCTATTATGCAGTGGTCACCGACCGCATGGAGCTCACGACCGAGGAGGTCATGGTCATCTACCGTG
>CAZPOJ010000445.1:0-1633 GCA_964588005.1 uncultured Sphaerochaeta sp.
CTCCAAAAGGGTGATATCTCCTTGGAAGAGTAAAAACGGCATGGCATTTCTCCTTCACTGGTATTCTACCACAGAAAAATGCCCCAGAGGCTTTTTGAATGCCAGAGGGAAGATACTGATGGTGTATAACGAGAACCCATGCTAAATGAAATGTTTCGCTTAATCCTGTTAGTTCAATGCTGAGACGCAAAAGGAAAGATCAAAAGATATTTTATGCTTGAAGGCTAACAAGTTATCGCCTATAACTGAAATGAGGAGACTGCTATGCAAAATTCCAAGGCTTCTGGAACCTTGCCTATATATTTCCCATGGATATTCACTCCACTTCAACATCGATCGATCATTACCCTACCCAGAATGGTTCGTCCTTTGTTGTACGTGCTTCCTCTATCGCTGTTGGTGTTTCCCTTGTATCTGACAAGACCAGCACAATATGCAGTGAATTGGCCCATTTACTATGCCCTTCACATTGCTGTGTTGATCATATATTTGGGCATACTTGTAGTGGAGGCATACCTTAAGGGCCCTTACAAGGAATTTTGGGCACTAATAGAAACTTCAAGTGTGGATTACGATCACAAGACATACCGTTATGTAATGCGTAGGAGCAGATATCTGGCAGAGACCATCATGATTGTTTGGACAATGATTCTGGTCGCAACATTATTGGTAAACAGTGGCTTTCTGAAATATTTGAGGGTGAGCGAAGGGTTTTCAGACCCTTTATTGTATGCAATGGCTTTGGCTGTAGTCCTTTTTGGAATGGTTACGGGTGCTGGGTTTGGCCTAGTAGCATGTATGACCTTTGGGGTATATACCGTATCAAAGCATAACCTTCTTGATTTCAAGCCGATGCATCCAGATAAGGCTGGAGGGTATTCCTGTGTTGGAAGATACTCCTTCAGAACGGTAGCAAGTCTCAGTTTGGGAGTTTTGTTTCTTCCCACACTCATCGAATTCGCCCAGTTAGGTGAGGGTATGCCTGCAATTGTTATCATGCTTGTTGTCGTATTATATACGTTGGTGCTTGCCTTTGCATTTGCGGCACCCCTTGTGTTTGCCTATCATGGCGCGGAGAGAGCCCTGACAAGCATCATGGGAGTTTACTCCGAAAAGTATGAACAGCAAATTATTGATTGTATTGCCCAGCCCTCAGAGGAAAAGGCCATCAGCATCCAAGCCCTTGATTCCTACCTGGAAAGGTTAGGTTCGATCAATCCTTATCCCTTCCAAATTGGCACTCTGTTCAAGATGGTGGCAACCTCCATCCTTCCTATCTTAGTCTTTATTCTCCAGATGGTATTGAGTTCGGATTATTTTTCAACGCTAGTGAACCAGAGCATGATGCAATGGCTTTCTCTCTGAGCTTTCCTGGATGCAACGAGCTTCATGTGAGGTGTTTGCTTATCAAAGCCCCAGTAGTATGACATCTATAGTACCATCAGTGTGGTATGTATCGAGGGCTGGATTATCATCACAAATCTCGTTATGGTAGCTACAGAAAGAAGGTATTTCCATATGACAAAGTTTATGCTCAGGTTGTTCCGGCTATTTTTCGGATTGTTTCTCTATGCAGTAGGAATTGTACTTACCATGAAAGCCAACATCGGCTATGCATCGTGGGAGGTCTTCC
>CAZPOJ010000446.1:0-1632 GCA_964588005.1 uncultured Sphaerochaeta sp.
AGGGGAAGGGATTTGATACGATGCTTTCAACTCCAAAATAGAAGGCAGAGGGTTCGTTCTGATTATTCCTTGGATCCCTTTCGCCTATCAACATCATAGTATAGTTTACACCGGTAGTGCTACTGGCCGTGATTTGAGTTGTATAATACCCCTTGTTAAGGTTTCTTTTCTGATTTGTCAGGATAATAGTTACATCTACCCAAATGAACTGGTATTTATACTTGTACTTGAAGCCATTGCTCCCATTGTAAGTTCCATAACCCCCCGTTGAGTTATAGCCACTCTGTCCCGAGGCTACCAGTTCCGGGCCAGCCCCTTCTGTGATGGCTACTGTCCCCGCATTGTTGGCTACAACCGTGTTTGTTCCTGAATAATCATGTTGTGCACCATTATGATAGAGACCTTTCACCCTGGTAACTAGGAAAAACTCTCTCCATCGCTTTAGCCTAATGTTACCGTTGGTGTTGTAGGTAAAATAGAATCGATTGTTCTGTGCCCCGTTTGCAATATCGCCTGTGTTGTTGAAGGTGAGAGTGGTAGGCTCTCCTCGATAGTTCAGTCTTCCTACAAACCCATCCTTCATCCAGACTTCTGTTGAGTTTTGATAGGAAGAAGGGGTATAGGGATTATCCTCGTTAGATAGGTCAAACTCAGAGATTTTCCCTGTAGCCATGTCATAGGTGAGTTCCGCTGAAAAAAGGGGAAGGATAAAAAAGATATGCAAGAAAAAAAGTACGAAGAAAATTGCTGGGTGATGCTTCACTGTATAGTATCCTTAATAGCTTTGCCTGCAATTTATTATCGTCAAGCTAGATAAAACAAATGATATCGATGAAATACCTTTTGTGCAAGATAAAGCCATAGGAGATAACTTAGTTTTTTTATGGATAAGTTTTCCATGAAGACGAAAATATAGATTGTTTATTGTACTGAGTGTAGCAAAAACACCATGCATCTCTGATGTTTTTTATTCTTATGACAGGAGTTATTAGTTTCTCTAGGGAAGGAAACAGTTGATGAACAGGTTTGCAAAGCAACTGGGACATGATACTGATAAATATTGAAGGATGCAAAAAACTTATTGTTGAGTAATGATGCAGAAGATACTTCCAGAGTATGATCCTGACATCGGCATGATATTCGGCGATACAAAGATGCCCACCTTTCCTTCAAGATAGTTTCCCCTTATAGGTTGGCCGTCGATAGGGGAGTTATCTGTCTTGTTCAGAGAAAGAAACTTTGTTTGAGGCGAGGTTACATGCACCTGTGGCTTCTGAGGGACGGTGCTGGTGAAGACAACATTAAAAGGAATTGGCGGTACTCCAGGTGAATAGAGCTTGAATTGAGCTTCTGATCCAATTGCATTGGAAGCAATTCTGAGATTGGCTGCATCAGAGGTGGAGTAATAGGTGAGATTCGCCACATGGAGTGAGTTTTGCACGGTATTCTTGTTTTTGAGCATCTCGAAAGGGAAAAACTTGGGAACAACGCTTGCTACCTCAAAGAAGAAGTTGTAGACAGATCCTCCTGAGTTGTTTTCACCAAACAGAGCAAATGGTTGGCTCAACCCTTCTGTTGTCTGAGCTATGAAGCGAGAGGTATATTTTCCGATAGGAAGAACTGCCGGTTGGG
>CAZPOJ010000447.1:0-1629 GCA_964588005.1 uncultured Sphaerochaeta sp.
TAAGTATGATATTCCAATCAATGGAAGCACAGCTCCGAGTTCTTTCGTATCACCCGAATTCACTGATGGACAGGGATCAAGCTTCATCAACATCAATCAGATAGACACAACGTGGGACGCCTCCCTCTCTATTGACCAGTCTACGACAGGGACTGTCTTTGATTTTGTTACACAATTGAGTTCTCCCGGTGGTGCCGTAGTAGGCGTTGCAAACCTTACCCTCGGAGGCTATGAGGGCCACCCTTCATACAGTGTCTATACGACGTTTTCTGACAATCGAAACGCCTTAAACGGCCCCGGAGAACAGTACTTTTATCTGAAGCACGAGACTCTGGCTTCCTATATTCCCTTTACCCTCTTTTTGGCAGAGGATATAATTTCTAATGAGGAACCATATCTTTGGTCAATTCTCGATTTTCATCCTGCAATAAAGCAAAAAGATCTCGTTGTAAAAGTAGACAACCATGCGGCAGCATCCAGTGTTTCAGGCTACTATTCCGACACTATTTATGTAACTATCTCCCCTTATGAAACGAATCCCTTCACTCCATAGCTACTACGCCCATGATAAGATTCAATAGTAGTCAGACCAAGGAAATGTGCATGGGCAAGCCCTGGTGAATCTTACGTCTTATTACCCCTTCTGCTCTCCTTTGGAATAGAGTATCATCTACTGTGATTACTACATATCAAGAGAGAGCCTATAGAGAGCTCTCTTTACAGATTCATGGTATGTAAGAGGAGTGCTGGTCATGAAAACAGAGTATCCGAATATTCGAGCCGTCGCCTTTGATTATGGTGGGGTATTGGCCTATTTTATCGACAAGGAGAGCATCAAGGCTATGGCTGATCTGGTCGGAGTCGATTACACTCCCTTTCATACTAACATGTGGAAGTTTCGTCAGGAACTTGACTCGGGAGAGTATGACAATACCCAGTACTGGTCACGTGTCCTAGCTGGTTGCAACGCTGAAGTGCCTCGGGCATCCCTTGTCGAGACCCTCGTGGAGATGGACCTCAAGGGCTTCTCAAAGATGAATACGAACATGCTAGCCTGGGTTGAGACATTGAAGAAGCAGGGTTTTATCACTCTCATTATCTCCAATATGGCAGAGCCTACCTACCAGAGCCTGGTAGCACCCCAACCTTGCATGCAGTATTTCGATGCTGCGATTATCTCAGGTATCATAGGCATCAATAAGCCTGATCAGAGGATATTCAAGCATGCAATTGAGCATGTACGACTCGATGCAGCTGAAATCCTCTTCCTAGACGATCTGCCCCACAATGTGACCGGTGCCCAGGAGGCGGGGCTGCACTCGCTCGTATTCTCCAATACGGATCAACTGGCTCGCGACCTTGCCCTCTCCTATCCGAACCTGCCACGTGAAGGATTGCTCTCTTTCTCTGAAAACTAGGAAATAGAGCCAAAAAAAACTCCCTCAAGCTTGCACCCTTGGGGGAGTTCCGCAATAATGCGGGGAATGTGTCCTGCCGTAACCTCTAGAAAGAGGGGGAAAAAAACAACAGGCACAGTATGTGGATGTATTGATGACATAAGTCTATCTCTCCACATATTCGGACAATCACACTATACCAGCTATTTCTAGTTTTGTTAAGTCTTTTCCC
>CAZPOJ010000448.1:0-1628 GCA_964588005.1 uncultured Sphaerochaeta sp.
CCTTGCCTGGAACTCCATCAAGGCAGTGGTATTCCAACGCCCTTCTCTTCAATTCGTCTTGGTTTTGCATTACCAAACTCTCCTTATTCTTTACGGTTATTTCTTCTCAAAATCCCAGTGGTAGTCCATCTTAAAGCGGTCACGCAGGGTAATCATTACCGTCTGCAAGGATGGGGGAACAGGACAGCCATGTTCCTTGCGGAACTGCCAAGCGAGATACTCTTTCTCGCCAGCGGTGAAGATGTAGTCTTCCCCTGGAGCCTTCTTGCTTGCCCTCAGCTCACGGCAGATGGTCCCTGCAATGCGCTTGAAAGTCTCAACGCCCATGAAGTGCTCGGGATCGATTGCAATGAAGAAGTGCCCAAGTGGATAAGGAATCGCTTTATGATCATCATCAAAACCATTGAGGGCCTTCATCCAAGCGCCATCCTGCAAGGCTGCAGAGAGGATCTCCACTACAGTCGCATAACCAAAGCCCTTGTAGCCACCGGTAACATCACCGATGCCACCTAGGGGAGTAAGGGCTGCCTTACCGGTGGTAAGGTCCTTGAGCACCTGAACAGTATCAGTTCTGGTCTTTCCTTCATTATCGAGAACCCAACCTGCAGGCAGGTCCTTGCCAGCACGTCCATAGACTTCGATCTTCCCTCTCTGACTTACACTGGTGGCACAGTCCAGGACAAAGGGGAACTCCTCATCGGTAGGAATACCAAAGGTAAGAGGGTTGGTTCCAAGCATGTTCTCCACCCCGAACGTGGGAGCGATGGAGGGTCTTGCGTTGGTTCCTGTGATCCCGATCATCCCGGCATCAGTGGCCATGGTGGAGAAGTAACCGGCAATACCGTAGTGGTTGGAGTTGCGTACAGCAACCATACCCACCCCATACTTCTTTGCCTTTTCGATGGCCATCTCCATAGCCTTGTAACCTGCCACATGCCCCATACCGTTGTTGGCATCGAGTACTGCAGTAGCTTCACTGTCCTTGATCACGTCGATCTTGGTGACAGGGTTCATGATGCCGATATCGATGCGGTCGATATAGATCGGCTTCAGGCGCCCGATACCATGACTGTCGATACCACGCTTGTCGCTCTCGATCAGGACATCACCGATAATCTTTGCATCGGGGGCGGGGACCCCTGCATGCACCAATGCCTCTTCCATGAACTTCTCCAGTTCAGGAAATCCTACCCAAGCACAATCTGCATAACTGTCAGCGTACTCATCCATAAATTTCATATGTTCCTCCTACTCTTGAATCTCTGCTATCACTATCTTCAGCCCTTCCGGGGTCTTCATCTGCTCAATGAGAAGTCCACCCTTCTTATCAGTCACCAACACATCAACACGGTCAAGAGAGATGGTCTTGAAGTTCGAAACCACCCCGATCTTGTTGCTGGCGGCCACCACAATTACCTTTCCTACCGTATGCTCTATCATGGCCCGGGTGGTCTCGGCCTCCTCCAGGATGGGGGTGGTAAGCCCGGCTGTCGGAGAGAAACCATCAACACCAATAATAGCCTTGTTTGCATAGACCTCTGAGACCAACAGCGAGGACAGCGAACCTGATACGGAGTGGGAACGGGGGCGGTACACGCCTCCGGCCAAGATCAGGCGGATATGCTCAG
>CAZPOJ010000449.1:0-1614 GCA_964588005.1 uncultured Sphaerochaeta sp.
ATCGTGATAGCTACCTTCTCAGCTCCAACAGCCCTATCCAGGCAGTCTACAGCCCTGATGAGCCCTGTGGTATTGCACGAGGTGAGCTTCAGGAAGTCGGCTCCGACACCCTTTTCGTAGTTTGCATACCCATGGAAGAAGACATCGGCAACCGAGTTCTTCTCCCCGCCCTGGAAGATAGCCTTCTTGCCATACTTCTCATAGAGGGCCTTGTTCTTCAGACCTACTCCTGCACTGGTGGCATCGAGCATGATATCGACCTGTTTGACCAGATCCTCCAGTGCCCCACTGATGGGAATGCCTGCATCATCGAGGGCCTTGCGATTATCCGGGGTTGCAGTGTAGAGCTTGTAGGGCATGCCTCGCTCTTTCAGGGCACGAACACTGAGTGTTGGGGCCACATCGGCCACACCCACCAGCTCCATATCGCCTTGCATGGCCACGCCATCAGCAAGCCTCTGTCCTATTACTCCATAGCCGGCTACACCGACCTTAATCTTTTTTGCCACTTTGTACTCCTATATGTTTGCAGTTTTTCGAATGTAGGCGCGTGCCATCTGGGCATACTCCAACGGATTAGCTATTGCGGGATCCTGTTCTGCCTCAACAACCCACCAGCCTGTGTAATCGGCCTTTTTCAGTGCAGCAAAGACAGGTGTGAAATCGATGGAACCGTCCCCTGGGATGGTGAACACACCCTCCTTCACAGCCTTGAGGAAGGACCATTTCTCCTTCTTTGCAATCTCAAGTCTCTCCTTACGGACATCCTTGAGGTGCACATGCCAGATCCTGTCCATCCACTTGTTCAAGGTGACCATATGATCCTCACCGGAGAAGACCAAGTGTCCTGTGTCGTACAGCAGTCCTACCAAGGCGGGGTCTGTGCCTTCCATCAGACGATCGATCTCGGCGTTGGTCTGGATGCCTGTTCCCATATGGTGGTGGTAGGTAAGGCGCAGTCCCCGCTCTTTAGCCCTAAGGCCGAGCTTGTTCATGCCCTCAGTTACCTTTTTCCAATCCTCATCGGTGAAGGTTGGCTTGGCATCGAAGACCGGCAGGTCCTGTCTTCCCTGGATCGAGTTACCCTGTTCGGCTACCCCGACCACCTTCGCTCCCATCGCCTTGAGGAAGTCACAGTGCTCAATAAAGTCCTTCTCAACCTGCTCGTAGCTCTGGGTGGTAAGGAACATGCTGAACCATGCATTACAAATCTGCAGTCCCCTCAGCTTGAGGGCCTTCTTCAGTACTTCAGGATCCTTGGGATACTTGTTTCCCACTTCCGATCCGCTGAAGCCTGCAAGTGCCATCTCACTGACACACTGCTCAAAGGTATTCTCTCCTCCGAGTTCAGGCAGGTCATCATTTGTCCAGCCGATAGGGGCAATAGCCAGTGAAATCTTCTTCTCGCTCATCACTTTCTTCCTCTTTAGAATTTTCTTGTTTTTTCAATTTCAAGCTGCAGTTCTTTCCAAGCCTCAACCACTTCAGGGTTGCTGGAGACTTCAGCTGTTCCCACTCGCCACCAGGACTCATACCCATCGGTCATGGACTTGGGTGCCACATGCACATGGATAACGCTCGATCGTTCCTCTTTCAGAGCCGCTTCAGTTGCCT
>CAZPOJ010000450.1:0-1598 GCA_964588005.1 uncultured Sphaerochaeta sp.
TATATGAACAAGCAAGAACTAGTACAGCACTGCAGTGCCTTTGAACTGGGATATGAAGAAGTTGGTCTACTCGTTCACGACTGGGCCAAGGATACCAAATCGTTTAAGAAGACCCACAAGGCAATACTGGCCCAAGGGAAAGAGGGATCACAGCCCCCTGAGTACTATGAAGCCAGTGCATTGAACTACCTGCTAAGCCACATCCTCACTGATGCAAAGGTCCTCAAGCGCATGCTGCGCGAGCATGAGGCGTTCATGCTCCCCATAGCAGCAGAGGTCCTGTCATCTTTGATAGACCTCCCGGCCTACTGGAGCTTCTTCAGAGTGGAGGAGATCCACGATGATGATTTCTTCACCATAGTGGATCTGCTGACAGAGGAAACACACCAGCTGTACTCCACAAGACTGCTCAGCCTCATAGAGGATCCTGATATCAAGGGCAAACACTTTTTGACCTTGGTCTTCTCCAATGGGGAGTGCCTGCACACTGCAGGCATCCTCAGGTTCAACGCCCTCCCTGTTCCCGACCTACGCTTCTACTGCAGCTTGTTCCCCCCTAAAAGTCATACTCCCCTCAATGCGGCAACGCTTAAGCAGGTAATCAACAACAACTACCTTGAGTTCTTCAAACTCGATACCATAGGCTTTGTACCTGAACCCAAACAAAGTGGGCAAACCCTCAAACAGATGTGGCAGCCCTTCACCTTGAAGGAATTTGACATAACAAAGCTGGGAGGCAAGTGGGAGAGTGTTGAACTAGGGGACCAGATCAAATACACCATTTCTGAACCTGATGATACCATGTGGAGCTTGCCAAAGGGGGAGTTGTTGTTTTCAGACTTCCTGACGATGGAAGGTATGTTGGTACGGGATAGGAAAACAGGTGCTATGGGGTTATCGACAGGTACCTCTACTGCCTACACCTTCAATACCGCCCTCCTCAAGCGTTCCTACCCAGAGCTCTGCCTCCCTGAGAAGCCCTCTGTTTCCATTTCAATCCCCCTTGCCATGCTGTTGATGGATATGGATCTTGAAGTTCCTTGGTCGCACTTCAAGGAGATCTTTTTTACCCCTACCGAGTCAGTAAGAGAACTGCTGTATGGCAAGGGTTCCTACACCGTACCACCAGACGACAAGACCTTTGAGCTCCCAGACTGCCCAGAGCCCTCCCCTACCCAACAAGATCTCCTGTTCAGACCCTTGATAGGCTCAAAGCTCTTTGTCTTCGATGAGGGACCCAACACCCTCTCTGCCTTCAATACCCTCACCGGAAACAAATTCAAGGATGACTACTTTGCAGTGGGACTGCCTGCCTTTATTGGAGAGGCATTTGTGGAGCACTTTATCCACGAGACACTCTCCTACTTCCTGGCAAACCACTGCTTCTGGATTCTCTTCCATATGGGCAAGACGTGGACCGATGTGCGTAGCTACTCCATCGAGATGCTCAAGCTGATGCCCGCCCTCATCCTACGACACTATGAAGATCCAGAGCATTTCATCGCAGACTTCAGCTTCTTCACCAGGAAAACTCTCTCAAGCAGGGGAATTTGCTCACTCAAGGCCCGTCCCCTGACCTATGAGGTTGAACATGGCCT
>CAZPOJ010000451.1:0-1593 GCA_964588005.1 uncultured Sphaerochaeta sp.
AAGATGCCAATTGATGCACAAACTCATAGATTTCACTTTTTGCATTGATATCAATACCTCTGGTCGGTTCATCAAGGATCAGTATTTCAGGCTCGGTATCCATCCAGCGTGCCAAATACACTTTTTGCTGGTTACCTCCACTGAAGAACTGCAAGGCATTAGCCAATGAAGCAGCAACAATATTGAACTCCTTGACATACCGCTTGGCTTCCGTGGCTTCCTTCTTCTTGTCGATAAAGCCATTGCGGACATACTTCTTGCGCAAAGATATGAGAGATATGTTCTTGGGGATATCAAACCTCTGCACGATTCCCTTGCCCTGACGATCTTCACTGATGTACCCGAGCTTGTTCCTGACAGCATCCTTTGGGTGCCTTATCTGTATCTGCTTGCCATCTTTCTCGATGGTGCCCCTGTCGATCTTACGTAACCCCATGATTGCTTCCATTGTCTCAGTACGCCCAGCTCCAACCAAACCGGCAAAACCCAATATCTCCCCTTTCCTCAAGGAAAAGCTGATATCATGCAACAGCCCTTCGATGGAGAGGTGCTCGACAGAGAGCATCTCTTCTCCTGTAGTACGGACAAGCTTTGCAGGGAAAATCTGGCTGAAATCCCTTCCAACCATCTTTCGGGCCAAATCCTCTTCGTCCACATCAGCAACCTCATCAACAGCGATCAGGATACCATCGCGGAGAGTGGTCACCCGGTCACAGATGGTCTTGATCTCCTGCAGCTTATGGGAGATGTAGATCATCGTGACACCTTTTGCCTTGAGCTTGCGCATCAAGGCAAAAAGGGTCTCAACCTCATGGCCGGTCAGGGTTGTCGTAGGTTCGTCCAAGATAAGAATCCTAGCATCAAGAATCATCGCCTTTGAAATCTCAACCATCTGCTTCTCTGCTACGCTCAACTCACTGACCAGGCGGTTCACATCAACGGGCATCTTCAGCTGTGCCAACTGGTGTGCGGCCAACTCCCTCATCTTCTTCTTATCAAGTAATGCCCCCTTATGCAGTTCATTCCCCAAAAAGATATTCTCATACACAGTCAAAGAGTTGATGAGATTGAACTCCTGGGGAACAATACCTATTCCCAGATGCTTTGCAGTTATGTAATCGGGGATGGAGACACGCTTACCTTCAAGCAAGACCTCTCCTTGTGTTGCTTGATATATGCCACATAGGATTTTGATCAGCGTGGACTTGCCAGCCCCATTTTCGCCGATCAGGCCCATAATCTCACCCGATCGGATGCCGAAGGTAACATCAGAGAGCACACGAACAGAGGAGAATTCCTTGACAATACCAAGAAAGTTGATCATGTCCTGAGGGTTGTGGGATGTATCCATCAGTTCTCCATGGCTCCATCGAAATCAACCTGGGAGGAGTCAAAATCAATTTTTCGCACTAAAGCCAGAGCTTCAGTGGCACCAAAGATCCTATCCATTCCATTATCCTCCCACTCAACAGAGAGAGGACCACGATAGTTGGCTGCATTGGCTTCGCGGATGATGAACTCGAAGTTAACATCACCATGACCTGGAGAAACGAAGTTCCAGCCACGGCGAAGATCACCAAACTGGATATGCGA
>CAZPOJ010000452.1:0-1591 GCA_964588005.1 uncultured Sphaerochaeta sp.
TATTCACTGGACATGACCGATCGTCCCGAGAGGCGTACGCCTTCGGCCAACTCGCGTCTTACGATACGGTTAGCTATGTCCAAGGCTATCTTTTCATAGACAGCAACGCTCTCATGGCGCTTGCGCGGGGCAGGTTGTACTTTTTTTTCCATCGACCTTATTATACCATGTTGCACATAAGGGGGCAACATAGGCTACTTTTCTCCTTTCTTGACCTCATCCCAGATAGAATCCATTTCGGAAAAATGCTCAATGTCCAAAGGAATATCACGTTCCTTGCAGATTGCACTCAGGGCGTTGAAGCGGTTTTTCATCTTCATATTCGAGCGGTGCAAGGCTACAGAGGGGGAAATCTTCAGATAGCGGGCTAGGTTGACCACAGCAAAAAGAAGATCACCGACCTCCATCTCAACTTCGCTCTGGTCCCGGTCAAGCGCTGTATCGGCTTCTATGACCTCATCTAGCTCTTCGCACACCTTATCGATGACTCCTTGCTTGTCCGGCCAGTCAAAGCCCACCTTGCGGATCTTCTTCTGTATCTCGTTGGCCATCTCCAGGGGAGGCAGCGACTGGGGAACCCTGCTGAAGAAGTCATCTTCAAGAGCTTTTTTTCCTTCAACCTCGACCTTTATCTTGTTCCAAAGGTCAAGCACTTCCAAGCTGTCATTTGCCTGGACTTCACCGAAGACATGCGGATGCCTTCGGATGAGTTTCTTACAGACTTCGTTGATGGCCTCGACAATGGAGAAGTCCTCTTGCTCATGATGCATCTCCAAGAGCATCATGACATTGAGGGCAACATCCCCGATTTCTTCTTTTTGTTCGGCCTTATCCCCGGAAAGAACTGCATCAAGGTACTCATAGGTTTCATCCAACAGGGAGACGGCAATGCTTTTATTATCCTGTTCCCGGTCCCAAGGGCAGCCGTCCTTGCTTCTGAGCAGGGTTACAATTGTAAAAAGCTGCATGAGAGCAGCGCCTAAATCAGTGGTTTGTTTATAGGTATAGTCAATCATAGGGACAAGTATACTGATAAAGGGCTTGTTTGACAGCAATACGGGGCGAAAATGACTGCAAAGAATAAAGATTGCAATATTTGAAAATTCGTATATATTGTATATGTACAGAAGGAGCGCTATGAATCTTATACATAATACAGAAGAGACAAGGCCCATCTACCAGCAGATAGTCGATCATATCAAACACCTGATCCTTTCAGAAGATATGGCTGTTGGCTCAAAGCTCCCATCGATACGCAAGCTTGCCAAGAAACTGCAAGTAAGCGCCATCACCACCAAGCGTGCCTATGAGGAACTGGAGAAAGAGCAATTCATCTACACAGTTCCCAGTAAAGGGAGCTTTGTTGCTGCAAGGGATTTCGACCAGGTGAAGGAAGAGTACCTGAAAGGAATCGAGAGCCATATGCGCAAGATCATGATCTTGAGTGAACTGTGCAATATTACAGAAGATGAGCTTGCCCTGATGTTCCATCTGTTGAAGATCAAGGATGGCAAGAGAGACTAGGTGAAGTTCATGTCTATAAGGTCTTGGTGAGTGTGGGATAGTTCTAGTTAACAGAATATATATTATT
>CAZPOJ010000453.1:0-1588 GCA_964588005.1 uncultured Sphaerochaeta sp.
TTAGCTCCGGTACTTATTTACCAGGAGCAAGTACTAGTCTTTGGCCAAGCTGGCAGGAAAGTTTTTTACCTATGATAAGTATGAAGAAAAATTTTCTTGATCCTGTCAATAGATTAGGTCCTTGCGATGGCTATGACAACAAGACTTGTTGGAATAAAGATAGACAAAGTTTTATATTCCCTAAAGAAAATATTTCTTTAAAGCTGCCAAATGATAGCTATGCATTAGTCTACACTACTAATGATTCAGGTTCGGAATATAATTTATGTGCTGTTATGGAAAGTCGTGATAAAAACGATCCTAATTTAGGTTATAGCTTAAGCCCTAATGACCCCGAGGGAAGTGATTGTGTATTGGCGACCGGAATTATTTCTGGAGGAAATGCTTCCAATAGGCCACCGCAAATAACAGCCACTGCTTTGGGAGGATCTAGTGGTTTAGAGTACAATGGCTTTGTTAAAGCTAGTGACCCTGATAATGATCCTTTAAGCTGGACTCTTAGCTCTAGTGCGGACTTCTCTTCTTGGTCAGAAAAGCCATATATAAAAGCAACTAGCGATTCTTCGCAAAAGAAAATCTATGCAGCCCGAGCTGGTAACCCAGGAACCTATCCAATTACTATAACAGTAAGAGATGATAAGGGTCTTAGTGTTTCTGAAAATGGTTCTATAGTTATTAAGAAAGCTAGTACTTTAGCTGAGGCTAGTGAGTATATCTATAGATTAGACCCAGTAAATCAATTTAACTATAGTTTTTACGTCTCTGGAGCTGATAGCTCTCCAAATTACAGTCTAAGTCTTGTTAGTGGTAAAGATGTTTTATCCTTTGGCGGTATTGTAAAATCAGAGACTGCAGATGGTGTTAACCGGCTAAAGGTAAACTACAAAGGTACATTTAATACTAATATAGCTTTTGCTGAAGATAGTGAGTCTGTTTATAGTCTGAGCACTGACGGTAGTGAGTCTAGTCGTTTTATCATTAAGATTAAGGTAGATAGACCAGTTCTAGATTTTAATTGTGACAGTCAAGTTAGAATTGGGCATGACTATAGCTGCTTCTTGGGTTCTAGTAGTCAGTCTAATCACACAGTTTCTTACAGTGCCTCTGGCTTGCCTGCAGGCATAGAATTAATTAGATCAGAAGAAGATGATGGCTCTTCCATGTTTCATTTAGAGGGGATTTCTAGTGCAGAAATAAATAATCAAGAAATAAAAGTTAGTGCTAGAAATGAATATCAAACTGAAAATAGCAAAACTTTCAATCTTAGTGTTAACACTTATTGTGGAGATGGTATTTTACAAAGCCCTAACTCAGAAGGAAGAGGGGGGATGTATAATAATGGCTATGAGGCTTGTGATGGGGATGGCAATGTTGCTACTAGCGCTGCCGATAGTAGAAAGACTAGGCAGTATGCTTGTAACACCCCGGGAGGCTCTATAACTCCCTATCCTATACCTTCTTATGACTATTGTATCTTTAAATCTCCCCTAGACGGTGGTGGCTATTGTGGTGATAGTTATTGCCAGGTGGGAATGGAGGATAAAACTAATTGTGCTTTTGACTGTGATCCAAGATATAATATTAACGA
>CAZPOJ010000454.1:0-1586 GCA_964588005.1 uncultured Sphaerochaeta sp.
TCCCGGTACGATATTTCGGGCTGTTTGCCGCCATAGGAGTCATCAGTGAGATGCTTTTAGCCCTTATCCTATTTCCTGCCTCCATCTACTTGTTGGGTGTTCCCAAGAAGAAAGAGAAAAAAGGCAAGCAAGCCAAAGGCTTGGTTACCAAACTACAACAAGGGCCAAAAGAGCACCGCTTTGGATCCCTTCTTATCGAGCATCAAAAGATGGTTATCATTATCACCGTCCTTATCATCCTAGTAGGGGGATATGGAGCAACTAAGGTGTGGATCGATACCAGCTTTTTAGCAAACTTTGAAAAGGACTCCCCCATTGCACTCACTGATGCATTTGTAAACCAGAAGTTTGGTGGAACCTCCTCGTTGAACATCATCTTAAGTAGTGAGGAAGAGGGAGTCTTTAAGGATCCCGAGGTGCTCCAGGCTATGGATGACCTACAGATGAGACTCTCCCAAGACCCAATGGTGGGAGCCACCTTCTCGCTAACCACATTCCTTAAGCAGATGAACCTAGTCATGCACGATAATGATGAGGCTTTTAACACCATACCTGAGAGCAGGGAGATGGTTGCCCAGTACCTCCTACTCTATGAGTTTTCAGGGGATCCTGAAACCTTAGAGAAGGTCGTCGACTATGACTACACCAAGGCAAATATTACCTTCCAGCTCAAAAGTGATAGCTCTGCTGTGCTGGGCTCGATTATGGATATGGTAAAGGAGGCTGAGCCTAAGTTTGCTTCCCAAGGAGTGGAGATCAGCTTTGCAGGCAGTGGGTATAAAACCTTTGTCTTCTCATCCCTCCTGCTCAAAGGGCAGATCCTCAGCTTAGCCCTCTCCTTTATCATAGTAGCATTGCTACTCTCGATCTTGTTTAAAAATATCTGGGTGGGCCTTGCAGGGACAGTGCCCATAGCTATTACAGCTCTGGTCAACTTTGGGGTGATGGGTCTGTTGAACATCCCCCTCAGTTCAGCAACTGCCCTTATCTCAAGTATCGCAGTAGGTATTGGGGTCGACTACTCCATTCACCTGCTTGAGCACTACACCAACCAAAGGCTAAAAGGCTTTAGTAGAGCAGATGCAACAAGGGAGACCCTCTCCCATACAGGGCGCGCGATCATCCTGAACGCCATCGCTGTGATGGGAGGCTTCGCAGTCCTCTTGTTCAGCGTATTCCCTCCTAACAGGCAGGTAGGCTCTCTTATCATGCTGAACATGGCAATGAGTGCCCTCTTAACTCTCACCGTGCTCATAATAATCATTAATCATCTGGACAAGAAGGGACGCTTCTTGCCCAAGAAGATACGACAACTACAACTAACAGATACAGGAGTAACTAAAGTATGAAAAAAACCAATGTGAAACGCGTGGTAACGTTTGTTGCCATAGCCCTAACCGCCCTAGTAACCCTCTCTGCTGCATATAGCGGTGAAGAGGTAATGCAAAAGGTGTATACCCGAGACAGTGGTAACAATATGAGTGCTAACCTTGTCATGACTCTGACTAACTCTAGAGGTTCCACACGTGAAAGGAGCATCCAGCAGTATAGGAAAAATGATGCAGAGGGAGAGAAGAAGATCATGT
>CAZPOJ010000455.1:0-1582 GCA_964588005.1 uncultured Sphaerochaeta sp.
ATTTACTGCTTGTTCTCAGAGGTTACCTTTTCCCTCTCCTGTGCTATCCTTCACCCATCCTTCTTGAGGAGTTGCCCTTTCATGGAAATAGTTTCACCAGCAAAGACTGACAAGCTTGCCTCCAAACCCATCCTAGCCCTACAGCTTTCTGTCTTGGGTAGTATGCTTCTTTTGGTCTACAAGAACTTTGTTGTGGTGCCTGTGCTGGATCATATCTTTGGGGCAAGCGTACTTCTTCTTTTGATACTGATTCTTCTGGTAGTAGGACGAACCATAACAACACAAGAGCGGATTATGCTTGTGGCACTCCTGTTCCTGTTTTGGTATGCCCAACTTGTTTCCCAACAAGGTCAGATGGTCTGGTATTTAGAAGCTGCCTATCCTCTGCTTGGCTTTGCTTTGGGCTTGTTGATCCTACATACCAAGTGGAACATATGGATGGTAAGACTCTTCTGTTACCTGGCACTGGCTCCCTTCCTGTATGGCTTCTTCATTAAAGGGATACGCCTTGGATCAGGATCAGACTTCTATGCCATGAACAGGAACACCATCCCCAAGCTCCTGGTCATGACAAGCTTCTTCCTGATCATGATCGAACATGAAAACGAAGATATCAAAAGTGAATATACCTGGGTCCTTGGTACTGGATACTCCCTGCTCATTCCCTTTCTGACTGTCCTTGTCTGCTTCTATTCCCGCAGTAGGGCAGGGTTGCTCATTTCAGGGGCACTCTTCTTCATGGTTATTGTGCGTACTATCATTACGCATTCTGGTGCCATTCGAACCTTTATGACAAACCACCGTTGGAAATTCCTAGCAGTAGTAGCCTGTATGGCCTTGGTCCTTGGCATTGGTGTGCTCTATGCATATTCCAACTCCAGGTTGGTGGCCAATGGCTTGAGTAGCAATGGCAGACGCGAGATACAGCTGGCGTGTATCAACGAGCTAACTTTGAAACGAGTCTTGATCGGATACCGACCGGAAATACTCAATGGCATAGGACTTCACAACACCTACCTGAACCTGCTGGTTCATTTTGGACTCTTTTCATTGCTGTTTGTCGTTTCCTACGTTCGATCACTGTACCGGTTCCTACAAACATCTTTCATGTTCACAGGCCTCTTGGTCTTGTGGGGAGTCTACTCACTGGTGGAGTCACTATCACCCTTTGCAGCGGGAGATCTGATGATACTGCCCTTGTTCATGCTTTCGATGAGGAAGCTTGAAAGGTAGGACTTTTGTAGTGATGGGATTGAAGATAACAATCATGCCATGTTTCTTCTTTCCTCGTTTGCTTATTTTACAGGAACGTGTGGATGCATTTCTTTAGAAAAAAGCAATACCTCTGCATGCTGTATGAAATGGTTCTGCCTATTTTGGTATCATGCCCTCTGGTGGGGTTGTGATGTTTGTCTTCTCTTTTAGCCAGGGGCTAAGACAATCTTTGCTTTATGACAGAGTACTGCTACGCTAAGCCCATATTATTTGCTGTCTTTTACCCCAAACAACCACAAGACTTTCAAAATCATATTTACATGGGCATTAAAGAGTGGTAGGCTACCTTAGCTATGAGTAGGGAAAT
>CAZPOJ010000456.1:0-1577 GCA_964588005.1 uncultured Sphaerochaeta sp.
AGAAATCTGTTTGCTCCAAGAGAGATTTCAGGGGAATACTTGTGACATGTTTCCCTATTATATGATACCTTATTGCTCTACAGCTGTTTTCTCTTATGACAGTGTTATATAGTTTAGACAAGGAGTGTGCATGAAGGTTCTGATCTTTGGGCTGGGTATGAATGGAGGGGGGTACTCTGCAGCTACGTACTTTCTTGACCATGGGGATGAGGTGAGGATTACTGATTTGAAGGGAACGCTTGACCTTGGAGCTGAGATGGAAGCCCTCACGCGCCGCGGTGCCACCTGCATCGCAGGTGCCCATCGCAAGGAAGATTTCCTCTGGGCTGATATCGTAGTGAAAAACCCCGCCATCCCCCCAAACCACCCCCTGCTCGCTTCAGCGAGGATGGTCGTCAATGATTTTGCCTGGCTTTTCTCCTCTCCTTGGTGCAGAGAGACCAAGATAATTGCGATCACAGGTACAAAGGGCAAGACCACCACCTCTGCTGCGGTAGCCCATGCCCTGGAAAAACTAGGGTATGAGGCGATGCAGTGCGGCAATATGGGCATCAGTGCGTTCTCAGTGCTGCGAGAGTGGGAGAAAAGACATGAGCAGCAGAAAAAGCTGCCAGATTTCCTGGTATGCGAGTTCTCCTCCTGGCTTATCCGCGATACGATAACGGCGATGCACGGCGAACTCCCTCCCATGGAGGTGATCGCCCTGACAAACTTCTACCCCGACCACCTGAACTCCTATGAGAGCATCGAGAACTATCTGGAAGACAAGCTGGACCTTTTCACCCCCTCTGCCAAAAAGGCAGTGGTCCCCGATGCCCTGATCAAACGGGTGCGGACCCTGACAAAGCTTGACAGCAGGCGTGTGCGCGGCATAGACCGTACCTGTGCAAAGGAAGTGGAGGAGATGCCTCACCTCAAAAGCGCCTACGCCGTCCTGCTTGCCCTGGGATTCAAATGGAAAGCAGTTCTCAAGGCGTTGGAAAGCTTTGCAGGAGTCCCCCATAGGATCGAGCAGGTAGCCCTGCTTGACAACATCCTTTTCATCAACGACAGTGCCGCAACAATACCCGAAGCTGTACACTTCACCTCTTCCCGATTCAAAAATATGGCAATCCATCTCATCTGTGGAGGAACCGACAAAAACCTCAAGCCGCACGCCATGCTCGATGTACTGCAGGCAGCTACAGGTATAGCGTTGTTGGATGGATCCTTTACGCAAAACAAGCTCATACCCCTGCTTGAGGAGCACAGGATACCCTACAGTGGCCCCTACTCCTCTATGGACGACGCTGTGCTCAAAAGTTTTACAGCTGCCAAACAAAAAAGTGAAGAACTTCCGGACCTTCCCCAGGTGGTTCTGCTCTCCCCCGGTTGTGCATCCTTTGAGATGTTCAAAAATGAGTTTGACCGGGGAGACCAGTTCAAGAACTTGGTAGCACGCCTTCTCGAAGGAACATAATACAGTACGCCTGCAACCAGATACTACACGGCTCGTGATTATCCACTCTACATAGGGTGAATATGTCTATAAAAGCTGTCCATACAAATGTATTGTTTTGAATCAGATTATTAGAGTA
>CAZPOJ010000457.1:0-1567 GCA_964588005.1 uncultured Sphaerochaeta sp.
TTCAGTAACCTTTCTGTTGCCTAGAATTACCAATCATGAATCGGCAAAATCTTTTCACGCAAATATCCAAAACGGCTACATACTGTATCTACCAAAAGGAGATTACAGTATGGAACAATTGTCAGCGGTTTTGAAAATAGTGAAGGACTACACCAAAAGCCTTCATTTCAAGGAAAGCACCTTGAAAGGGTATGACAGGGCTTATCGTAGGATTGAAAGACAACTGCAGCACCCACTTGAGGAAGGGGTGGGCTTGCTCGATGCCGTAAGTAAACATGTTAAAGAACTCACTGAACAAGGAAAAACCTGCATTCTCGCCTTTCCCATCTATTCCCGCATTCTGTGTTACTTGGAAACTGGGCTAGTCTACGAAGGGTATCTACATAATAGTCCTCACAAGATATCTCTTAGCCAAGATACTTTCATTCCCGTGCTTGATCAGTATCTTACACATCTGCAATCAGACGGTAAGTCAATCTACACTATTGAAAGTTACAGGAACATAACAACCCAGTTCCTCAATCATTTGGAGTCCAATGGAGTGCATGACATCTTGGATGTCAACGGTGCACTGGTGGTGACTTTCTTTGAAACGCTGAGAAGCGGCACCTGGGCCTCCACTAGTATTCGGGTTGCCGCTTCCGCTATGCGAAAGCTCCTTTGGTATCTGGGATATGAAGCGATAGCACTACTGGCAATCCCCACAAATTGTCCACGGCATATACCCATCATACCCATGCTCGAAACAGAGGAGGATGCTGCTATTGCAAGCTTTATTGACCATGGTGATGGTTCTTGGAGGGACAAGACAATCCTAGCCTTGACCTACTATTTGGGAATCAGGGCCATTGATATCATAAACTTGAGGCTGGAAAATATAGACTGGGTCAAGGGGACCTTGTCATTAGTTCAGTCAAAGACCCAGAATCTGTTGATCCTCCCTCTCTTGCCTGTCATAGGGAACTGTATGCAGGAATACTTGCTGGAGGAACGGCCTGAAAGCAATCTCCGGTATGTATTCCTATCGCTTCGCACACCCCACCACAAATTGAGGGGACATGGTGCAATCTATGGAATCATCAGAAAGGCGTTTATTGAACTTGGTATCCGAGATTCCGAGCGACAGGGATCACATCTTCTCAGGCATCATGCAGCTTCTAAACAACTGCAGAACTGGGTGTCTTTAGGAACTACCAGCAACATGCTCGGCCATAAGGGCATGGATTCGACCACGATTTATGCCACCGTTGAACATGAGAGGCTCAGGCCATGTTGCCTCACTCCTTATTACAAGGGGGTGTCGTTATGAACTACTCCAGTAGCTTTTCTTCAAGAATCGAAAAATTCTATGAGCACTATATGACCACCCACAAGTCTGGCAGCTTGCTGTTCTATGCAAAGATGTTCGACAAGTATTGGGAATCTAACCGGTATCCAGCATTACTCACCAAGGAGAGGCTCTCCGGGTGGATTTGTTGTTTGGATGAAGAGTCCGTCCATCGCCAGATCGTTAGGATCCAGTTGGTACGCTATCTGGGTAAATACCTCCAATCAATCGGGGAAAGCG
>CAZPOJ010000458.1:0-1567 GCA_964588005.1 uncultured Sphaerochaeta sp.
TCGCTTCCTCACTATATTTCTCGATAAGGAAATCATCGATGATGAGGACTTGGATCCGGCAGTAGTAGTTCAGCCTCTTGTTGAACCGGCTGAGATCTGCACGTTTCTTGATGAGCAACTCGTTCATCAACTCGACATAGTCGACGAAGAGGGTGCGATAATTCATCCTGCAGGCCTCGATGCAAAAGGCCCGCAACAAGTATGTCTTGCCTGCCCGGCTCTCACCGACAACCGTCACATTCTTGCGGTCGTCTATGAACTCGAGGGTCTTGAGCTGGCTGATGAGGTTCTCATTGTAGATTCGCTTGGGTCCGGTCCGTAGGTTTTCGATTTCAGCTTCCTGGAGAATCAGCTTGCTGAGCCTCAGGTTATCCTTGAATTGTTCGTTCTTGTACTGCAGATATTGGGGGGAGACGACTTCTCGCAACATTTGCAGGGGGGTGAGACCCACACTTTCGGGGCTTCTCATCAATTCATTGAGGCGGCAGCTCATCCGGGTCATGCCCAGCTCATCGAGCATATCCTCTATATCCTGTGAGTTCCTAGCCATTGGTGCCTCCTTCCTGCTCCTGACGTGCAAGGATGGCATCGATGGAATAGCGTGAGCCATCAACCTTGTAAAAATCCACGACCGGTACGGTTGCACAGGTCTCTTCAGAGTCAATGGCGGATGATGCCACCAGATCAGGTAACTCATAGTCGGCGATGGTATTCTTGATATAAGTATAATTGCGTTTGCCTTCCTTAGCGGCATTTGCACAACATGCCTCGAGAACAGGTTTGCCCTTTCGCTTGGCATACCCCAGCACACCCATGCACCTTCTGAATGCCTGCACCGGGTAAGGGACCTGTGCAAGCATTGCGTCGATCACAATACGGGTGTTCGGCCCAACGCCCGAGGCCCAGTTTTGAAAGAAAGGGACGCTCCACTTGTCATAATCAGTGACATGCCTTGGCAAGTCGTTCGGGTGGATGACCCATTCTCCGGGACTATGGCAGCGCTTGTATTGCCTGAACAGATCATCCTTGAGGGTGTACACAAACACTTCGGTTGCCGAGGCACGAATGTTGAGCGAGTGCTTGATGAACTTGCGTGGCATAGTATAATGGACATGATCAAAGACGAATGAGAAGTCTTGGTAAACTGTTACCTGTTGTCGCTCAAGGAATTGGTAGTCTGAGGGCGGCAACGACAGCAGCAGGTCCCGTTCCTCCCGCTCGAACAGGTCCTTACGAGAGAAGTCACGTCCCTGGAAGTTCTGCTTGTTCAGCTCGTCTATCTTCTCCCAGAGCACCTCATTCAATGCATCAAGGCTGAAGAAGGTCATCTCTTCCATGTCCATGAGGATATTTCTGGTCACAAACCCTACTGATGCTTCCACATTGGGCTTGAAAGTCGGCCCCTTGACCACCGCCGGCATGATGGCCGTGCCGTAGTAGGCAGCCCACTCTTGGAAGTCCTTGTTCAACAGGGGATCAATCCAATCCATATTCTTCAGCACCGCGACCTTGGTATTGTCCGGCGTGCAGATTTGTGTCACCCCACCAAAGAAACGCAGGGCATTAG
>CAZPOJ010000459.1:0-1566 GCA_964588005.1 uncultured Sphaerochaeta sp.
GGACATTCAGGAAGATGGTCAGCGCCACCTCTGTCAGTGATGAAGCTATCAAGGCAACCATCAAGGAGGTGTATGACGAGACAGGCTACGTGATCTGTCCCCATACGGCAACTGCTGAGAGAGTCAGGCGCGACCTCCCCCTGCAGGATGACACCATTGTGGTCTCAACAGCCCATCCAGCCAAGTTCGAAGCAGTGGTGGAACCCTTGATAGGAACGACTGTCCCGGTCCCTGAGGGCCTTGCTTCCCTGCTTGCCAAGAAAAGTGAATATAAGAGTATAGGGTGTGACTATAAGGAACTGTTTGCTGACTAGATAAACGGCATTTCAAGATAAGAGTAGCAAGGGCTTGGAAGTAAAACCATGGCCCTCAGGCTACTCCGACTGCTTTTTTGCCTTGATGTATCTAACCAGTCTGACAATGAGGCTTATAATACCCATAAGCCAACCAACTGGATAGGGCAGAACGAAAATGCCCCACCACATTGAGTGACCCGTAGAACCTCCGATGCCTCCAAGTGCTGTCAAAATCAACATGACAGCAAACCCAAACACTATGAGGACGAAGACCCACAACCAATACAGGAAACTGTTCCTCTGCCCATTGCTGAGAAAAGTTCCCAACACAACCAAACCACTACCGCTAAGAATGATTATCGCTCCCTCTAGCGGATCGAGAGCTCCAAGCAGCATAGCGATACCACCGACAATAACCAGGATACGTGACCAGAGAATACGTCTGTCCATCGAAATACTCCTATCTACTATGATTGCTCACCAGGCAGTTTCAGCATCACCTTTCTGGAGTGCTTATGGAGGTAGGGGGTTCCCCGTCCATTACGGACATCCTTGAGGATGCCCGCTACATCTGTGACTGCAGTTGCCGCACAGAAGCCTATGCCCAGATGATCGTAGAGGCCAAAGGCAGCAATGGTGGAGGGCCCCATAAGGATGGAGGGCAACTCTGTGGTTTCCAGCTTTTCAAAAATCTCCTCGGTGGTGTTGGTGATGAGGCTGGTAGCCGTCAGGATGAGGGCGTCAGCTTCGCTTGCAGCCCAGCTGTAGAAGCTTTTCTCTTCGCCGATCGCCTTGCCTATATCGTAGGGGCGAACCTCAACTCCCTGGTTCTCCAAATCTGCTATGATGGGGGCAAAAGAGCCGACCATGGCAACCTTGCTGCCGCTTTGCAGGTGTAGGTCAGAGCAAATATCCCCCTTGTCGTCCGGCAAGCTGAGGGCATAGCCATGGTTGAGGGCATTTGCCAGGGCAATGGCGAGACAGCGCACCAGAGGAGTATCGTCATAGATCCTTTCCAGCAAGATGATGGCTTGTTCTCCTTCAAACTCCACTCGCTCCTTGAAGACGGTGCACCCTCCATTTTTCTGCTTGGGTGTATAACAGAGCCCGCACCCCCCACCGGTCAGTGTCACCGCACTGTAGCCCAGGCCCAGATGGATCTCCTTGATAGTTTCCTTGAGAGACGATGCCTTGAAGTGGTTATATATCTTCTCGTTGAGCAGCATGGTTTTCTCCTACTCCTAAGTGTACCTTAGAAATTCCATTGTGC
>CAZPOJ010000460.1:0-1562 GCA_964588005.1 uncultured Sphaerochaeta sp.
GTAGTAAGGAGCCTCAGATGATAGGCTTGTGTGACTGTAATAGCTTTTACGCCTCATGCGAACGCCTATTTCGCCCCGATCTTCGCAATAAAGCTGTAGTGGTACTCTCCAACAACGATGGGTGTATCATAGCCCTCTCTAGCGAAGCTAAAAAGCTCGGTATTAAGCGAGGCACCCCCCTGTTTGAGGCACAAGAGAACCTTGAAAAGGTTGGAGCTGCTATCTTCTCCTCCAACTACCCTCTCTACCAAGACCTCTCTGACAGGGTTATGGATACCCTCCTCTCCCTTATAGGAAATAGGGAGGTCTACTCCATCGATGAGGCTTTCTTTACCCTAGAAAAGCCTCTCCTCTCGGAGATAGAACTCCTACGCAACGAGATTATTCGCCTCACAGGTATCCCTGTCTCCTTGGGATTAGCTCGCACCAAAACCTTAGCAAAGCTTGCAAACCATGCGGGTAAACGCCACCTGAGTGGGGTAAAGATTATCTATGCCGAAGATGAAGAGGCCCTGCTCAAAAAAACGATGATTTCTGAGGTGTGGGGTATCGGGCGCAGGCGCGAAGCACAGCTACTGCAGCTTGGAGTACGTACAGCCTATGATTTTATCACCAAAGATGATCTATGGATTGAAAAACACTGCACTATTACAGGGTTACAGACAGCGAGGGAGCTACGGGGAGTCCCTTCTATTCCTAGGGAGAGGGAGAAGAGCATCTCGTTGTGCAGTGGTATCTCTTTTGCTAAGCCAAAAGAGAGCTTAGAGGAGCTAGAGCAGAGCCTAGCCTGCCACTGTGCCACCTTAAGTGCTAAACTCAATACGCGGGGCAAGCAGGCACGAGAGATCACCGTAGCGCTCTATACCAGCCGTTTTAGAGATGACTACCAGAGCCCTTCAGCTACCGTAGTGCTAGCACAAGGCTCAGCCTACACCCCGACTCTCCTCGCTGCTGCTAAAGTATGCCTCGCCTCCATATACAAAAGAGCCCCCTACAAGGCTAGCAGGGTATGGGCAACATACCTTGAAAAGGAGGGGGTTCATCAATACTCGCTCTTCAATGCTGAAGAGGAGCAAAAAAGGATAACGCAGGAGCAAAGACTCTCCCCTGTGGTGCAGGAGATCCAGCGCTCCTATGGAAGGAGGGCCCTCACCTGTGGCACAGCAGGTTCTATGATCAAGGGTGACCTGATGGCTCAGGCCCACCTTTCACCACGCTACACCACATGCTGGAAGGCTCTGCCTACAGCGCATTAAAGCCAGGAACAAACCATGGGGGCATCAGCTTAGGTCGCATCGTGGTAGTGTCGATCGCAGCGACCTTCACCAGCATAACACAGAGAGTCTCTCCATCACGCTTAACTGTCTGTCTAAACACGATGGAAAAGCGCTTTGATTGCTCAATCTCTGTCTCAACGGTGAGCAGATCATCAAGATAAGCTGGCCTTTGATAATCTGCATTGACCGACTTTACCACCAAAGCAAGCTCCTCCTGCTCCATAAGGGCCCTATGAGACCCTGTCTGCTTTGCCGATATGCTAATATCTCTCAAGAGCTCAGTAC
>CAZPOJ010000461.1:0-1560 GCA_964588005.1 uncultured Sphaerochaeta sp.
GAGTGGGAACGGGGGCGGTACACGCCTCCGGCCAAGATCAGGCGGATATGCTCAGACTCCTTACAAATCCAGGGAGCGTCGATATTATTGGTTACTATGGTAAGGCTCTTGCCCAGGGAGGCAACAGAGCGGATGACTTCCAACGTGGTTGAACCACTGTTGATATAGAGGGTGTCCCCCTCCTCCACCATAGTTGCCACAACAGCGCCTATAGCAGCTTTTTCCAAGGGAAATTCAGAAGCTTTCTGCAGGTAGTCAGGTTCGATAGGAAGATTCCTACGGGCAGTAGCACCACCATGGGTACGTTCGACCAGGCCTTTCTTTGCCAACTGGTCCAAGTCTCGCCTGATGGTCAGTTCACTCACTGACAACTCTTCTGCAAGCCCACCTACATTAACCGTACCGATTTGCTCGATTTGGGAGAGTATGTACTGGTGTCTGCCTGCAGGAATGGTAGTCATAGCATTCTCCATGAATGTTTTTGAACATTTATTGCTTCTGTACCCATAATACACTCATAAACGTTCATATGTCAATGGAAATGGCCACTATCGTGAAAAACAAGCGCAACCCAGCAGAACACCTGTGATTCCAATAAAAACAGAACAAAAGATGTAGGCAAACCTGCATGAAATAAAGAACATTTAGAGTCACAAGAAGCTCATCCATGCACGCATCCTAGAAAGAGCCTGTCAACGTCCCTGGAAATGCATACATGCCAACCCCTCCCCTGTCGGGGATAAACCATGTCCAAAGATGCCCAAAGCGATGGATTTGATACGTAAGCTATACGATAAGAGAAAGACCTGATGCACTCCGGCAAAGATTCTTCTCAAGAAGCCCAGAGAAAAAGCATTACATATAAGGAACGATCCCACCTGGATACAGGGCAGCAGCCAAGCAACAAGGGTGTGTTCAGTAGTGATATACCACAGGAGAAAACAAGCCATACCGGGGAAAGGCCATTGCCGAACCAAACGAGAAGCCAAAGTATGCACGAGCATTGGCAGAAAACCCTTCTTTGCGAACGGCATCAACAAATCGCAAGAGGGAAATATCCCCTAACACCCCTGCGATAAGACCAAGATCCCACCGCTCGCTCCCTGCAAGCAGAAAGCGTGCTCCAACATCCACCCCTACTCCAAGCTGTTGCTCCACAGAACCTGCACCACTATCGTGCGTTGTGATGGTGTAGCTAGGACCGGTGGCAACATACCCCAGTACCCCGCCAGATAAGACAGTGGAGAAGGCCGGTCCCATAAAGACGTACATGCGATTAAAAATAGGGACAGCATCAAGGGAGAAGCTCAACCCCAAGTGAGTAGCGATGCCTACACTTGAACCTCCAGGGAAGCCAAACCAGGAAAAATCATACCCAAGTGTATCAAGAGAACCACTGGTAAGAGGCACCTCTGAGTTCAAGGCCCACTCATAGGTGATGGAGTTGTTGATCCAACTCTCCTGTACAGCAGCAAAAAGTGATCCTGCTATAAGAACCAGGACAAGCAACAGGGAGTAGAACTTCTTTGACATGACTGACTCCTTTCTCAAGCTTGCATT
>CAZPOJ010000462.1:0-1553 GCA_964588005.1 uncultured Sphaerochaeta sp.
CTATGAGACCCTGTCTGCTTTGCCGATATGCTAATATCTCTCAAGAGCTCAGTACGGGCATGCTCAGCAAAGTTCAGGTAGTTAGCGTGGTAGACAATCCCCCCACAGTCAGTATCGCTGTAGTAGACGCGCATCGCAAAACTATGCATCAGAGCGTAACCTCCGCCCCTTCGAATCGGAGCGTTGAGACAAAGTCATCATAGGTCTGTGCCCTACGAATCATAACCACCGATCCATCCTCTTTAAGCAGGTACTCTGCAGGCCTAAGCTTAGCGTTGTAGTTAAACCCCATCGCATGGCCATGGGCACCAACATCGTGGATTACTACCACATCACCCTTTTCTAGTTTAGGAAGGGGTCTGTCGATAGCAAACTTGTCGTTGTTTTCACACAAGGAGCCTGTCACATCATACGTCTGATCATGTGCTTCACTCTCTTTACCCACTGCAGTTATGTGGTGATACGCTCCATAGAGGGCGGGTCTCATAAGGTCACTCATCGATGCATCAAGACCTACATACTCTTTATACTTACTGGTAACGTGCCTGACCTTACTTACGAGGTATCCATAAGGACCGGTGATGACCCGTCCACACTCAAATACAATATTCAGAGGATCAAGGCCAGAGGGGACAATAATCTCTTTATAGAGCTCCTCCATCCCGCGACTTACTGCCTCAAGATCCATAGCCTTATCTTCTGGTTTATAGGGAATTCCAATCCCCCCTCCCATGTCGATAAACTCAATACGTACGCCAGCTTCTTTTTGAATCTTTACACTGAGCTCAAAAAGCATCCTAGCGGTCTCTACAATGTAGGTACCATCAAGCTCGTTAGAGGCTACCATGGTATGGAGGCCAAAACGCTTAACACCCTTCTCCTTCAAGATTTTATACGCATCAACTATCTGGTGGGAGGTAATGCCATACTTAGCTTCTACAGGGTTGCCTATGATGGCATTGCCTGTGCGTTCAGGACCGGGATTGTAGCGCAAGCAGACGAGGGAAGGAACCTCACCTACTGCTTCGATCATCGCCTCGATATGGGTAATATCATCAAGATTAATGATCGCTTTTTGCCTATACGCCTCTTTAAACTCTTCTGGTGGGGTATTATTACTGGTGAACATGATTCCTTCACCAGTGATCCCACACGCTTCACTCATCAACATCTCAGGCAGGGAAGAACAGTCACTGCCAAACCCCTCCCTCTTCAGAATAGAGAGGATGCTTGGATTGGGACACGCCTTGACCGCATAGTAGTTACGAAAGCCTGGAGCCCAAGAAAATAGGCGGTTAAACTCTCGAGCATGATCGGCAATAGCCTTCTCATCATAGAGATAAAATGGGGTGGGAATCCTCTGGGCGAGGGCGTGCATTTTTTCACTGGTTAAGGGAAGTGTTTTGCTACTCATACTTGTAAGTTCTCCTGTATTGAAGCGATTGCCTTTTCAACATTCTCTCGATGTCCGTAGGAGGATACTCGTACAAAGCCCTCTCCTGCAGGACCGAAGCCGGCACCTGGGGTGACAACCACATGACAGGAGTCCAGCA
>CAZPOJ010000463.1:0-1517 GCA_964588005.1 uncultured Sphaerochaeta sp.
TAATTATGCATTTTTCAACCTAAATCTAAAAATCAAATGTCCCAAATATTAAAATGTGACGATATTAAGTCAATTATCGTATTTAGCCAAGAAAAAAGGCTTGAAATTGTATCAAAGCTTTACTAGGCAGATGGGTTGTGTGACCTATTTTAATACAATTACGCACCCCTTGCAGAATTTGCGCACCCCTATAAAAATCTACGCACCCTTGTAATATTGTTTGTTGTCACTATTAAGTTCATTATGTTTTTACTACTTGAGTAGTGTGCTTTATTATGGATTTATGACTGCACTGCCCCATAAAATGTCCCAAAATAGAATAGAGACTTAAGATCTTAGTTCTTGAACTGTAAGCGGCGCTGGCGGTTGATAGTTTAACGAACTGTGCGATCTAATGGTATTGTAATATATAACCCATTGTTTTGTAAGTGCCTTCGCCTCATTTAATGTACTAAATACTTCCATATTTAAAAATTCATCTCTCATTTTGCTGTTGAACGATTCACAATATCCATTTTCCCAAGGGCTGCCTGGCTCAATATAAGAAGTGATGACTCCGATGTCTTTGAACCACTTTCTTAATTCTTTAGCAATGAATTCTGGACCGTTATCACTTCTCATATGTGTTGGCACACCATGAAGGATAAAACAGTCCGATAACACTTCAATGATATCTTGGTGTCTCCAATTTCGCCTTGGTTCACTGAATATGCATATCCTTGAATATTCATCAATGATATTCAACCATCTAAGTTTCTTCTTATTTTCTAATTGATCTGTAACGAAATCATAACTCCAGACATGGTTTTTGTATTCTGGTCTAAGTCTTATACAACTACCATCGTTTAACCATAGTCTCTTACGTTTAGGCTGTTTCTTTGGCACTTTTAAGCCGTTTTCTTTCCAAATGCGTTCAACACGCTTATGATTGATATCATAGCCTAATGTCTTTAACATCGCTGTAATTCGTCGATAGCCATATCTTCCATACTGAGTAGCAAGTTCAATGATCTTAGCTGTGACTTCATCTTCGTCATCTTTCATCACATGTTGATATCTGATCGTCCTACGGTTAAATCCTAACACCAGACAAGCCTTACGTTCAGATACCTTGTATGACTCACAAATCTTGAATATGATTCCCTTTTGTTTTGTCTGGCTTAGAATTTTCCCGAGTTGACATCCTTTAAGATAGCATTTTCTAAACTTAAATCAGCAACAAGCTTTTTAAGTCTGTTATTTTCAATTTCCAAATCTTTGAGTCTTTTAGCATCCGATGTGGTCATATTGGCATACTTGGATCGCCACTTATAATAAGTAGCATCACTAATGCCTATTTGACGCACAGCCTCTGACACACTCATACCTTGTGAGATATGGATTTCCATCTCTCTTAACTTCATAATGATTTGTTCAGTTGTAAATCTTGAACCCTTCATAAAATCGTACCCCTTTATTGGTTTAATTTTATCATTAAACTCTATTTAAAGTTGGATACATTTTTGGGGGGCACTCCA
>CAZPOJ010000464.1:0-1516 GCA_964588005.1 uncultured Sphaerochaeta sp.
GTTTGTCTTTTGGTTATTTATATCTACTTGAACCTATTCAGCCTCAAAGCATTCAACACCACACAGACACTGGACATAGACATCGCAAAAGCTGCAATCATAGGTGAAAGCTGAGGACCTCCAAATAGCGTCAGCAGACCTGCTGCCACTGGAATTCCCAGTGTGTTATAGAAGAATGCCCAGAAAAGGTTCTGATGGATGTTACGCATCGTAGCCTTTGATAGCTGGTACGCCTTCGCCACGTCCTTGAGGTTGTTCCTCACTAGGACAATGTCAGCAGTCTCACGCGCGACGTCTGTAGCGCTTCCTACAGCGATTCCCACATCAGCCTTGGCCAGAGCCGGGGCATCGTTGATGCCATCTCCAACCATTGCCACATGGCCCTTCTTGGCATATTCGGTGACAGCGCTTTCCTTCTGGTCAGGAAGCTGGCCTGCAAGGAACTCATCGATACCAGCCTGTTTGGCTATTGCCTTGGCTGTACGCTCATTGTCTCCAGTAAGCATAATCGTCTTGATGCCCTCATCCTTCAGGAGCTGTATCGCCTCAGCGGTTTCCTTTTTGATGGTATCGGCTACACCGATGATTCCCAGTAGCTTGCCACCAAGGGCAACCAGGAGGGGAGTCTTTCCTTGGTCGGCAAGATCATCAAGCTGTTTGTTCTCAGCTTTGGTAATTTCTATGTTGTTGTCCGCCATCATGGCAAGGTTGCCAATCCTGACCTGTTTCTTGTCAATTGTCCCTTCAATACCCTTACCGACAACAGCCTTGAAGTTTTCTATTTCAGCTAATGGTAGCTTGAGTTCCTCTGCCTTGCTCACCACCGCTTTGGAAAGCGGATGCTCGCTGCTATTTTCTACGCTTGCAGCAATTCTCAAAAGTTCATTCCGATCCTTGGCAAGCAGATCAGTGACAACTGGTCTGCCCTCTGTCAGGGTACCGGTCTTATCGAATATGACAGTCTCCACAGATTTGAACTGCTCAATGGCAGCGGCATGCCTAAAGAGAATGCCTAGCTTGGCTCCCTTACCACTCGACACCATGATGGCTATCGGGGTAGCCAGTCCAAGCGAACAGGGACAGGCTATGACCAGCACACTGACGGCCCTGATCAGGGCTGTATCTATTGTGGTGCCGGTAAGGAACCAGGCAAGAAAGGTCACCACTGATATTCCCATGACTATAGGAACGAATACCCCTGAGATCTTATCCGCGACCCTAGCAATGGGGGCCTTGGATCCCTGTGCCTGCTGTACAAGCTCGATGATGTTGGCAAGGGCAGTATCAGAGCCAACCTTGCTTGCACGGTACTGGAGGGTCCCTGTGGTATTCAGCGTGGCAGCATAGACGTTGCTTCCCAAACCCTTATCCACAGGCATGCTCTCTCCTGTAAGCAAGGATTCATCTATTGCCGATGCTCCTGATAACACAATGCCATCGACAGGGAGCTTCTCTCCGGGCTTTACCATGACAATATCATCAACCTGGACTTTGCTTGCATCGATTACCACCTGCT
>CAZPOJ010000465.1:0-1514 GCA_964588005.1 uncultured Sphaerochaeta sp.
TTGTTACAGTTTTCTCAATTTAGCAAGAAGTTGTTCATCTTTCTGCTTTGGCATAAGCACTTTTTCACCTGTTTTAAGTTCTTTTTGAATATATTGCTGCACTCTAGGGCGGCAGAATTTCCCTTGGCACGCCCCCATGCCCGCCCTTGCTCTTCGTTTCACAGCATCAATTGAATTAATTGGTATGGAACGGGATAAAGCATCTTCAATTGTCTTTTCACGCACCTGTTCGCACCTGCACACAATCCGTTCAGGATTCCCTTCAGGGAGAGTGATATCTTCTTGTATCTGTGAAAAAGGCTGTAGATCTCTTGGCAGTAGTATCGGGTTTCTCTTGAAGTCTGGTATCCGCTTGTTCCCAGAAATAATTCCATCTTCTATGAGCATGGTGCAGATATCTTCTGCAATTGCCGGGGCACTGGTAAACCCTGGGGAATCAATCCCTGCCGCCTGATAAAATCCGGGTGTCTGTGTTCTGCCTATGATAAAATCCTTGCTATCAGAGGTTGCTCTGATTCCTGTAAAATATCTGATTACAGAAGAAAGATTCAGACTAGGAACACTTAGCTTCGCCTGTTCATAGATCGATTTCAGCACTTCAAAACTATTTCCCACATCTTCTCTGTCTTGAGTCTCTTGAGCATTGGGACCGATAAGCAGGTTGTTCCAGGTTGTGGGGGAAATGAGCACCCCTTTACCTTTTTCTGTAGGCGTCTGGAAGATAACGGTAGAAAAATCGGTACCTGCTCCCCTTTTGAGTACAAGGTATTCACCCCTTTTGGGGAGAATGGTAAAAGTTTTCTCACCAATCATCGCTGCTACAGCATCACTGTAAAGACCTGCCGCATTCACCACAGCCTGAGTGTAATATACTGCATTCACTGTGGACACTTTCAGGGAGTCCCCTTCTTTTTCGATACCTATAACTTCACTGTTGCATTCTATAGTAACTCCATGAGAAGCGGCAGTTTCAGCAAAGGCAATAGCAGCCTCATAGGGGCTTGCTATTCCAGTTTCATCACAGTAAAGAGCTCCTGTTACTTGTTCATTGACCAAAGGTTCTTTATTCCTTACCTGCTGGGAGGTAAGAATTTTAAGCCCAGTAACTCCATTGGCTTTTCCATTTTCCAAAAGATAGTGAATCTCTGTATCATCACGTTCATTAAACCCAAGTACAAGTGATCCAATCCTCTGAAAGGGAAATCCAAGTTTTTCAGAAAGGGAGTGGTACATCCTGTTGCCCCGTATGGAGTATAAGCCTTTAAGGGTAGTATGCTTTGCGGTATACCCGCCGTGGATAATGCCACTGTTCGCCTTAGTTGCTCCGCAGGAAACATCTTCTGCCTTTTCCAGAACAAGAATTGACTTCTCATAGTGAGAAAGCTGATATGCTAGTGCACTGCCTAGTATACCGGCACCAATAATAATAACTGAATAGTGGTTTTTCATAGTAGATTGAATGTATCACAGCCTAAGGTAATCTACAATAAAATGCTGCCAACAACGTCTTCCCC
>CAZPOJ010000466.1:0-1513 GCA_964588005.1 uncultured Sphaerochaeta sp.
ACATGCACATGGATAACGCTCGATCGTTCCTCTTTCAGAGCCGCTTCAGTTGCCTTTTTGAGTTCATCCAGTGTTGATGCTGTGAACCCTGCGGCCCCCCAGCTCTGTGCATTGAGTGCATAGTCTACGACAAGGGAACTGCCGGTCAGCCGTCCTGTTTCCTCTTCACGTTTTTTCCACTCGTTGCCGTAGTGGACGATGCCCTGGCTGTTCTGCAGATTGTCGATGCAGTGGAAGCCAGCATTGTCCAAGACCACCACGATAATCTTCTTGCCCTCCTGGATGGAGGTAAGCAGCTCGGTATGGAGCATGGTGTAGGCCCCATCACCCACGATTGCAACAACATCCCTGTCAGGATGGGCAATCTTTGCTCCCAGCGCCCCTGCCACTTCATAGCCCATGCAGGAGAAGGCATACTCCATGTGGTAGGTGCCCTGTCTTCTCGTCCTCCATACCCGTTGCATGTCACTGGGGATTGAGCCTGAGCCCGATACCACGATGGTCTCAGGGGGAAGAAGCCTGTCGTTAAGTTCTCCAAGGACCCTTGCCTGGGAGAGTGTGCCGGGAAGCTCTTCGCTATAAAGGCGGTCGACTTCCTTATTCCAGAGGGCTTTCTCCTCTTCAATTCTCTTGCCCCAACTTGAGCGGTACCCCTCTCTCTTGAGCTTCTCTGTCACGGCTTCCAAGGTCGCCTTTGCATCGGCAACGATAGGAGTGCTGTTGAGCTTGTAGGCATCGAAGCTTGCAACGTTGATGGAGAGGAATGCAGCATCAGGATTCTGGAAGAGCCACTTCGAGCAGGTGGTGAAGTCTCCCATTCTCGTTCCGACTGCCAGGATGAGGTCAGCTTCCTTTGCTAGGCGGTTTGCCGCCTGGCTTCCGGTGACCCCAAGTCCTGAGAGGTTGTAGGGATTGTCCCAAAGGATGGTTCCCTTTCCTGCCTGGGTCTCCCCAAAGGGGATGTGGAAGGCAGAACAGAATGCTTCAAGTGCCTTGCCCGCTTCGGAGTAGCGTACGCCACCACCAAGGATGACAAGTGGATTCTTAGCTTTTTTGATAGCCTCTACACTTCGTTCTACCTGAGAAAGGGTGGGAAGATGCCGTTCGATGTGGTGGACGCGCTTCTCAAGGAATTCAACTGGATAGTCGAACGCTTCACCTTGCACATCCTGGGGAAGTGCTATGGTTACAGCCCCTGTTTCGGCAGGGTCGGTAAGGACACGCATCGCATTGAGCATCGCACTCATCAGCTGTTCTGGTCGGTTTACCCTGTCCCAGTACCTGCTTACCGAGCGGAACGCGTCGTTAGAGCTGTTTGTGTAGTCATGGGGGGTCTCTATCTGCTGGAGAACCGGATCAGGTTGCCTAGAGGCAAACACATCACCGGGGAGCAGGAGCACGGGAATATGGTTGGCAGTGGCGGTTCCCGCCCCTACCACCATGTTCAAGGCCCCAGGTCCTATGGAGGAGGTCACCGCCATGATCTTTCTGCGGTTGTGCTCCTTTGCAAAGG
>CAZPOJ010000467.1:0-1511 GCA_964588005.1 uncultured Sphaerochaeta sp.
ATAAGTATGGCTACGCTCCCAAAATTTCTGAGATGCGCGAAATTACCAAGGCAACCATGTTCCAATCTGGGATGGCAGCAATGGTAACCAACCATACCGGTATTCTTAAACAGTTTGCTGAAGTCCTTGGGGATGATATGGGTATTGCTCCCCTCCCTAAACAGAAACAGAGAGCGAGCATCTACCACAACCTAGCATACGTAGCTTCTGCTGATACAAAACACCCTAAAGAAGTGACTGACTTCCTTGCTTTCTTGGCTTCAAAGCGACACTCTGATATACTTTCCAAAGTATGGGCACCCTGCTATACCGGAGGCTCAGAACTTTTCTTTGAGGAGTACAATTGGCTTGATATTAAGTATATCATCGATACAGTAAACTATGGGTATCCCCTTCCTGTTTCTGGAAAGAATGCGGGACCTGTGTATACCATGTTGAACAATGAGATGGACAAAGTCTTTATGCAACCGACTGTCGGCAACAGCTTGGAAAAAATGCAGAAGGTTATAAACACAGAGATTAACAAGTAATAGAGCACAAGCTATAGCATCTGGTTACGCCCCTATAGGGCGTAACCAATGTATGTGGAGGAAGCAGATGAAACCAATTCGAGTGGCCCTTTTGGGTGCAGGTAGCAGAGGCCGGTATACCTATGCAGAGTATGCAAAGCAAAGGCCCAACGATATGAAGATAGTGGCTGTAGCAGAGCCTGATGATGCAAAGCGCACAGCTATCGTAGAAGAGCATGGCATCGAGCAGGCATTGGCATGCAAGGATTGGAAAGATCTTTTTGAGCAGCCCCTGGATATCGATGGGGTCATCATAGCTACCCAGGATACCATGCACCGCGAACCAATTTTGGCATCCATTGAAAAGGGCTACCATATCCTCTGCGAGAAGCCCATTGTCACCACAGAGGAGCATAGCCGCGAGATTGCCAAGAAGGCAGAGGGTTTTGACAAAGTTTTTGTCATTGGGCATGTCTTGCGCTACTCCCCCTTCTTTACCCGGGTGAAAGCTATCCTGGAAAGCGGGGAGTTAGGAGAGCTCATAGGTATCGAACTTAATGAGAGTGTGGGCCATATTCACCAGTCTCACTCCTTTGTCAGGGGCCACTGGAGAAACAAGGAAGAGTCCTCTCCGATGATTCTTGCCAAAAGCTGTCATGATCTGGATATGCTGTGCTACCTTGCAGGAGACAGGTGCGAATCACTCTCCTCCTATGGCGAACTCTACCACTTCAAGGCAGAGAATGCACCAGAGGGTGCTCCAAAGCGCTGTCTCGATGGATGCCCGGTGGAGAGGGAGTGTCCCTATGCCGCACAGAAGATCTATCTTGGACAAAACCTCGACTGGCCAGTAAATGTCATCACCACCGACCTCTCCATGGAAGGAAGAATCAAGGCATTGCAAACCGGTCCTTGGGGCAGGTGTGTCTATCACTGCGACAACAATGTGGTCGACCATCAAGTGGTACAGGCCCGTTTCCTCAATAGGGTGACCGCTAATTT
>CAZPOJ010000468.1:0-1508 GCA_964588005.1 uncultured Sphaerochaeta sp.
TAACTTCCGGGGTAACTTCCGGGGTAACTTCCGGGGTAACTTCCGGGGTAGAAAATGTCACTGTTACTCCCAGCTTTGGATCGGATTTCCAAAACGGAGCTGGTAATCCATGTTCGAGGCATTTCTGCACCATGAGCACGCTACCACGACCAGCTTTTTCCATAAACCCCCACAGATATAATACATGGGCGATATCAGGATTTCGAAGTATTGAGATTTGACCTCTAAGCAGGCTCTGCTCGGTTACACCCTCTGGGAGCCCACCTGAGTTCCAAATCTCCAGCCGATGAGGATACACATGAATGCTGACTCCTCCCGATGCTGCGCTATAGTCACGATGTGCCAGAGCGTTGATCAATGCCTCGCGCACCGCTTCTTCCGGATATTGAGGAGCATCATGACGTTTGGGACTACCTTTGATAAACGTGGATATACTGGAAGTATTACGAATAATAAATGCATAGGAATCCTCAAAAACGCGATGCAGGGGACCTTCAAAGGACTTCATGTCACTGAATTTGTCGCCAGCCTTGTCTGAATTGTAGCGGATAGCTCTAATTCGAGTTTGTGGTAATCGGATGGCTGGATTTGTTGTAAAAAGAACATCACCACCGTTCGTCAATCGTCCGTACCGAGCAACAGAGAAGTCTTCCAAAACCATGGAGATGTTTTTTTCATTCCTAAATAATACCCTACGCACATTCCCAGCAGCTGACACAGCCGCTTTTACCTCTTGTACATCGATATGTTCCTCTATATCAGCGAAGGAAAGGCGGCGCTCCCAACGTTCAGGCTCAATTTGATGTCGCATCACTATATCACGGATGGTTTGGGTATTTGCTACTTGTGTGAGTGCACCAGCACGAATGTAAATGACATCTTTGAAAGCATACGGAACATCACTTCCTGCTGGAACCTCAAGGGAAATTATAAGCTTTTTATCCAATTCCTCAACTTGAACACCAACTAAAGCTTTCGGAGAAATATTTTTTATCAAATACTGCTCTAGTCTGTTTGCTGCATCATGAGAATCACCAATACCAATGATTTCCCCTCTTTCGTTTACACCGCAAATAATATAGCCGCCAGCGCTATTCAAAAACCCGCAAACAGTTTTTCCTAATCCATCAAAATTGCGGATAGAGGATTTGAACTCAATAGATTGATTTTCTCCAAGAGAAAGTAGTTTTTCAATTTGTTCCAGAGTCATGAAGCCCCTCCATTTTTCTGAAACGGCTCTCCGTCTTGAAAGTTTTCCTTGATGAATTCCTCAACCTCCTGATAGCGGAAAAACTGGGAACTGACGAAGATTGAGCCATCATCGTTGGAATGAAACTTTTGTACCCAGTTACCTTTTCGCTCATCCAAATGAACAATTTCAGGTGATTCATAATCAATAGTAGCTTCTTCGTAAAGATCAATGATGCGCAAATCTGTAAGAACCTGATTCTTCTTTAGACTCAATCTCGCCCTTTCTTTTTTGCCTTTATAGCCAAGATTATTAAGAG
>CAZPOJ010000469.1:0-1501 GCA_964588005.1 uncultured Sphaerochaeta sp.
TTGGCCGCCTCAACACAGGAGTATATCTTCAAGGAACAGGTCATCTTAGCCCCATCACAGATAATGCCTGTGAGGTTTCCTATCATCGTATTGATCGCGCGGTCCATAATCTCAAGGTCACCATCGAGCAGGTACACCAGGCCACAGGCGGTTCCTATGGCGGCAGTAAAGGCGCCGCAGAGGGCACTGAGGCGGTTCTTCCTTGCAGTAAGGGAGAGACCGACAAGCTCACTGAGCACCAGGGCCTTGCCCAGCACTTCGTCACTCGTCTTCAGATAGGAGGCGACAACAGCAAGGGGAACGGTCAGGGTAATACCCTGGTTGCCACTGCCACTGTTGATGATTACCGGAAGGGGACAGCCTGCCATCCTTGCATCGCTTGCAGCGGCTGCAAGGGCAGATGCCAGGCTGAAGGCTTCAGAAAGGCTTGTAGGCTCTTGGTTGAGGCTTTCAGCGGCGATCCTCCCCACAGACAGGCCATATTCATTGCGCACTGCATGCTCTGCAATGGCAAGGTTCACATCCTTGGCATCTAGACAAAGAGCGATAGCTTCAGGGGGAGCAGCTTCTGCATACGAGAGAAGATCTGCAAGGGTTGCCTTACCCATGAGACCCTCATCTCCCTCATCCAAGACAGAGCTGCAGTTGTCCACAGGCAGGGAGAGCAGGACCTCATCATCCTTTTGCAGGAAGCTGAAACGGTCATGTTCGCCGCTGATGACAGCAACAGAAGAGCTGTTCCCCTTATGGGCAGTTACCTTGATATAGAGTGAAGGGACACTGCTACTGATGGAAAGCGAGACCGAAAGTTGTGAAGCCAGACGAAGCTGCTCCTCACCTATCTCACTGAGAATGCTCAACCCCTTCTCTACAGACCCGCCGCACACCCCAAGGGCAACAGCGGCTTGGATGCCCTTTAGCGAGCAGTTGGGAAGTCCTACACCCATGGCATTCTTGACCATATCCCGGCTGGTGACAACTTCAACCAATGTGGGTATCTCTCCCAGCAAAGAGCCGGCCTTAGCACCTGCAAGGGCTGAGGCAGCCGGTTCCGTACAGCCCATGGCGGGCCTCATCTCTTTCTTCAACAGTTCCAAAAACTTATCCATGCAAAGACTATACCACTAGACTAGCGGTTTCTCTACCCCACACAGTGCATTTAGGGAGACAAAGGCACCTGTATAGGAGAGCCACTGTTGCTCTGTTTCAAACGCAACAGACAGGGATCCAAGCTTCGCCTTTAGGAGATCAACCTCTGATCCATAGCCACTGTCATACAAGAACTGTTGCCGCCCCATCTCAGCATCTAGAGACGATTGTTTTGCCTGCAGGTAGGATATATGCTCATGGGCAAGGTGCAGTGTAAGATAAGCCTCCTCAACCTGGGCCTGTATCGCCTGGTATACCTGAGCCATATCCAACTGGGCCTGGCTCTCCTTGACGGCATTGCGCCTCACCTCATGGAACTTCTTGCCCCCATCCCAGATGGTGGTCTTCATAC
>CAZPOJ010000470.1:0-1496 GCA_964588005.1 uncultured Sphaerochaeta sp.
ACTCTCAAATACTCCTATTTTCCTCTTGAAAGCAGATATACAAGGTTGTAAGAACCTCTAAAGGGGGTGAAGCTTCTTTGCTCTTGATATATCTTCGCCCTTCAAGCCTCCTCCCTATACTACCCTGAACAGCTTGGCCAACTGCAAGTACACCTCCCTAGCTTTAACTACCTGGTCGAACTTGACATACTCATCAACTATATGTGCTAAGGAAGGAGAGGAGGGACCAAATCCTACCGTGGGTATATTTCTGTTTCCTGCACTTTCGCTTCCATCGGTGCAGAAGGGGTAGTAGCCCTTCTGTAGCGGCAGTCCTGCTTGTTCCATAGCCTGGTATGCATAGCCTACAAGCGGTGCATCCTCTTCTATCTTCCAAGCAGGGAAGAAGCGCTCACCTCCCAGAGGCTCTCCAGTGTAGCAGGGGGCTGTGGCCGTAGGTATGGTGATGAGGAACTCTTTGTCACCGACACTCTCCTGTCCGTTGTTGTGTTTCCGAGGAAAATCAAGGGCAAGAGCCTCTTCTAGTTCAGAGAGTACAGAAGCTTGGCTCTCTCCTACAAGGGTCCTGCGATCGACAGTAATCTGACAGTGATCGGGAATGACTGAGCTGCCTGGATAGGGGCGGGAAATAATATCTGTCACCACCGAGATACCCTTCCCAAGAAGGGGACACGTTGGGCTGGGTATCTGCGGAAGTCTCACTAGGATCTTCGTCATAGCTTCGATGGCATTCTTTCCCCTCTCAGGATGAGCTGAGTGGGCATTCCTGCCAAAGGTCTCAATACGCAACTCACATCGTCCCTTCTGCCCGAGCATAAGGCGCAGATCTGAAGCCTCTCCAAGGACCACAGCATCGGGGAGATACTGGTCCAGCACCTTTCCAAAGGCTATCCCTTCGAAGATTTCCTCTTGGACCACACCCACCACAAACAAGGTAGGGTGGTTGCGCTTGTCATCCTGGGCCAGCACTCCTACGGCGTGGACCATGGCCGCCAGGGCACAGCGCATATCACTGGTACCCCTACCATAGAGCCTGCCCTTACTATAATCCTTGCCGAAGGGATCATATTTCCATAAGGCCCTATCTTGGATACCCACCGTATCCATATGCCCTTCAAACATCAGGGTTCCGGGCAGCTTTCCGGAGAGCATGCCAATGACGTTGCCATAGGCATCGCACTCTACCTTATCAAAGCCCAGGAGAAGCATCTCCTCTTCTAAGCATGTGGCAACTTCCCCTTCAGAGCCGGAGAACCCTGCAATACCGATGAGCTTTTGGCAAAATGCCAAGAGCTTACTATCCTGATCATCCATGCGAATACTCCTTCTATTAACTCATATATATATTTTGTATTTCACATTTTCGTTTTCCATTTGTTTTTTCTTTTTGCGTCTAGTCTACCACAATCAGATGCGTGACAAGGAAGTTTTGACACTTGGAGATAGTGATAAGTGATACAGTTTAGTTTCTCTAAGCGATTATTGTTAATAATTAT
>CAZPOJ010000471.1:0-1491 GCA_964588005.1 uncultured Sphaerochaeta sp.
CTTACCTATGCCCTTGACCACATTGCAACTGTCGAGGGGTTTGTTTCTGCCCTTTACGCCGTCTTTGGGGAAAAGCTTGCCAACAAGATACTCTCCCTTTCCTATTATGTGCTGGTCACCAAGAATGGGGCCCTGGACGACTTCTCCTTCTTTGACATGTCGCACGTGCATCCCTGCGGTTCCGACATCAGCAGCAGCGAGAGCAGCACAATCCTTGCTTCCATAAAAGCGGAGCATATCCACGAGTTCTTCAAGGCTATTCGCAAATCAGGCTCCCCAAGGGGCGGGGAAGACTACTTTTGCGCTTTCGATGGGACCGCTTTCAGCTCATATTCCGACGATTTGTCCGAAGTCGAGGTCTCCAAGGGAAAGCAGGATCCCGAGCTCAAGCATTTCGGCATGGCCGCCGTCTACAGCAGCAGGGAGGGACGGTGTGCCTATTACAGGCTGTATAGGGGCAATATCCCGGACATCAAGACAATCGACAACTTTGTCGATGTAGCCAAGGCCATGGGCTTCAATTTCCGCAGGGTTGCCCTCGACAGGGGCTACTGCGCCTACAACAACCTCTTGAGGCTCTACAACGAGTGTCATTACGACGTCATCATGTGCATGAAGTCCAATATGGTGGTATTTAAGGATGCACTGAAATCTGCCAAGGGAACTTTTGAGGAGGACTGCACCCATTACATCGGCAACCATGAGGTTTACGGCAAGACTATACGCCAGGAGCTTGTCCTCACCGACGAGGAGGGCAAGAAGTATCCTATCAAGGCATATATGCATGTCTACTATGACAAGAGGAAGGCCGCAGACCAGGAACCCAAGCTGTATGCTGAACTTGAGGACTCCCTAACCAAGCTCACGGACATGGTGCAGCAGAAGGAGCTTTCAGTCAAAGATGCCCAGAAGGGGAAGTTCAAGTGCAAAAGGAAGAGCCTGATCACCGTGCGCAAGACAGGAAACAGCACCTGCGTGTTCGAGATGAATACTAAAGCTGTGGATGAGGCAAGGGGAAAGCTGGGATACTTCATGGTCCTGAGTACAGAAGCCCTTTCTGCCAGCCAGGTTCTGGATATCTACAGGGCTAAGGACGGTGTGGAGCGGATATTCAACAATGTCAAGAACGACATAGGATTTGACCGCCCTGCAGTGAAGACCGACGCCACATTGGAAGGCAAAGTATTCATAGTCATGCTCGCAGGCATGTTATCCACACATATCCGTAATGCCATGAGGGAGCATAAGAAGGAGCTGACCCGTAAGACGACCTACAACAAGGTGCTCAAGGAGCTTGAATACATGTACACCTTCACCATAAAGGGCAAGACCAAGTGGTGCGAAATCTCCGAGAGACAGGCCCTGATACTGAAATGTCTTGATGTCCCCCTTCCTGTGGAGCCGAAGGCAGTCAAGGCAAAAACCGTTAAGAAAAGGGGTCCCAAGCCAAAAGTAAAGAAGTAGTTACGCACTACAATTTAAGAACATGGG
>CAZPOJ010000472.1:0-1487 GCA_964588005.1 uncultured Sphaerochaeta sp.
CAGCAGCGGGTCCAGTACCTGCGAATGGTACACCTTCTGGAGGACTACCAGCTTCACGGGGTTCTTACCCGAAGATACTATGCAGCCAAGAACCCCATCGTCCTGGATGGGGAGTATCTCTCAACCCACGAAGGATTCAAGACATACCTCCAGACGACACAATGTTCCAAATGCACTACAGCACACTATACACGGATCTCCTTGGTTTTGTTGGATTATCTACGACAGAAGAGGCTCGAGGTAGGCTCTATCGATCTTGCAGCATGCAACGGCTTTCTCTCCACGTTCTCCGGCTACAGTTACAAAGCAATAGAGCAGACAATCTGCGGAATCAGGTATTTCCTCCGCTATCTCAATGAGACGTCTATCTTGGCCAACTCTATTTCAGACAAGATACATATGGCCAAGATGTCCAAACAGGCGAAAATACCATGTGTCTGGAAGGCTGCAGATCTGAAATGCCTCCTCCAAACCGTTCCCCGCAACAACCCGATAGGCAAAAGGGACTATGCCATGATCCTCACGGCATGCATCCTGGGGCTCCGATCGATCGATTTGAAACACCTGACATTGGACGATTTCGATTGGAAGCGGAAGCTCCTGACATTCAGGCAGCACAAGACAGGGAAATCCATCACACTTCCCATCCCCAATCCTGTCGGATGGGCAATCATCGACTATATCCGAAACGGCAGGCCGCATGTCTTCGAAACAAGGATTCTTTTCGTAAAACACATGCCACCCTTCGACCCGATTGGCGATGAAAACCATCTGCAGGGCATAATCTCTCATTACATGAACAAAGCAGGAATCAAAAAGGAGTCAAAGCACGGTTTCCATTCTCTTCGCCATACGGCTGCATCGCTTCTTCTGGAAGCAGGTACGCCGCTGGAAATCATCACCGAGGTTCTGGGGCACTCCAGTACGGATGTCACATCCGTCTATCTGAAGATTGACATCAAAAATCTTGAGCAGTGTGTACTGCCTTTGGATTTCGAGAAGGAGGGCGGAGATGCAATTACAGTACAATAGTGTATTCAGCAAGGAAATCATGGACTACATCGACTCCAAGAGAGCCCTGGGATGCAAATACGATTCCGAAAGCCTTGCCCTGCGGCGCATCGACAGATTCCTTGTCGGGGAGGGGCTGACTGAGAAATCGATTTCGAAGGACGTCTGCATGAAATGGTGCAGCAAGAGAAGTTATGAGAAACAGTGCAATTTCCATCACAGGACAAGTATCATGCGCGGCTTCGCATCCTACCTCGTGGACATGGGATTCACGGCTTTTGTCCCGCCCTTGAACATGGGTGGGAAGGGTCCGAAGTATGACGCCCACATCTACACCGAAGATGAGCTTCGAAGGTTTTTCGCTGCGGTGGATACGAGCATCTCACTCCCATCTGAATGTCCGTACAGGGGACAGGTCATGCCTGTTTTCTTTAGGATTCTCTATACCAGCGGGATGCGTGTGTCCGAGCTGAGAC
>CAZPOJ010000473.1:0-1484 GCA_964588005.1 uncultured Sphaerochaeta sp.
CACAAAGTCCGGATCCGCGAGCGCGACGGCCCGCATGGTCTTGGTGCTGCTCGTGTGTTGCGCGTGGGCAATGATCGACCAGGCGGTATCATCCTTTCGGCCCCGCACTGCCCGGCGAAATTTCTGCAGGCTGAATTTGCGGATCAGCCGGTGCGTCGGCCAGGTGCGGTAGCCGACAAAGTTGACCCCGTCCCTGACGCGCCGCATCGACCACTTCGACAGGCCCAGGTGCAGCCGCTCCGCCAGGTACGCCTCGATGGCCAGCTTGATCCCGATGGCCTCCTCGCGGGTGCGCAGGCCCACGATGATCATGTCGTCGACATAGCGGGCATACCGCCGCAACCCCAGCACCCGCTTGGCGTAGTGGTCCACCGGGTTCAGGTAGACCAGGGCGTAGAGCTGCGACAGCAGGTTGCCCAGCGGGATCCCCTGGCCGCCCTCGCTCGAACAGAACTGGTACATCACCGCCAGCATCCGTTGGTCCTTTATCCTGGCCGCCAGCAGCCGCTGCAACACCGCCTGGTCCACCGACTGGAAGTAGCGGCGCACGTCCAGGTGCAGGGTGTAGGCGTCCGGGTCCGCCTCCTGCAGGGCGCGGTACACGTAATCGCTCGCCGCGTGCGTGCCCTTGCCCACCCGGCAGGCAAACGAGGTGTGGATGAACGTCCGGTTGAAGATCGGGTAGAGCGTGCGGTACATGGCATGCTGCACCACCACGTCGCGGAAGTGCGGCGCCAGGATCTGCCGCGGCTTGGGCACCGCCACCCACAGCTCGCGGTACGGCCGCGGCCGATACTCCCCGGCGAACAGCTCGCGCTGCAGATCCGCGATCTCCTTGCCCAGGCGGGCCGAGAAGTGCAGGCAGGCCCTGGTCTTGCGCTTGTCGCGCCGGGCCGAGAGAAACGCCTGATACAGCCCCTCCTCGGAAAATGTCGCGGTAAACAACCCGCCATACCGTTTTGTCACGCGTCCTCCAAAAATACGCGGCGAGACGTTCGCCCGGAAAGGCTACCGGAATCGCCGCGGCCCTGCCCATTTCGGCCCATCGGCCGGGACAACCAATCCCTGTCCTCCACTCTCACGAATGAGCCCGAGGAGATGGATGAGAGTCGGCGCGCCCGCCCACGTTGTTGTTCGTGTTCGTCCGGTTGTTGTTGAGATTGCGCGCGAACACCCCGGCATTCGCAGCATTGTTCCAGTTCCCGCAACCGATGACGCAGCTTGTTGATTGCCCCGTCGAGTTCACCACGCACCCTCGGCCTTGGCCGTGGTGATCCACGCGCCGATGATCTTGCCCAGCTCGTCGACCAGGCGGCTGACGGTCAGGTAGCGGTGTCCCTCGATCTCTTCCAGGTCACCGCCGCGCTTCTCCCCGCCGCTGAACCCGAAGTAGCCGAGTTCGTAGGCCAGGTACACGAGCATCCGCAATTGCTCGTGCGTCACGTCAATGGCGGTGAGTGTCGTTTTCTTGTGGTAGCGCTTGT
>CAZPOJ010000474.1:0-1481 GCA_964588005.1 uncultured Sphaerochaeta sp.
GAGAAGATGGCATAACTCGATGTGGTCGGTATTTCGGATCTTCAATCACCCAAGAAAAACTCGATCTCCTCGGTCCTGGTGAAGTGTATTTGGATACTGCGATAGAATCGGTTGCCAACGATCTGGAAAAGAAACGGATATGAAATTCGTGCTCTCAGGCGAAGGCCCCACTGACATTGGCAAGATCGACTACGCTACCCATTCATTTGATCCTGGTCCCATGACATATTTTATAGACGCCGTCGTTCATGAAAAGACAGGCATCTCACCGCTCAAAACTCATTCTGCTGATGGCGATGTCATCTTTTGTATCCATAAGAAAGAGCTTTCTGATAAAAAAATAGGTTCCCCTATGGTGTTATCTGGAAAAAAATCGGCTCAAGGAACAGCCTACTTTATAAAAAATGCATATGTCTTGGGGCATATAGCCCAACATGTTGCTCAAGCAACAGGGTTAACGACCATTGCTGTGCTATTCAGGGATGCAGATCCCACAAGATCGCATGATGATTATGAGGATAAGTGGACTTCAATGATGAATGGCTTCAAACGAGCTGGGTTTGATCATGGTGTTCCCATGATCCCCCGCCAAATCATGGAAGCGTGGTTGCTAGACGCCCTTGATTGGAAGGGGAAATCTCATCCTGATTTCGAAACTGTTACAGGGGGAAGACGCTCAACATTTCCATACAAGGAAAAATTAGCAGAGATTTTAGAGGAGGCGACAACTCAAAATAATCTTGTTAATCGAATCTGTGACGGTACACTCGATCAGAGACGTATCACCGTACACAGTTACCAGCGATTCAAAGCTAGGCTTGAGGATGTATTAGATACTCACTTACAGTGATGTTTGCATAGCGTTAGGTTCCTATGCAAACAGAAGTAATGCCCTCTCTTACAGGTTACCTTTTCCCCCTCCTGTGCTATTCTTCACACATCAAACCCCAGGAGTTCTTATTTGATGGATACTATTGCAACAGTGAAAAAAGAGAAGCTATCCAATAAACTCATACTCGCCTTACAGATCTTTGCCCTAGGGGTTCTTCTGCTTGTTGTCTACAAGAACTTTGTTGAGCTTTCTATCTTGGATTACCTCTTTGGGATCAGCACTCTTATTCTCTTGCTAATGACACTTCTTGTTTTAGGCAGGGCTATCACTTCTCAAGAGCGGATATTGCTGGTAGTCCTCTTGTTCTTGTTTTGGTATGCCCAGCTTGTCTCTCAACAAGGTGCGATGTTGTGGTATGGAGAAGCAGCCTATCCTCTGCTTGGCTTTGTTTTGGGTTTGTTGATCCTGCATACCAGGTGGAATATCAGGATGGTAAGACTTTTCTGCTACCTGGCACTGGCTCCCTTCCTCTATGGCTTCTTCATAAAAGGGATACGCCTTTCTTCAGGATCAAACTTCTTTGCCATGAACAGGAACACCATCCCTAAGCTCCTGATCATGGCAGCTGGGTTTCTGATCATGGTCGAGC
>CAZPOJ010000475.1:0-1478 GCA_964588005.1 uncultured Sphaerochaeta sp.
CACATTCTTAACTACACAGGAATTAAAGATGAGAGAAACAAGAGGGCTACATCTTATTCACAACGCGTGAGTGATATGTTAGTGATGATTCCCTTGAACTACCCGATATTGTCTGATATTGTATTAATTACCCGACATTACCCGATACTACCCGATAAGGAACTTGCCATACAAGGTGAACCTATGGAATCGAAAATCCTAGAATTTAAAGAGAAAGTAAATGATTATTCTCACCCTTATTGAAACTGTAACTCACTTTTTCTCATACTCAAGGAGGAACTATTATTATAGGTATTCGTTCCAGTGATCGTGAGATTATTGGTTTAGGGCTACTCTAGAATGAACATTATCAACAAGAAATACCTCAAATTATAGCAACTACTATCTCTCCACAAATTTCTGTAGACCTCTATGAACAAAATTTCAAAGGAAAGACATGTGTAACTATTCGAGTTTTTCCTGGACCAGAGAAACTCATGTTTTATAAAGCGACTTGGCTACCCCTCTGGAGTCATTCTTCGCATTAAAGCTCATAATAGAAAAGCAGATTCTTATGCTATTGAACAGTTTTCTCGAATTACCAGTGGAATACGGTATGAACTACAGCCTTGCTCTTTAGTTTCATATGAGGAGCTCTCAAAGGAGTTGCTCTCTTTAAGTATCCAAAAGAATCGATGAATCAATTTTTATAGGATATGGGTCCAATAATGTATCAGGTAGGACAATACCCAATGTAAAGGGAACACTCCTTTTTTATCCTAATCATCCAAAAATTATCCCCCAGTCGCTCTTAGTAGTAAGCGTATTTGCAGATGAAAACAAGCAGCAACTTATAAAGAAAGAGGAATTCTCAGGTGGACTTATTTCTTTGCTTGAAGAATCTTTCAATTTTCTTACATCACTTTTAGGAACTCATTACAAAAGAGAAGGCCTCATCAAGGCTGATTGCGAATATGAAATACTCACGTGGTGCTATCCGTGAAGCTCTTGTTAATTCGGTTGCTCAATTGAGCATATGATACTGATGCCCCAATTAGGGTTACTCTTTTCTCAAATAGGATTGAATTTTTAAATCCAGGTACATTTTTTGCACCGATCAATCCTGAAAATCTGAAAGAAGGCCTTTCACGATACTAAAAATCGACTCATCGCTGACGCACTTAGAAAGATAAGGATATATCAAAAAGCAGGGGATAGGTATTAACCTCATTATATCAAGCTGATAGGAAGCAGGATTACCTGAACCCCAGGCAGTTGAATTGGAGCACCATGTAAAACTCGTTATCTTTAGAAAAAGCATTACCTCTCTTGAATCTAAACCACATATAGAATCCTATGATCAAAGAGCTATAAGGAGCTACTTCACAGCACAAGGACTTTTTTCCTCTTAAGGAACTTGCCCAGTATCTTGGTAAATCTCAATCCACAGCAAAGAAGGTATTAAAAGAACTGCAGCAAGAGGGGATTATAGAGATGGT
>CAZPOJ010000476.1:0-1476 GCA_964588005.1 uncultured Sphaerochaeta sp.
TGATGCAGAGCATTGGCTTTAATCCCGAGCACTTCAGCAAGCGTAGCAAGCTGCTCCAGCTTGCCCGTCTCATTCCTTTCTGCGAACGTAACTACAACCTCATTGAACTTGGACCTAAGGGTACAGGTAAGAGCCATATTTACTCGGAGTTTTCCCCCCATGGTATGTTGCTCTCCGGTGGAGAGGTTACTGTGCCAAAGCTGTTTGTCAACAACAGTAATGGTAAGATAGGTCTGGTAGGGTATTGGGATACAGTTGCCTTTGATGAGTTTGCAGGGAAGTCAAAGAGAGTTGACAAGGCCCTTGTGGACATCCTTAAGGGGTATATGGCCAACAAGACCTTCTCACGAGGTATTGAGACCCTTGGTGCAGAAGCCTCTATTGCCTTCGTAGGCAATACGCAGCACAACGTTCCGTACATGCTCAAGCATACAGACCTATTTGATGAACTACCTGACAAGTACCGCGACTCTGCATTCCTTGACCGCCTGCATTACTACATCCCTGGTTGGGAAGTGGAGATCATACGAGGTGAGATGTTCTCAGAGGGGTATGGTTTTGTTGTAGACTATCTTGCAGAAGTATTGCGTTCATTCCGTGACGTTGACTTCTCAGATAGGATCAGCAAATACTTCACCCTCTCTGCTGACATATCCACCCGTGATAGGGATGCGATTCGCAAGACATTCTCAGGCCTCATGAAGATCCTCTATCCTACGGGAGAGGCTACGAAGGAAGAGACTGAGGAGATACTCCGTTTTGCCCTTGAGGGAAGAAAGCGTGTGAAGGATCAGATGATCCGCATCGACCATACTTTTCCCAAGGTTCATTTTGGGTACAAGGACAACTCTTCTGGAAAAGAGTACTCGGTTACCACATTGGAAGAGCGGGAGTATCCAAGGCACTACTACCAGAACATTGAATTGGAGGACCAAGCTACCCCCCTAGAGACTCATCAAGTGTCAGCTGGAATTGCTGGCCAGATGGTTGTAGAAGGGGCTGTAGCACCTGATGCCAAGCAAAAGGCAATACGGCTTAAGGAACAACAGGTGATCTATGAGGAGGGCCAGAAAGGCGTCTCCTACGATGTGCTGTTTGGCCCATACTTGGCAGGCGCTGCAGAAATTCTTGTCACCGACCCATACATCAGGGCTTATTTTCAGATTCGAAATATGATGGAGTTTCTGGAAACTGTAGCAAGATTCAAGGCACCTGAGGATGAGGTTAGGGTTAAGCTGATTACCTGCCCTGATGAGTTTAACAGCGCTCAGCAGCAGGACAACCTGGACAAGCTCAGTGATGCAATGCAGGGCGTGGGGATTGACTTCTCCTGGGAGTATGACGTCAAGGGAACCATTCATGCCAGACACATCATCACCGATACAGGTTGGAAGATTGATATCGATAGAGGTCTGGATATTTTCCAGAAATTTGAAATGAACGATGGTCTGGCCCTTACAAACAGGATGCAGGAAT
>CAZPOJ010000477.1:0-1475 GCA_964588005.1 uncultured Sphaerochaeta sp.
CAGCTCTTAGTTTAATAATAGAACTTTTAAAAAATCCATCCTCTGATTTTCTCAATGGATAATCACTCAAAGTCCAATTGTTGAATGTTCCTGCAAGAAAATACACGCCTATTTTAGACAAATCAATCTGATCCACATTATCTTCAATAATGGGTACATATATATTTATATTTGTTGTCCAATTAGAATACGTTATTTCATTATCAGTTACATATCCAATACGATATGTGTGATTTTTATTCCAATTGCCTTCGCTCTTAGTAATAGTGATTTTTAGTTGATTATCACCATGTCTTTCAGAAGAAAATCGAAGTAATTCGTATTCTCCTTTTTTATATCCGAAACCATTGCCTGCATCGTTATACATCGAACCTTCAGCAACGCCATCACTCAAAGGATTGATTAACAGTGTGATTGAATCGGTTGTGTATTCTTCCATGTTTTGAATGGGGCGGTGTAGCATGGGAACTATTGCACCTGGTCGAAGTGCCACTAAGGGTTGAAAACCATCATCTTCGACTTCTAATTTCAACATATCCCAATCATCCTGCGGCAATTTCACATTTACTGCCCAGCGTGGAATTACAAGCAAGTCCTTTCCTAATAAAAAGGCTTGTTCCTCTTTGCGTAGGTTTAAATCGGTAAAATCTGCAAAATAAGCGGGGCGCATAATGGGCATTCCTGTTTCAGCAGCTTCATGGAACAAAGAGTAAAAATATGGGGTTAGCATATAGCGGCGATTCAAAGCTGTGCGCGACACATCTTCAATTTCTTTTCCAAAGACCCAAGGTTCTTGCGCACGCTCAGCGGTATGGTTTCTTGAAAACGGATAGTATGCACTAAGTGCCATCCAATGCCCTAGTAAATCAGGTGTAGCATCCACCGAATACCCACCTACATCAGGACCACTAAAAGGTTGTCCCGATAATCCTAAAGTTATGGACATAGGAACCGACATACGCATATGCTCCCATGTTCCACGATTGTCACCTGTCCAAGTTGCACAATAGCGTTGTGCACCCAAGTGATTTCCACGCGACAAAACGAAAGGACGCTTGTTGGAGACTTTATCCAAAATACCCTCATAAGTAGCTTGCGACATGAGCGAGCCATATAAATTATGATAACGCAGATGTGAACCTTCTGCCCATCCATCTCCACCACGGTGTATATTATTAACTGGCATCGTCCATCCTTCTGTATTAAAAACACCGGGTTCATTCATATCATTCCATACGCCATCAATCTGGTAATCATCAACAAAATTACCATAGAGCGATGCCCACCAAGAACGGGTTTCTGGTCGCGTAAAATCGGGAAAATGACATAGTCCCGGCCAAACTTCACCCACATAATCATTACGATTTTTATCTTTCACCCAATGATTGCCAGCCATTCCCTGATTATAAACAAAGTAATTATTATCTATTTTCACACCTGGGTCAATAATATATCCTGCTTTAAAGTTCCTTTCT
>CAZPOJ010000478.1:0-1474 GCA_964588005.1 uncultured Sphaerochaeta sp.
TGGGCAAGACGAATACCCATATCAACCTCAGGATAGACAGCTTCCGCTCCGATCTTCTCCAGGACCCTGCCGTGGTCGACACTGCTGGCCTTGGCGATGACACGGGGGATTTTCAACTCCAGGGCATTCATCGTTGCCAGGATGTTTGACTCAAGGTCCTTTCCGATGCAGACGATGACCGTCCCACAGTGGGCGACCCCAGACTCCTTGAGCACCTCCTGGGTAATGCCAGTTACCGGGTATATGTTGGCAAGTTGGCCCTTGACCGCATCAAGCTTCTCTTCCTCAATCTCAAGTACAATGACTTCCTTGCCAGCCTTGGTCAGTTCCAAGGCAAGGGAGAGTCCGAATTTTCCCAGTCCGATGACCCCATAGGCATCCAAATCAAACTCACTTTTCATAGCTTGCTCTCCTCTAATTATCCGATGAATACTTTCTCTTCCACATACTTGAGCACTGAAGGCCTGCTCCGTATGCTGGTTGCAATGGTGATGGGTCCCAGCCTTCCGATGAACATGACCACCATAAGGACAAATTTTGATGCGGTATGCAGGTGCGGGGTAATTCCGGTAGAAAGACCTACGGTTGCAAAAGCTGAGACACTTTCAAAGGCAACCTGCAAAAAGGTAAAACTGCCGTTTTCTATCAGAAGGAGCGCTGAGATGCCGAACCCAAGCACCAGCAATGCCAACAACAACACCTGAAATGCCTTCAGGATACTCATATCATCGATTTTTCTGCTGAAAGCCGAGGGCTCCCTTCTGCTGATCATGGACCTTAGGCTCAACAGCAGGACAAAGGCCGTGGTGGTCTTGATGCCTCCCCCGGTAGAACCGGGTGAGGCTCCGATGAACATAAGGCCCATCATGAGGAACTGAGAGACATCACGCATAGAGCCGATGTCGATGGTATTGAAGCCTGCAGTCCTTGCACTGGCACTCTGGAAAAATGCACTCAACAAGGAGGTTCGTTCGACCAGAAGGAATGCAAGGGTGCCTACAATGAGCAGGCTGGTATTCATAAGCAGCACGATCTTGCTGTGCAAAGAGAGGCGCTTCCAGCTGCGGGCCCGAGCCAGGTCTGCCAGTACAAAAAAACCTGTGCCCCCGATGATGATCAGGGCCGCGGTGACCAGGTTCATCGCCAAGTCCCCCCTATACAGGGTAAGGCTCTGAAAGTTCCCCTGGATATCAAAGCCTGCATTGTTGAATGCGGAGATGGTATTGAAGGCAGCGTGTCCCAATGCCTGCAGGGGGGCATGGATCCTTTTGAATAGGAAAAACTCAATGAGTATCCCCAATCCCTGGAAGATGAGGGCAGCCAGGGCAACAGTCTTCACCACTTGCATCGTCCCTTTCACCGTCCCGAGGTTGTATGCCTCCTTGATGACGCTATACTTGCCTATAGCTATCGAGCCGCTGAACATCAGGATAAAAATCATGACCGCCGATGCAAAGCCCAACCCTCCAAGCAG
>CAZPOJ010000479.1:0-1473 GCA_964588005.1 uncultured Sphaerochaeta sp.
TTTTTCCTTAAATCCTCCCAATTCCTCCTCCCTTTATCCCTTTTGCATGCTAAGCTCTTCACTATGATTAATACCCATCGCCTTAAGGCCCTCAATGATAAAGAACCCAATATCCAGGGCAACTATGTTGTCTACTGGATGCAAGCCTCCCAACGCACCCTCCAAAATGATGCCTTGGCCTATGCTATCCAAACAGCAAATGCCATGAACAAGCCCTTGCTTGTCTATTTTGGCATCACTGGTGCTTTTCCAGAAGCCAATCGGCGTCACTACCGTTTTATGCTCGAAGGTATGGCTGAGGTGGAACAGAGGCTAATGGCAATGGGCATCCCCCTGCTAGTCCATCCCTATGGCATAGCCAAAGGGTTGGAGCCTCTGTATGAACATATGGCCTACTTGGTGGTGGACCGCGCCTATACACGCCATGAACGCTCCTGGCGCTCCCAGGTAGCCAAGAGCGCACCTTGTGCCATGATGATGGTTGAAACTAACGTGGTGGTGCCAGTTGAGAGCGTCTCCAACAAGGAGGAGTACTCAGCTGCTACCCTGAGGCGCAAGATTACTCCCATGATCGCAGAGTTTGTCCAGCAGACCCCTGTTTTTGCTCTCTCTGTACCCTCGCTTACGATTGGAGTCCCGTATACCTCGGCAGACCTTTCGGACATACCCGCCTTGATGGAACATATCGGGATCCCCGATGGGGTTGGGCAGTGCCCTTGGATGCAAGGGGGGGAGAGATCTGCCTTGGCAACCTTGGAGACCTTTATAGCAGAACGCCTGGATGGGTATGACACCAAGCGTAATGACCCGGTCAATCCTTTTGTTTCGAAGCTGAGTGCCTACCTGCACTTTGGCATGATCAGTTCAGTAACCATCTACCATGAGGTTATGAAGACCAATCTCCCCGATATAGCCCCCTTCTTGGAAGAGCTCATAGTACGTAGGGAGCTGGCTATGAACTTTGTCTACTTCAACCCTCTCTATGATTCCTACGAAGGGTTACCCGAATGGGCTCAAAAGACCATGGCCAAGCATCAGGATGATGAACGGGCCTATATCTACACCAAGGAGCAGCTTGAAGGGGGCCAAACCCATGACCGATATTGGAATACTGCCCAAAAGGAACTGGTCGAGCTAGGCACCATACATGGGTACATGCGCATGTACTGGGGGAAGAAAATCCTTGAATGGAGCAAGACGCCCCAGGAGGCTTTTGCAACAGCGCTCTATCTCAACAACAAGTATCAGATGGATGGAAGAGACCCCAATGGCTTTGCGGGTGTTGCCTGGTGTTTCGGCAAGCATGACCGCCCTTGGGGAGAACGAGCTATCTTCGGCAATGTGCGCTATATGAACGACAAGGGCCTGGAGCGGAAGTTCAAGATGCAAGGGTATATGAAACGTATAGAAGAAGAGTTGCAAGGCCATGGAATTACAAGTTTTTCATCTGAGGAAACATTGTTCAGCTGAATT
>CAZPOJ010000480.1:0-1471 GCA_964588005.1 uncultured Sphaerochaeta sp.
CTTGTTCTTTTTTTTCAGCTTATCGATAGCTGCCATATATGCATAAATCTGGCCCTGGATCTCTGAGTTTTTCAGTTCACCTCTTCCCACCCAGTCCTGGCCTTCATATATGGTCAGATGGTGAAGCTCCCCTTCCAAGTCATGAACACTCAAGTTGGCAAGTTTGATGCGATTTTCTAAAAACTGTGTCATCGTATCAAATCCGTCATGAAATGCTCTCTCATCTGAGGTGAGTTCTTCTCTCTCTTTATCTTGCACGACTAGTTCCTCCTATCCTGACCTTCTGGCTAATTTTTCAAAAAGTTGGGTCAGTTCTGTGGCTATTTCCTTATTTTTAAGCGTTTGGATATCTCTCAAAGCTCTATCTTTGTAGGATTGTGCCGTAGAATAAGCTTTTTGTACACCGCCTAGGAGAACTACCAATGCAACAGCCTTGGCAGAGCGACTCTTGGAAAGGGGTTTGTCTTGTGCAGAGAGCAACAGCGTAAGCTCTCTCTCTTTTTCTGGCATTGCCGCTTCTCTCTCCAGGGCAAACAGCAAGGGCAGGGTGGGGATACCCTCCCTGAGGTCTTTGCCGGTGTGCTTGCCAAGCTTGGTTTGCTCTCCCACATAATCAAGGATATCGTCTTGAATCTGGAAGGCCATGCCCATGGTGTACCCAATGCGGTGGCAAACCATCCGCTCGTGTGCAGAGAGCTTGCCCACCGACGCTCCTGCGTAGCAGCTGAGAGCAAACAAGGCTGCGGTCTTGCCCCCTATCCTACGGAAGTACGTCGTCTTGGATATGAAGTAGTCTCCCTGTCCGGCATCCTGCTCCAGTTCGCTTTCACACAGTCGCGCAAGGGCATTGGAAACCACACGCGCATCCATGCCTTCTTCCTGCTCCTCTTCCGAGACCAGGGCAAGGGCACGGGCAAGCAGGTAGTCTCCTGCAAGCACAGCCTGTTTTGCCCCCCGCTGGGCAAAGAGGGTGGGGACACCGCGACGAGTCTTGGCGGAGTCGATGATATCATCATGGGCGAGGGAGGCGAGGTGAATCATCTCCAATACACTGGCAACCTTGATAGCCTGGTCCCGGTTGGAACCCTCGCCCAGGCGCGAACAGAGGAGCACCAGAGCCGGGCGCAACATCTTGCCACCCGACTCTACATGAGAGCGTAGGAGCGTGCGGATAAAAGCATGGGAGCTTTCTACCGTCTCTTCAATAGTTGCCTGCACACGCTTGAGTTCAAGCCTGAGTGCAGGTTCATACAGGTCCAGCATCCTAGCCTTCCTGGTTCATGGATAGCTTGCGTTTCATCTGTTTTTTAGTGAATTCAGGCTCACCCATGAAGAGGTAGGTTTTCTTTGCTATTGGCGTCTTGTTCCAGATTTTCTTCAAATAGGGCATGACCCAGTAGTCAAGTCCAAAGGCGCGTCCTGCCCCTCCGAGCATCACAATGGAGACAGCCATGTACCAGAAGATCTCCTT
>CAZPOJ010000481.1:0-1467 GCA_964588005.1 uncultured Sphaerochaeta sp.
AGGTTCCCCCCCTTATCAAAGGCCAGGTAGCCATGCATCATGGCGCTGATGCCCAGTGCCTTGGTTTTTGTAAGGGGGATACCGAACTTTTCCTGCACATCCTTTTTCAGATTTGAAAAACATGTAGCAAGGTTTTTCCATACATCACTGAGGGAGTATGTCCAATACCCATCCAGAAGAGTATTTTCCCAGTCAGAGCCACCTTGGGCTATAGGTTCGTTCTCCCTGTTGACCAACACTGCCTTGATCCTGGTTGACCCAAGTTCAATACCTAACACCGCTTCTCCATCAAGAATCATCTTTTTTACCTGTTTGTCTACCATTGCATTATTCCTTATTTTGTAGTGGTTTGTTCAATTCAAGAACTGTATTTCATCACTATCGTCTTCCCTGAAAAGGGACGAGCGTCCTTCAATGCTGCAGTTGAGAATAATTCTCCTGCTTGTATTCATCGTGTGACCTTGTGTTATCTTGTTTTTCAGCAACTCTATTGCTGTCATTGCAATGTTTGTGATGGGCTGGGTTATGGCGTCGACTGGAAATGCAACATGGTCAAGCCACTTGTTGTTGTCGAAGGTGCTGACGTACTTGATATGATTCTTATCACCCAACCTGTTGATCTTACCCAGCACCTCATAGCAGATGTTGGAGCTGGTGCAGATGAGGGTGTCTATATCAGGATTGCCAGAGATGAACTTACTGATGTTGGAATGGATGGTATCTCCGTCATATTCAATTTCGAGAATATTCTCATCCTTGTAGAGGTTGTTTTCTATCATTGCCAGGCGGTAGCCCTTACGCCTCTCCCTTGCACAATAGTTTTTGTCGGTGAAGGTTATCAGGCCAATGTTCTTCTTTCCTTTTCCAATGATCTTTCTGGTAAGGTTGTACGTAGCCATCATGTTGTCGATACCAACAAAGTCGAACAGGTCGCTGTCTATCTTCCTATCCACTTGCACGAGAGGAATGTTGGCACAAAATGAGAAATCAGCCTTTGTGTCACATGGAGCTACAATGATGCCTACCACATCTGCCTTGATCAGGGTCTTTATGCAATTGATCTCCTTTTCAGGATTTTCCTCACTATCCATTATTATGATTTGATACCCTTCATCATAGGCAATGCCCTCCAATTCCCTGATAAGTTCGTCAAAGAAGTCAACGCGTATATCCGAGATGACAACGCCAATGCACTTGGATTTTGAAAAATGGGTCCGTTTGGAGGGAATCTGATAGCCCAGTTCCTGGGTAGCCTTCATAATGATCTCTTGGGTCGTCTCATCAATATTTCTCGTCTTGTTTATAAAATGTGAGATCGTGGAAATAGAGAAGCCCGTTTTCTCGGCTATATCCTGCAAGCGAACTTTCTTTTTGCGTGCCATTTTGTATACCTTTATAGAAAATTATCTTCAGTATACAATGCCCATAAAAGAAATTCAAGAAAAAATGTATAAAATATTTGCGCAA
>CAZPOJ010000482.1:0-1459 GCA_964588005.1 uncultured Sphaerochaeta sp.
CTTGAAAAGGTCAATCTGCAAGCAGCTTGTTACCTTCGAGACTTCTGAGTGCTGAAATCTCTTCAGTCACTTCCATGACACCAAGATACTCGCCACCCTCAGAGCGAACTGCATAGTAGCGAATCATAACAAACTGGTTGCCCCTCTGCAGCCAGAAGGACTCTTCGTCCTTTCTACCCGCCTTAAATTCTTCAATCAGCTTCTCTACAATATGCAGACTCTTCGGAGGGTGACAGTGCGCAACTTCCCGTCCTATGATACTGCGTGTCCTTGGGAAGACCCGTTCTTTCCCTTCTGAGAAGTACCGTACCCTGTCATCCCTGCCTACAAAGGTAATGTCACCGGGCAAGGTGTTGAGCATGCATGTCAGTTCCTCAAGGGTAAAGGCTCCACTGGGTAGAGTCACTGTATCCCCTGACTGCTCAAGGACATCACTTTTTCCGCTCAGGCTGAAATTCCAACGATACCAGGCGAGAGCATCACTAGGGGAAGCGCCCTCAATGCCACCGTTGAAGCAGTACCCGATATCGGCACTGTCACGAGCTACGGTGAGCCAATCATCTGCATCAAGGTTTTCAAGCAGCATCGGCATGAGGATGTTATCCTCTTTGGTTATCATGCTCTTGACCTGCTCCAAAAGCTTCTCCACCACTGGCAACACTTCCCTACCCTTGGTGGGAAGGTCTGCAAGGGCCTCCTTCCACAGGGCCCGAATCTCATCGTCTACACCCCACATCACCTTGGGAGGTGCTGTAATTCCCGCCTTCTCCAAGTAGGGGAAGAGCAGGTTTTCTTTTCTTTGGTAGTGCACATGCAACTTGGAGAGACTTTTTACTGCCTGCACCAGGTCTTTGTTGTTTTTCTCCGAATCATCCTTGGTAAAGGCTGATAAGGCAGGCTCGAATTCCTTTGCAAGGAATGCTTTCAGTCCGGTATTCTCACCCTTGAAGACAAAGGCCGGATGACCGGGGGTGGTGTCCACCTGCTTGTCTTTTCCTACTGCCTGCAGATTGTCCTCAAAGACAAAAGCATGCACATCACAGAGGTTTTGTACCTGTTCTAGGGGCATTCCCTCTTCCATAAGCTGCTTCTCTGCTGCGGCAAGCTCCTCTGCACTGACTGATCCGAACTCACGCAGGAACTCCTCTTTTACCGACTCCGGTGAAGCTCCGCCATGAAGCTTGCTTATGATCTCTTTCAACTGTATTTTTTTATCTTGGTCCATATTATTCTCCTATTGGTAAGGTACAAACAATAAACCCACACGGCAACTCTCATCAAGAGGTGCTGTGCGGGTTACAAGAAAATAAGCGAGCGTGGGTCAGTAGGGACTGGTAATGTACTGCTCAAGTTCGCCAATCTGGAAATCACGCTCCTTCAAGACGAGCTTTACCACATCTCCGATAGAGATCATCCCAACAAGCTTATCCTTGTCTACTACAGGAAGGTGCCTGAAGTG
>CAZPOJ010000483.1:0-1453 GCA_964588005.1 uncultured Sphaerochaeta sp.
TCGAGGAACTGAAAAAGGCTGTACATGCTGTCAAGCACAGGCTGGTGACAGCAACCGACCGTACTCTTGATTTCAAGATGCGTCCTGAGCAAGAGGATGCCGTTGTGCAAACCAAAGCATATTATGAATCAGCAGAGCAGGATGGGAGTGGAAGAATCCCCAAGTATCTCTGGAATGCGAAGATGCGCTTTGGAAAGACCTTTGCAGCCTATCAACTTGCCAAAATAATGGATTACAAGAAGATTCTAGTTCTCACGTTTAAACCAGCAGTAAAGGGAGCCTGGAGAGATGACCTTTCGACCCATGTTGATTTCGAAGGGTGGCAGTTTATCTCACGTCCCACAGTGTCGACACTTTTCACTGATGACATTGATGAACAATACGCTTTTGCCGATAAAAACAAACCAATAGTTTGCTTCGGCTCGTTTCAGGACCTCCTTGGTGTTGATAGGGCAACGGGAACCATCAAGGCTCATAATGAATGGATACATGCAACTCACTGGGATCTGGTAATATTCGACGAGTACCATTTCGGTGCTTGGAGAGAAAAAGCGAAGGAGCTGTTCGAGAAGGAAGATGACGAACAAGAAATTGAGCGGCTTGAAGAAGAAAAGTATGACCCCGACAGTGTATATGACGAGTCCTTCCTCCCCATATCAACAAGCCATTATTTATTCCTATCAGGAACTCCCTTCAGGGCAATCAATTCTGGTGAATTCATAGAAGAACAGATTTTCTCATGGACGTATTCCGATGAACAGAGAGCAAAGGAAGAATGGGATGATTCCCAAGGATCAAATCCATATGCTGCTCTTCCTCGGATGGTAATGCTCACGTACAAGATGCCTGAGGCAATCAGAAAGATTGCCATGCAGGGTGAGTTCAACGAATTCGACTTGAATGTCTTTTTTTCTACCGAAGGGAAAAAGAAGGAAGCACGCTTTGTTTTTGAAGCTTATGTGCAAAAATGGTTGGACCTGCTTCGGGGCCAGTACTTCGAGACATCGGCGGAGGACCTGAAAACTGGGCGAAGATCACCGTTTCCTTTCTCCGATATTAGACTCCGACAGGTACTCAACCACACACTCTGGTATATGCCCTCAGTCGATTCCTGCTATGCGATGAAAAATCTGCTGAAACAAAAGCAGAATAGCTTTTACCACTCATACAGGGCGGTAGTAGCAGCAGGAAGTGAGGCTGGACAGGGTGCAGAAGCAATGATCCCAGTTGAGAGAGCGATGGAAGATCCATTGAAAACTCAGACCATCACACTTACCTGTGGAAAGTTGACAACGGGAGTAACTGTAAAGCCTTGGACAGGGATTTTCATGCTGAGGAATCTCAAGCAACCTGAATCCTACTTCCAGGCGGCCTTTCGAGTTCAATCACCCTGGACTGCAGGTAAGGAAATTATCAAGGAAGAATGTTATGTATTTGACTTTGCCCCTAACAG
>CAZPOJ010000484.1:0-1447 GCA_964588005.1 uncultured Sphaerochaeta sp.
AAACGAGAAGACTGTGACACCTACAAGAACCAAATGCAAGATGAATATTCTTTTATTTCCAAGTTTTCCAACTTTGCTTTTCCTAAGCATTTTTTCAGCGGTATCTTGAATCATATACTGAAAAAGTCTCCCTTAATTGTGCAAGTTATAAACCCAATTATAGAGGAGAAATACCACTAAGAACAGAGATTTGTATGTATAAGTGGAGATATTTCTGTTTTAGGTCTGCTACATATAGGTTTTGCTGGAAATACAAGACATTGTCTATGGAGGGACCGACTCCTTACGAGCAAACCTTATCCCAACTTGCTTTCTTTGCACCCATTGCCTATAGTCTCAACCATGGTACTCTACTCATTCATGCAGATGTTGCCCATTTTGGCCCTTACGTTGGGCGGATATGTTTTTTCCAAGTTGTACTCTATAAAGCTGGATACGCTGGTGGTAATCATCACCGACCTGTTCATGCCTGCCCTCATCTTCATATCCCTGTACAACAGCGACATACACGCATCCCTAGTCCTGGACCTAGCGGGGGCGACCACCTTGGTAGCCGCCTTGCTCGCCCTCACCTCATTCCTCTACGCAACAGCTTTCAAGCTGGACAAGCGCTCCTTCATGCCCTCGTTGATCTTCATGAACTCAGGCTTTTTGGGCATCCCCCTGATGCAACTCTGGGGAGGGACGCCTGCTATGAATCTCATAGTCATCTACGACCAGATCCAGACAATCTTCATATTTACCTTGGGAATACTGATTATCACAGGGGGACTTACCAGGCAGTCTTTTGGGACCATCGTCAAATCCCCTATCCTATGGGCTATCTTTGCCGGGTTCTTTTTTAGGATCACAGCACTTACCATTCCCCAAGCCCTTGTCACTACCTTTGAATTTGCCGGAGGGGCCGCGCCCCCTTTGGCAGCCTTTACCCTAGGGGTCTCCCTGAAAAGCACCAAGTGGCATCTGAATTGGCATATTGGTGGGGGACTTGTCATCAGGTTTGTAGGAGGGTTCCTGTTCGCTCTCTTGGCAACCCGTATTTTTGGCATCACCGGCTTGGGCAGGAGCGTTGTCCTTGTAGCATCCACCCTCCCCTCTGCAGTGTTTACCTCGGTGCTTCCTATCCGCTATGGGGTTCCTTCAGATTTCGGAAGCACCATGGTCATTATCTCCACCATCCTGGGGATCATCACAATTCCCTTGAGTTTTCTGCTTGCAGGTTGAAACCGTATAGCGATGCCCTATACTGTACAGAATACTATTTCTTGGAGGTCTTATGAAAAAATATAGAGTCACTCTTCTGTTTCTGCTCATCACTGCCCTGCTTGGTGCAGCTGGAATACAGGAGGCAAAAAGCCTTGAACCAACAAGGGTGAAAACCGCTGAAACAGATCAGGAGTTCTTTACCCGGTCAGTGCAGGAATTCTCCGACCAGCTGTTTTTTGTG
>CAZPOJ010000485.1:0-1445 GCA_964588005.1 uncultured Sphaerochaeta sp.
TTGGGGCGGGAACAGGCTCGGCTACCCTAGAGGCAGGAACAGGCTCTGCTACTCTTGGAGCAGGAGCTGGCTGACCTACACTGACCTTGCCACTGAGCAGGTCCTCCTTGAGGGAGGCAAGTTTGCGCACCAGTTCTGTAGGTGAGGCAAGGTAGGGCAGGGAGGCGAGGCGGCTAATGGCCAGCTCAAGTTCAAAGCGTGGGTTTAGGGAGAAGCGGATATCCCTGTAGAGCTTGAGGAACATCTCCAGGGCAGCTTCCAGCTGCTCCTTGGTGTATGCTCCTCGTATGACCAGCGGTATGCGCTCAGTCTGGATTCCCAGGATAGCCTCTTCGGTTATCCCTTCCTTCATAAGAAGGAGGCTTCTGAAGAACTGGGTGAAATCCTTGATGCATTGCTCTATGGAGATACCGTTGTCCAGGAGGTTCTGCACAGCAGTAAAAGCTTGTTGGTTTGCATTTGCAAGCAGGAAGCCTACGATCTCGGTAATCTGGTCAATACCGACCAGACCCAGCTTGTCGCTGATCTGCTCCAAGGTAATATGGTCGCTGGAAAAGGAGAGTACCTGGTCAAACAGGGTATAGGCATCACGCATGGAGCCTGTGGACTCCTTTGCTATCCAGAAGAGGGCGTCGTCATCGGCCTGTACCTTCATTTCCTGTGCAGCCTCGGCAAGACAGGCCTTGATGGTGTGCAGGTCGATGAGCTGGAAGTGGAACTGCTGGCACCGCGATCGTATGGTTGCAGGAACCTTTTGTGGTTCAGTGGTGGCAAAGATAAATATGATATAAGAAGGGGGTTCTTCAATGGTCTTCAGCAGGGCGTTGAACGCACTGGTGGAGAGCATGTGCACCTCATCTATGATATATATCTTGTAGAGACTTGTCTGGGGGGGAAATAGGACCTCGTCCTTGATCTGGCGTATGTCGTTGACGCTGGTGTTACTCGCTCCGTCGATCTCAATGACGTCGACACTGTTGCCTCGGGTAATCTCCTTACAGTTTGCACAGACCCCACAAGGCAGAGGCGTGGGTCCTCCCTCACAATTCAAGGCACGGGCAAGGATACGCGCCGAAGAGGTCTTGCCGACGCCTCTTGGACCGCTGAAGAGATATGCGTGTGCAATTCGTTTCTGCTCGATCGCATTCTTGATGGTTGAGACTACAAATTCCTGACCCACAAGGTTGTCAAATAGTTGGGGTCTTTTCCTTGTAGCCGTTACTTCATATGCCATTGGATCTCCCTTGAAAATATACTCACCAAGTATAGCACAAATCACTAGGAACGGGTACCGATTGACAGGGATAAGGGGGAGCTTGCAATAGTACGATACAAAGACAAGCCAAGGGGTTTGCCTTCCTCCGTTAAAGCCTCGGTAGTAGCTGGAGGACATCTTTATTATTTGCGTTGCACTAAGGAGTTCTTTGCCCTATACTCTTTTACAG
>CAZPOJ010000486.1:0-1445 GCA_964588005.1 uncultured Sphaerochaeta sp.
TAAGGAATACTCGAAAAAGAGGGGAGTGTCAATGTTGGACAGGGGGTGGAGAGCTTTGGAAAAGTATACAAAATCCATCACCTGTAACTGTTTGCTATGTAGTCCAGATCCTACAGAAACCATTTTGCATTATGCTCTGTAAGGGTTAATCGGGTAGAATTCAGCGTGGATCATATGACTCCAAGATAATATTTTGAGAAAGTTATGTAGAGACCTTCCTAAAACCATGGTAGTCTACCATGTAGTCTTTGAGCATGTTTCTATAGGCTGATGGGTGTATGAAACAGCTTGGGATGTGTTCTGCTTGTTGCTCTGTAAACTTGATACCAATTTTTTTGGATTATGCAACTCTCCCAGATCATTGGAGGAAGTATGAAAATGAAGCGCTTTCTTGTAGTGTCCTTAGTCTTTGCCTTGTGCCTTTTTACGGCAACATCCAGTGGAAACAATGAACTGGGGTATCTGCAGATGGGATCTCAAAGTGATGATCCCTTTGTATCTATGAAGACCCTCTCCTATATTGGTCTTTATACAGAGGCTTTCAGGGATAGGATAGATCTTCATTATTCAGAAGTGGAGGATACGCTGATCCTCCAGTTTTCAGATGAAATTGATGCTTATTTTGCAATGGAGCCCGAAATATGGGAGACCGATGATCTGTTTGAGAATAGGAGAGATAAGGAGTACGATCGGCTTGACAATGCGATTCAGGCTGAATGGGAAAAGATAGAATCAGAACTGCAGGCATACTATTGGAAGGAAGTGGGAGTCCTTGATGGATATAAGAATAAAGCATTGGCTAATCTTGTGCGTTCTCGCGCCATTGCCAGCAGTTCTTTACCGATTAGCAGTACATCGTATGACCGCAATGCACGCCTCTGGTCTCTTTCTATCTCCAGCACAGACAAGCAAGTTCCCTTTGATCGGATTCCTCTTACCCTTGATTTCTCCACCATAGGTGATGAGGATACCATTAGGAAAGAGATCATCATGTGTAACGAGGCAATCAAGAATAAGGCTCTTAAAGCATCTGTAGAATGGCATTTCTTATATGATTATAGAAATAATCGTTTTCTTGTTGTCGTAGACTTCATCAGCATCACCAACCCCCTGACAGGCAGTAGCTATGCGGAAAACCTGGAGGAACCCATCCTGCTCAAGGCATATGTGGTGACAGGGGAAACGATCGAGAACCTATCGGTACAAGAGAGCATAACAGCTCCAGAGGAAAGGAGATTCAATCTTTGGTATGCTGACTATGCAGGCAATACGTATGAATTGAGATCACCAAAAGAGACAGTCGCTTTGGCATGGGGAGTTGAAAGACAAGCAATTAAGCCTACCGCTGGTGCTCCAAGACCTTTACTAGCAGCAGCTCCTGCTCCTGCACCAGTTGGCAAGGATGAACTTGTGTTCCGTATCTCAAATGGTGCAGAGCCAGAATC
>CAZPOJ010000487.1:0-1444 GCA_964588005.1 uncultured Sphaerochaeta sp.
CACCGGGCCCTGGTTGAGGATATGTTTCTCGTTATCGAAACCCCTTTCTGGGGCTCATTCTGCAAGAGGGAGTGGCGTTTCATGCTCAGGCACTCTCGCTTGGAAGGCCCTTTTCATCAGATTCTTGACACCAAGATGATGACGCACCTTATTCGTTTTCTTATGGTAAGGCGTCATACAAAGCGGGCGTTTCTCGCATGGTACACAAAAACACAACCAGACTTCATCCTCTGTACCAACTTTCTTGGTGCAAATATCATCACCCCCATTGTACAAGAGTTAAATCTCCCCATCCCTGTATTCAGCTATGCTGCGGATGTTTTCAACAACCCCACAGCAGGGTTCAACAAGAAGCTCGACCTCATGTATATCCCCACCTTTGTCGGGAGGGACCTCCTCTTGGCAAAGGGACACCCCCCCGATAGGGTCAAGGTCTCTCCATTCCCCCTGAAAGGCTCCATCGAAGATCATCCCAAACTTACCAGGGAGGAGGCTAGGACCCTCCTTGGCCTCGATGACACGTTTACCATTCTCCAGAACTTTGGAGGGGAAGGCATCGGCAATACGGAATTTGTCTATGAAGTGGCCAAGCGAGCTCTCCCCTGGCAGGTTGTTGTAGTGGGCAAGCTCACCCCCTTTACCAAGAAGAGGTTTGCACTTTTCCAAAGCTTGTATCCGAACTTCTCCCTCCACACCCCTGGCTTTATCAACAACATCGGCGAATATATCTATGCCTGCGATGTGCAAGTGGGCAAGGCAGGAGCCAATGCCCTGATGGAGAGCATGGCCTTAGCTCGCCCCTTCCTGGTATCCGATCTGCTCTATGCAGCACGGGATACCACCACTTTCTTGAACAAGTACCAGGTAGGATGGAGCGAGAACAAGACTAAAAAACAGATCGATATCCTCACTACATTCTACCAAGACGTAGAAGAGCAAAAAGAGATGGAAAAGCGCTTTGCAGCCCTTCCCCTGCACTTCAGCAGCACCGCTTTTGTCTTGGATATACTTGACGAGGTTGCAAGATGGAATAAAAAGCGTAGGGAGTTGGAGTAGCAGAAGAGCTTGCTGTTGCTCCCCTTTTCGCATACTCTAAAACAACCATGAAAATAGCACTTTTGTATGTCGATGCAGGCAAAGGCCACATCACCCCTGCCAAGGCACTTGCAGACGCCTTTGAAGACCTGGGACACTCCACAGTTGTTGACAACCTCCTTCTGGAGGTGTGCAACGCACCAGTGGTCAACTGGATCAGCAAACATAACTGGAGGATGCAACTCCACTTCCCCCGGCTGGAGAAGTTCGTCAATCCCCGAAGTGATTCACAAGCCAATGCATCTTTGATGCGGTATCTTGCAACCCACTCCCATGGTCCTAAAGACTTTAAGATCTGGTACGACAGGACCAAGCCCGATTGTATTGTTGTCGCACACTTTTCGGCAGC
>CAZPOJ010000488.1:0-1434 GCA_964588005.1 uncultured Sphaerochaeta sp.
CTCTGTAGCAGCATCCTCTGTAGCAGCATCCTCTATAGCGGCAAGCTCTTCACTTTGGTCTTCAAGAGCTACAGCAGTTTCAAGCTCTGACAAGGGCATTCGACTTGCAACTTCTTTAGAGCTTTCACTAAAATTAATTCCATCATAGGACTGTTGAAGATAGAGTGTATATGCTTTTGTACTATCGAGGCCTTTCATCTCATAGCTGGTAACTGAAGCATCAACAACAGTCCATTTGTCATCATCTTCACCATCAACCTGATAGCGGAAAGTTGTCACCAGAGGATCTTCATGCATCCATTCCCACGTCACTATTATTGGTGCGGCAAACAAGGATACTGAAAACAGCACCAAGGCAACAAGTAATAAACTACGTCTCTTCATCATATAAACTCCTCTTCTAACATTTCCTTGTAAATAGTAAACTATACCTCAAACACTGTATACTTACCATTCTAAAAAAACAAGTGAACACTCGCTAATCTATGCTTAGAGCAACTAATACCAAAGGAATCCTATCCGTTCCCCCTTGGTGAAGCACCCTAGTATACACCACTTTCTTACCATATGAGAGGAAGAGTATTCTGTACAACCGTATACCCCTCACCTTCTGTATGTGGCTGAAAATGGCTCAAAAAAGAGCCCATTGCTGGGCCCTTTATTGAAAACCAATCCTTATCTAGAAGGAATATCCAAGATAGACCTTGCTATCAACAAACATAGGAACAGATGTTTCAGTCAAGACTAAACTGAACCTGGTATTGAATCCCATGGAGAACTTGCTGTCAAAATGATAGCCAAGCCCGAACTGGGTAAACAAACCTGCCATATAATTCTTATTCTTTGTAGAATTGAAATCAGGACCATAGGTTACAAATCCACCAGTTCCAAGATTCAGGCCAAACTTTCCTTCCTCATCAAGCTGAACATTCAACATGGGAGCAAGAGAAAGAGTACCGGTATGAGTAAAATCAAACCGCTTTGTACTGAAATCAGTGGAAAGATACGGCGTATAAGCAAGTCCTACATCCAGACCAAGACCCACTGTCTTGTTCAGGGAAACGATATTCTTAAGCTGCAAGCCAAGCTCCATCGCGATGTTCCAATCTTCAAACGTCAGAGGGGGTACCCCAGAAGTATCGTTAATGGTATCGTTGGTATAACTAAATCCAGTACCGAGGGTAAGGGTCGTCTTAAATCGACTACCAGCCTCAGGGACTTCTGCAGGTGCAACAATAACAGGCTCATCGGCAACCTTCACAGGTGCGGGCTCAGTAGGCATCTCGACTTCAGCGACTTCTACAGGTGCTGCAACTGCAGGCTTTTCGACTTCAGCGACCTCAGCAACCTCTACAGGTGCTGCAACTGCAGGCTTATCGACTTCAGCGACCTCCACAGGTGCTACAACTGCAGGCTTATCGACCTCAGCGACCT
>CAZPOJ010000489.1:0-1430 GCA_964588005.1 uncultured Sphaerochaeta sp.
TTGTTGCTCTTCTTGCTCAATGGGGTAGTGGTTCCTGCAAATCTCATCGTTTCCTCTCCCATCGAATTCTCTTTTGTTGGGATAGTGGAAAATCCCCTATCCTATGTGGCCAATACTGCAACCATCTTCTTTGGCTTGTGGGTGGTCTGGGCTAGTTTCATCTATGTGGTTGCCAATAAGAAGATGAAGGCTATCATTTCCTTCTTGCTTAGTTGTTTTGCATTGATAGCTTTGGTCAATCTGTTTGTATTCAAAGGTGATTATGGCCTGGTCAGTAGATTGCTGGAATTTGATATGCCTCATCTGTTGGATGCCGACAGGCTGTATACTGTGGCACCTTTTGTCATATTGCTGGTAATAATGATCATCAGCCTAATTTTATTGCACTTGAGAAAGGCGCACTACCTTACGACCTTGCTAACCATCATCACCCTTGCATCAGGGGTGAGCGGACTGGTTTCTTGCACTACCATACAACGGGAGTTCAAGGCGCATAAAAAGAATGTTATGGAAGCAGAAGCCCTCTCTGGTGATTCTTCAGGGGTGGAACCTTTCTTCCATCTTTCCAAAGAAGGGAAGAATGTGGTTTTCCTCTTCCTTGATAAGGCTTTCAGCTATTACTTCCCAATTATTCTCGAACAGTTCCCTGAACTTCAACAGCAGTACGAGGGATTTGTGTATTATCCAGACACCATTTCGTTTGGGGGAAACACCATTCTTGGGACACCTGCGATGATGGGCGGTTATGAGTATACCTTGGATGCAATAAATGCGCGCTCTAGCGATAAGCTTGTCGATAAGCATAATGAAGCCGCCCTAGTGCTTCCGAAGCTTTTCCTTGATAATGGATACTCTGTTACCATTACTGACCCTCCTTATAGCAATTATAAGTGGACAGGTGATTATACCCCTTTCAAACAGTATCCTGAAATGAGGGTGATGAAACATAAGGGAAGATTCTCCTCCGAGTACAAGGAGGAGTTCAGCAATGTCTTGAATAGCGATAAGGCATACGACAGCACCATCATAAAGAAGCGGATGCCAATTTTCTCTATCTTAAAGACAACATTTCCTGTTGTGAGAAGAACTCTCTACAAGCGAGGAAGCTATTTCCTGGCATTTGGTAATCCTCCAGATCTTGAACTGTTTCTTGATGCGTATTCGCAATTATACTATTTGGGAGAACTCACAGAGTATGATGCGGAAGGGAACACTTACACATTCATCGGGAATGATTCGACCCATGAGCCTGCAATGCTACAGGCACCTAAGTATGAACCTCAAGCAGTAGTTACTGACAAGAGTACTCCACTAGACGCCATCCCAAACATAGAGAGGGTGGACATACAGCATTATCACATCAATGCAGCAGCGTTGAGGCAAGTTGGTCGATGGCTTGAGGATTTGCAAGAGGCCGGTGTGTATGACAA
>CAZPOJ010000490.1:0-1424 GCA_964588005.1 uncultured Sphaerochaeta sp.
CTAATTGCTTGTGATGTTGTATTCAATCCTGTGCGAACGTTGTTTTTACAGAGAGCGGAGGATGCTGGCTGCACCCTTGTCGATGGCTTGGGTATGCTGGTGAACCAAGGGATCCTTGGTATACAGCAGTGGACAGGGAAGACTCCTGAAAGTAGAGGGATGAGAAGTGCATTGGAAACAGCCTTTGGTGTCTAGTGACACTTTCGCATCAAAGATATACTATGGGCGACAATGAAGTATTATTGTATTGCATGTAGGACAGGGGGTGAGGCTAAGGTACGAGCTCACCTGAACAAGTACTTTGGTAGGGAGTTTGGAGACCTAAACGATGTGAAGGTCTTCTACCCCCAAAGACGCATGTTCGAACGAAGGAAGGGGAAGAAGCTGGTCACAGACCAGCCCATCCTCCCTGGGTACCTGATGGTCTGCACTGAGCTCGATCTGCAAGATCGTGCTCATGAGGTCAGACGGGTCCCAGGCTGCTACGGCTTCCTTCGTAACCTGGACAGGACTATTGCCCTGCAGGGGGCAGATTTGCAGTATGCTGCTTGGATTATGGGCAACAAGGGGACGATCAAGCCCTCGAAGGTTGAGTTCAAGGAAGGGCAGCCGGTCAAGGTGTTGGAAGGTCCTTTGATGGATCTGCATGGTACGATACTGAGGGTTGATAGAAGAAGTTCAAGGGTCATGGTGGCCTTTGAGTTTGCAAATGAGATTCGTAAGGTTAGCATGCCTGTGGAGTTTGTAGGCTCTGATAGGTAAGAAATGTAGGTGTAAGTACAAGAAGTCGGGAGTTTATAGCAAAATAGGCTTAAATATGCCTGATATGACACGCTTCTGACTAATGTTGGGGAAACCTGCTATTTTTGTGTTTACACGCTGTTTGAAGGATGCTATGATAGCTTTACTTAACGAATAACAGAATCTATATAATTCTCATATCATATATGGTTCCTGTAGGCTTTAATCCTTTCAGCTGTAGGTTCGTCCTGGCGAAGAGGTTCCCCAATAGGTCATGGTACCAGCTTAGGCTGGGTTGGGGCAGGTCTGTCTAAATACGATTAATCATACAAAAAATACGAGGTACAAGTGGCTAGTATTGCAACAAAACGCATCAGACGATTAGTCACTCTTGTGTGTTTTGATGCCTTGTGGATGATAGTCAGCGGCTTCTTTGCCGCTTGGGTAGTCTTCCAATCTATTCCTCCGATGTTCTACTCGGTGGTTGCCCTGAATACCCTCTCCCTGTTGCTTGCCTTGCTGGCGGTGAAGTTCTATAGAATCCGTATCAGTGAAAGCTCCCTTGATCTGCTTAACCGTGGAGTGGCGGGCTTTATCATGCCGTTTGTGGTAGGGGTCCTGATATTCGCCCGCTTCGATTCCTTTGGATCGTTGTGGATTCCATTCTTATTTGTCTTTGATGG
>CAZPOJ010000491.1:0-1418 GCA_964588005.1 uncultured Sphaerochaeta sp.
TTGGAGGGTTTTATGGCACACATCTATTGGGAACTGAAAGAGATTCCACAGCCCGCAGGATCATATATCAACAAGAGTGACGGGAGAGTCTTCGTCTTCATCTCAGGGGATACCCCTGTAAGAAAGAGCAAGCGAAAAGTCATCGGCCGTGCAACAAGTGAGACCATGATGCATCCCAATGATACCTTCAAATATCTCTATCCCAACCTGTGGAATGAGCACTATGGAAGTGACAAGCTTCCCGAGCATATCCTCCATGCAGGTCTCTATGCACTTACCCTTGGCATCGGCTATGAGACCGGTCTCTACCAGATTCTCCAGAATGCTTATGGCCCCTTGTACGGCAACATCCTCATGGATTATGCGATGTACTCCATCCTTGAACAATCTGATGTATCCATGCATTTTCCTGAAAGGATGGCTCAGCGAGTCATCTTCTCAAAGGATTGCCCGAGTGATTCCTGGCTCTCCGACTTCTTCCAGGGCAAGGTCACTGAGAACGACAATGCGGCCTTCAGGTCGCAATGGGTTGAAGCATGCAAAAAAAGAGGTGTGACGAAAGCCTGGATCAGCATTGACGGCAGCAACAACAACTGTGATGCGCTCGCTTGTGATCTGGCGGAGAAGGGCCATGCCAAATCAAGGATGAACTCCAATATCGTAAGCTACATGTATGCGGTCAACGCAGAGGACGGCAGACCTATCACCTACACGGTATCCAATGGGGGTAAGGTCGATTCCAAGGCTTTCCAGAAGATGGCGGCCCTGCTCTCCTCCCATGGGATCCAGGTTGAGGGCGTCATTCTTGATAGGGCCTTCTGCACCCATGATGTGTTTGAGCGGCTCAACGGCCTTGGATATCCCTATGTGGTCATGCTGCCCTCTGACACCTTCGGCCATGCACAGATGGTGGCAGAGCATAGCGAGACAATACGATGGCGTGTCCCCTATGCACTCGGTGAAAAAGGCCTGTTCGGCCTGTCACAAAAGAAAAGACTCTTTCGCCAGCACCCGGAAGAAGCCTTCATCAATCTTTTCTTTGACGCTTCCAATGGATCCCAGCGGGCCCTTTCCCTCATCGCAAAGACAGTGAAGGCCACCAAGGTCCTGAAGGCAGAGATACAAAGGGGGAAGAGACCGGTTGTTCCCCAGGCTCTGGCCAAGTACATCTCGCTCAGGGAGGAAGGCGATACCCTTTCTGTCGAACACGACTATGCCAAATGGCAGAAGGATGTAGACCTGAAGGGTTTCTGCAGCATCGCATCCTCAGAGGATTTCGGGCCGGAGGAGGTGGACAGGATCTATCATCTCAGGGATGCATCAGAAACCCAGTATTCGATACTCAAGAGCCAGCTTGGCTATGATGTGACCAGGGTCCATTCCACCCCAAGCATCCAGAACAAGTTCTGCGCCTGTTT
>CAZPOJ010000492.1:0-1413 GCA_964588005.1 uncultured Sphaerochaeta sp.
GCTGCTGAGCCAGAAGTAGTTATCGAACCAGAAGTGTATGAACAGAAGCGCAAAGAGATTACAGCAAAGGCGCTCCAAGACGTTCTTGCGATAATAGACGGTGCTAAGCCAGAAGTGATTGTGGAGCCAGAAATGTATGAACAGCAGAGTGCTGAGATGAAATCCAAGGCAGTCCAAGATGTCCTGGAAATCATAAGCGATGAGGAAGAGGAACTCGTTGTTGATCCTGTTGTGTATGAACAGAGGCGCAAAGAACTTGCATCCAAGGCAGTCCAAGATGTCCTGGATCTGATCAACGCCAAGTAATATCAAGATTTGGGATAACTTCGCTTGTTTCCTTCCACTGTGGTGAAGTTCCAAACAGAGCAACTGTTGCTCTCCTGTAGATACCCTTCAGTGAGGGGGACTTTTCCCCCTCCCTGAGGCAGGTCTACTGCATAAAGGGGCATGGCAAGACCTGAAAGGCGTCTTCTCAGCTCCTTTTCTATGGCAAGGCCTCTTTCCAGTGGTACACGGAAGTGAGAGGTTCCTTGCACAAGATCACCCTGAAAAAGATAGTAAGGTTTTATCCTCGAGAAGATGAGCTTGTTGCAAAGCTCCTCGAGGGTTTCCACATCATCATTTACCCCCTTAAGCAAGACACTTTGGTTCATTGCAGGTATGCCTGCATCAACGAATAAGGCTACTGTAGCCACTGCCTCCTTTGTGAGCTCCCGAGCGTGGTTGAACTGGGTCATCAAGAAGAAAGGTGCGGTATTGAACTTCTTGAAGATTGCTACGAGGGTGGGGGTTATCCTGGCGGGGTAGGCTGCAGGCATCCTGGTGCAGAGCCTGATGACCAAGTCCTGTCTTGCTTCTCTGAACAGGGTGATGAGCTCCTCAATCTTCTGGTCTGAGAGGGTCATCATATCTCCCCCAGTCAACAAAATCTCCTTGATCTCCCTATGCTGGTGAAGATACGCTGCCGCCTCTTCTATCTCAGCCCTGGTTGCAGGTCCCTGGAAGGTTCCTGTAAAGCGCCTGCGAAAACAGTGCCTGCAGTACATTGCACATATATCAGTTACAAGGAACGCTGCACGGCTGGGATAGCGGTGGATGAGCCGCTTTGTCACTGAGTGGTCTACCTCTGCCAAGGGGTCCATATCTTCCTCGCTGAGGAACTCTCCTTCATGGATGCTAGGGATCACCTGGATGCGCAAGGGGTCGTTGGGATCGTCCTTGTCGATCAGAGCAAGGAAGTAGGAGGGTATGGCAATGGGCAGTACCCCCTGGAGGGTTCCAAAGGCTCGCTCTTCGTCGGTGAGGCGAAGATGTGTTTCCAGCTGGGATAGGGTAGTTATGGTCTGGTTTTTTGTATCGTTGTGCATATCTGTGGTGTACCCCAAACAAGAGTTTTCGTCCAGCCTTTACACA
>CAZPOJ010000493.1:0-1409 GCA_964588005.1 uncultured Sphaerochaeta sp.
ATGCCCATGCCTCGATGGAGATGCCTCCGATAGGACCGCCACACTCGATGTTCAGTTGGATGCGGTCGTTTCCCTTTACCGTGGCACTGAGAAGAGCCCCGGCAAGATAAGCCTGACCCAGCACATAGGTTTCCAGAAGGTCCAACTCGAAGTTGGCGCGCATCTGGTTGATGAGGGTTGTCGCGCTGATGGCAGTCAGGCGAACCTGGCCATTTTGCAAAATAAACACCTCCCGTGCATCTTCAGGCAGGGAGGCGAGATGTTCTTGTATTTGGTTATTTTCAATCTTCTTTTTGATCATACAAAATTAGATTAGACAATGACCTCACTTTTTGCAAGAGCTTCGAACTCTGTTCCGCTAATTACTTCGTTTTCCAGCAACTGTTTTGTAATGGCTTCAAGGGCTTTTCTGTTCTTTTCAAGGTTGTTGAGAACTATTGCATACCGCTCATTGACAATCCTTGCTGTCTCGGTGTCGATATACTCCTGAGCCTTTTCAGAGTACTCTCTCGAACCACCTACCCCAGCTATACCACTTTGGGATGTCGGCAAGGTGATGTTCCTGTACTTCTCGCTCATGCCAAACTCCTGGATCATCCTACGCACCAGGTCACTTGCACGGCTGATGTCGTTGCCCGCCCCTGTAGAGACTTCTTTGAAAATGACCTCTTCAGCAGCACGACCTCCAAGAAGCGTGTCTATGTTGTTCAGCAATTCTGTCTCAGAGAGTAGGAACCTGTCCTCTGTAGGATATTGCAGGGTGTAGCCCAGAGCACTCATGCCCCTTGGGATGATGGATATCTTGGTTATCGCCTCAGTCCCTTCTGTCAGGTAGGCGGTCAGGGCATGGCCGGATTCATGGTAGGCAACCCTCACACGCTCCTTTTTGTTCAGGACTCGGCTCTTGCGTTCGAGGCCGGCAACAGACTTCTCAATCGCTTCCTCAAAGTCTTCCTGTTTTACCGTCTTGCGTTTTTGCCTGACTGCAAGCAGGGCAGCTTCATTGGCGATGTTCGCAAGGTCAGCTCCAGCAAGACCCGCTGATGCCTGTGCAATCTTTCTCAAGTCGATATCTTTGCCTAGCTTGATATTTTTTGTATGAATCTTGAGGATTTCAAACCTTCCTTCAAGGTCGGGTTTGTCGATGAGCACCTGGCGGTCAAAACGACCTGGGCGCAATAGGGCAGGGTCGAGGATCTCAGGGCGGTTTGTTGCAGCGAGGATGATGACACCTGTTCTGGAGTCAAATCCATCCATCTCCACCAACAGCTGGTTGAGCGTCTGCTCGCGTTCGTCGTTGCCACCGATTCCAGCAGCGGTGCGCTGCCTCCCTATGGCGTCGATCTCATCGATGAAGATGATACAAGGTGAGTTTTCCCTTGCCTGCTTGAACAGGTCACGCACTCGTG
>CAZPOJ010000494.1:0-1406 GCA_964588005.1 uncultured Sphaerochaeta sp.
AGTCATAATGAGGGCTATACCACTCGCTTTAATCGCCTCCCCTCTCTAAAGATTTTAGATTTAGTTCATTCTGTTAGTGATACTTCAGGAGCAACTCATGCTTCTCATAATCCTCCAATTTCTTTCTGAGGTGTTTTCCATCATGAGTCTTTTCACATGATACACTTTCATATCTTCTTTTGCAGCACCACATTCACCCATCCCTCTTCTTCCCTTCCTGGCCTTACATCTGTCGATAGCTTCATCTCTATCAAGGTGAACTCTTGTAGGCTTAGGATGAATTCCTGCATTGAGGCAGGAGTGAAGCAGGTGAATACCCGTCCATCTTTTTCAAAGCTTTCCTCTCTGTTCTTGAACGAGCAGTAAAGGAAGCCCTTTGGTTTGAGAGCTTGTGCCAAGAGGGAGAATACTGTTGCGAGTTCTTGTCTTGGTACATGTAAGAGGGAAGCACAGGCCCAGATGCCATCGAACTGCTCTTTGTAATGCATATCTTGGAACAAGAGCTTGCGAACAGGAACCTGGGCTAGAAGACAAGTACTCTTAACCATAGCCTCTGATGCATCAAAAGCCTCTACCGTATATCCTCTTTGTTTGAAAGCCAGACTGTCGCGCCCACTACCGCACCCTGCATCAAGGATTGATGAACCAGGCGCAAGTAGAGGAAGAAACATCGCATATTGATCGTGCATATCCACCCCGACCGTAGTTTTGACGTACTCTTGTGCATTTGTATTGTAGTAGTGGGAAGAATCAGTCATCAGAGAGGCCTCCTAGCTCTTCATAATAGGTTTTGAGACTCTTTTGCAAGAGGTCCTTGATGGATTGTTTCTCTGTCTTGTCTATGTTTTTCCAAAGTCGGCTATGGAACGCTAGCAATCCAAGATCCTTGGAGTAGTAGATAAACCTCTTTCGCTCAAACTTCTCAAAGGGATTTTCCAACATGTTACGTTTCAAAGCGATAGTGTCTTCAAGGTATTCACGGGTATAAATACATCGCTCGCGGTCTACAGGAAGCCCCCTGTCCAACCTTTCTAGATAGAAAGCTTGATAATAGCCTAAGACCTCATCAATCATCGCTTCCCCCTGGTAGTCAGCATATTCCAACATACCGAGCATAAAGACCATCTTGAAGGAGAAGGTATAGTTCTTCTCTTCCAGGAAGGCGAAGAAGTCCTCCTTGAGAGTCTCCTCATTGTGTACAGCCAAGCCCTTGCTGATCCTGATCTCTTCCAATCGCTCCTGGGTGAAGTAGTAGATCTTTCTCGAACCAAAGGGCAGGACCAGGTCTGCCTGGACCTGTCCTTTTGCTACCCATTTGTTCAGGGTAGAGGTGCCTACATACAACTCCCTCGCTGCACCTTCAGCATCGATGTACCCATCGTATTGATTCTCAAAGGTCAGGACAT
>CAZPOJ010000495.1:0-1405 GCA_964588005.1 uncultured Sphaerochaeta sp.
ATGTATCTATTTTCCTGTACAGTCAGCACCTCATGCATATGGTAGGCCCTGTATTGGCTAAAGTCAATTCTAAACTAGAAAATGCAAATTTGTACCAAAAACATGCAATAGAAAAATACATATTTACCCCCCTTCTTGCTCCAGAGGAGGGAGAAGCAGGGACAAGATGTAGGAAGTGGTGGTGCAGTAATGGCACCACAGAGAAAAGACCACAAGACCGTAGTAATTTTCCTCTTGGCTGTCTTGATGCCCATGCCCTCTGCTGGTACCATACATCGTTTAGATGACAGAGGAGGAACAGGATGGCATATTCAGAACAACAGTGGAAAGAAGCCAAAACCCGATGTAGGCTGAACGCCGATGATATCAGAAAAGCAAAGGAAATGGGGATCAATCCCAAAAGCCTGATCAAAAACATCCCGAACAAGAATCAGCAATGGAAACTGCCGGTAAACCAATGGATACGAGACATGTGGGATGATCACCAGGAAAAGGCCCACAAGAAACAGTTGAGAAAGCAAGCGGCAATGGCAGAAGCCACCAAAGAAGGAACAGTAGATGCAAACAATTGAAGAATACAATCGCGCTCGCTCAGTACTATTAAAACTGGAACCCAGCATACTAGTTGACGCCCTGCTTAAGTTGGCTATTGAAGGCCGTTCTGCACACATGTTGGTAACGTCCTTGATCTCCTCGACACAGGAAAACATTGCGTTGTTCAAGGAGAACATCCATGCCATCACGCATCAGACTCGAAGGAACCATCTTTCAGGAGAGCAAATATATGAGATGCTACATCGTTCGCTAGAGATGTTGGATACGGCAGCAATAGACCCCAAATTGGGACTTACCCTGATGGCTTCATTCTATGAGACCGACTCCTGGGCCCTGGAATCAACAACGGAGCTTGATTTTGAGTTCAGTCTGCTCTATGACGATGAAGGGTTTGCAAAGTTTGCTGATTTTGCACAAAGATGCACAGATTCCGAGTATGTAGTCCAAGTTGTGAAACGATTGCTTGCCGATGATGGATACGGTATGCGTACGAAGCTTCTGGATGAAGCCTCCACGTTCCTCTCTGAGGAAGCACTGAAAAAATTGCGTGCATGACAATGCCTGAAGGGTGAGTTAGGAGTGGTACTGGATAAGAAAATTTTACCGTTGTTTTGCTCACTAAAATCTAAAAACCTCTAGTCAGGTTACCACGAAACGCTCTCCTTCACAGACTCCAGTGCCTGCTCTGTCCTTTCATCTAGCTCTTGGGTGAAACTTGCTATCAGAGAAATACTATCAACAATCCTACCACTTGCAAACAATGCAGGATCATATTTCCAGATTTCAACGGTACAGCCACCAAGAAGCGCCCTCTTTGGTTGTTCTGATACATAGATTGTTTGATGTACTG
>CAZPOJ010000496.1:0-1400 GCA_964588005.1 uncultured Sphaerochaeta sp.
CCAAGACTGGATATACCTTTGATTCTTGGGATCCTGCACTGCCAGCAACGATGCCGGTTGATGGTCTTGCAACAACAGCGACCTGGAACATTAACCAATACACCCTTACCTTTGATAGTACAGGTGGTAGTGATGTAGCTCCAATAACACAGGATTACAACACCGCAATTACTGCCCCTGCCAATCCTACAAGAGTGGGTTATACCTTCGCGGGTTGGGATGTGGCTATTCCAAGTGAAATGCCAGCTGAAAATATGACTATCACTGCGACGTGGAGTGCAAACAAGTATAGCGTCATCTTCGATAGTGCTGGTGGCAGTGATGTAGATACTATCACCCAGGAGTATGGGTCAGCACTTGTAGCCCCTGCTAATCCAACCAAGACTGGATATACCTTTGATTCTTGGGATCCTGCACTGCCAGCAACGATGCCGGTTGATGGTCTTGCAACAACAGCGACCTGGAACATTAACCAATACACCCTTACCTTTGATAGTACAGGTGGTAGTGATGTAGCTTCAATAACGCAGGATTACAACACTGCAATTACTGCTCCTGACGCTCCAACTAGGACTGGCTATACCTTTGCTTCTTGGGATCCTGTACTGCCGGCAACGATGCCCGTTGATGGTCTTACAACAACAGCGACCTGGAATATTAACCAATACACCCTTACCTTTGATAGTGCAGGTGGTAGCGATGTAGCTCCAATAACACAGGATTACAACACTGTAATTACTGCTCCTGAAGATCCAACCAGATCGGGTTATACCTTCGCAAGCTGGGATGTTGCTATTCCAAGTAAGATGCCTGCTGTTGATACGACTATCACAGCGAATTGGACTGTTAACAAGTATAGCGTCATCTTCGATAGTGATGGAGGAACAGCTGTAGCTGACCTTGAGCTAGATTTTGGTGCAACAATTACAGCCCCAACAGCTCCGACGAAGACTGGGTATACCTTTGCTTCTTGGGATCCTGCACTGCCAGCAACGATGCCCGTTGATGGTTTTGCAACAACAGCGACCTGGAATATTAACCAATACACCCTTACCTTTGATAGTACAGGTGGTAGCTATGTAGCTCCAATGACACAGGATTACAACACCGCAATTACTGCTCCTGAAGATCCAACCAGAACGGGTTATACCTTCGCAAGCTGGGATGTTGCTATTCCAAGTAAGATGCCTGCTGTTGATACGACTATCACAGCGAATTGGACTGTTAACAAGTATAGCGTCATCTTCGATAGTGATGGAGGAACAGCTGTAGCTGACCTTGAGCTAGATTTTGGTGCAACAATTACAGCCCCAACAGCTCCGACGAAGACTGGGTATACCTTTGCTTCTTGGGATCCTGCACTGCCAGCAACGATGCCCGTTGATGGTTATGCAACAAAA
>CAZPOJ010000497.1:0-1399 GCA_964588005.1 uncultured Sphaerochaeta sp.
CAACGATGGTCGTCCCTGGCGATGACCTGGCTGCAATCATGCCTGAGTACATGTAGATCCTGTAGTGTTCGTATTAGAAGGTCGTAGGATATCTCCTGCGACCTTCTGTATCTCGTCTTACGATATTTCTAGGTTGGCAAACAATGATTCGACAGGAACTGTTTCAGAATGCGGAGGCCCTTGTGGCAGAGAGTGCCTTTTTGAAGGTTGTATGCCTCCCCAAGTTCGGGGGCAAGCTGGTCTCTCTTTTTGACAAGCGGCTGGACAAGGAGTTCTTGTTCCAAAATCCCCATGACTCTTTTAGGCATGCAGAGATCGGCAGTGATTTTTCAGATTTTGAAGCCTGTGGCCTTGATGATGCCTTTCCCTCTGTCGATGCCGGTTCTGTCATGGTAGGCGATGCATTGGTGGAGTATCCCGATCATGGGGAGATATGGAGTGCCTCCTTCACCCCTGTGCATAACCAGGGGGAGATAGTCCTTTCCTACACGAGTTCCCTGCTTCCCTACCAGTATGAAAAGACCTTTTCCCTCGATGGGGAAAGCCTGCTGCTGACGTATAGGATCAGAAATACAGGGCAAGTCCCCTTCCCCTGTATCTGGACACTGCATTGCCTCCTTGCCTATGAAGAGGGGATGACGTTGGTCTTTCCAGCGGACACCCACGAGGTGGTAAGTGCTTTTTCAAGCAGCCGGATGGGGTCACATGGGACGGTGCATCCTTTTCCTATAGCACAAACTCCTGAAGAAGGGGTACTTGATTTTCGCAAGGTTGATTCTCCAAACATCCCTTGTATGGAGAAGTTTTATATACACCACAAGGTTTCTGAAGGCCGTTGTGGGGTCAGATACGGTAAGTCAAACACTACCCTATGGTTTGAGTATGATGAGAAAAAATTACCCTATCTGGGGTTTTGGAAAACCCTTGGCGGGTACCGAGGTGATTTCAATTGTGCCCTAGAGCCTTCCAATGGCTTCTATGACAGCATCGGTAGGGCTATGCACAATGAGGCCTGTCCACAGCTCGCCTCCGGTGAAGAGATGGAATTTTCCATTCGGATACAGATAGAACAAGAAAAGATGAGGTAAAAAAGATATGGAAAGCGTTGTTGATACAATTATCAAGGAAAAATTGGTAGCCATAGCTCGGAATGTGAGCTCTGATTCTATAGTGGCAACTGCAAAGGCGCTCTACGAGGGTGGCTTTCGCATTTTAGAGGTGACTTTTGACCAAGCGGCTCCTCGCGGGGTCGTTGAGACGGCCAAATCCATCGCATTGGTTCGCAAAGCGATGGGAGAGACCATGCTGGTAGGGGCAGGGACAGTAATGACAGGCGAGCAGGTTTTGGCCGCAAAAGAGGCTGGAGCCCAGTTTGCCTTGGCCCCCAATACAAATATCG
>CAZPOJ010000498.1:0-1388 GCA_964588005.1 uncultured Sphaerochaeta sp.
TATTTGTATACCAGGGGATCGGTCTTGAGTTGCTCAAGGCAACCACCAACAGGGACTACCCCCTGATGCAGGGGATCTTCCTGATCATGACCATTGCCATAGTTCTGTCAAACCTCTTGGCAGAGATAGTCTACAGCATCCTCGATCCTCGTATCAGGGTACAGGGAGGGAGCAAACATGCCTAAGAGTCCAACAGCTGCACAGCTCAATCTGACTACAACAACACGCCTGAGTCGTAACATGCGCCACTTGCGTTCAGCTATCTTTGGCGATGCCATCGGCTCCCTGGGATTCTTTCTCCTGTTGGCCATCATCCTGATGTCGGTCTTCGGCCCCATATTTTTCCCCTTGGATACCATCAGTGACCCGACCAAGCTGCTCACCCCGCCTTCAGCCGAGCATTTTTTGGGAACTGACCACCTGGGTCGGGATATTTGGGCTCAGATAGTTTCCGGAGGAAGGGAGCTGTTGCTCATGGCCTTCCTGACTGCCAGCATTGCGGTGGTGCTGGGGATATTTCTAGGATCCTTTTCAGCCCTGGTGGGGGGGAAGTTTGATGAGATGTTGCTGTTCTTTGCCGACGTGTGGCTTACCATCCCCAGATTCCCTCTGCTTGTCGTCTTGTCGGGGTTCTTTACCCTCGATGCCTTGGCCTTGGCACTAGTGCTTGCGATCCTCTCCTGGGCCGGGCTGTATCGTACTGTACGCGCCCAGGTCCTCTCCCTACGAAGTCGCGACTTCATAGAGGTTGCCTTTATGCTGGACATGCCCAAGCTCTACATCATCTTCAAGGAAGTGCTTCCCAATATGATGGGCTTCATCGTAGCTAACTTCACCCTGCTCATGCGGGCAGCGATCTATGCGCAGGTGGGACTGGTCTTCTTAGGCCTGCTTCCGCTCGACCAGAACTGGGGGGTGATGATCAACGTGGCTTGGAATCAGGGTGTCATCTACAATCCCGATGCCATCTGGTTCCTGTTGGCGCCGACCATTGTCATCTGCCTTTTGATCCTCTCGCTGGTTTGGATCTCCAGGTCGATGGAAGAGTTCTTCAACCCAGGGCTGAGAAAATGAGGAGTACCACGATGAAGAAACAAGAAGAAGCCCTTCTGGAAATACAGGACCTCTCCATTGAGTATCGCACCAAGCGCGGTAAGCTGCAGGCGGTCTTTGAAGCCTCCTTGCGCATAGGTTATGGGGAGTCGGTAGCGGTGATAGGCGAATCGGGGTGTGGGAAGACGACCCTTGCGACCAGCATTGTGCAGATGCTCAGCCGCAATGCTGCAATAACCGGTGGGTCTGTGCTGTTTCGTAAGGAGGGGGAGGAGGCTGTCACGCTTAACCACCTCAGTGAAAAGGAGATGCGCAAGCTTAGGTGGAACAATATT
>CAZPOJ010000499.1:0-1387 GCA_964588005.1 uncultured Sphaerochaeta sp.
ACATGCACATGGATAACGCTCGATCGTTCCTCTTTCAGAGCCGCTTCAGTTGCCTCTTCGAGTTCTTGTAGAGTAGATGCTGTGAAGCCGGCGGCCCCCCAGCTCTGGGCATTGAGTGCGTAGTCTACGACAAGGGAACTGCCGGTCAGGCGTCCTGTTCCTTCTTCCCGTTTTCTCCACTCGTTGCCGTAGTGCACGATGCCCTGGCTGTTCTGCAGATTATCGATGCAGTGGAACCCGGCATTATCCAAAACCACTACGATGATCTTCTTGCCTTCCTGGATGGAGGTCAGCAGCTCGGTGTGGAGCATGGTGTAAGCCCCATCCCCTATGATAGCTACTACATCCCTCTCAGGGTGCGCAATCTTTGCCCCTAGGGCCCCAGCCACTTCATAGCCCATGCAGGAGAAGGCGTACTCCATGTGGTAGGTACCTTCCTTCCTTGTCCTCCATACGCGTTGCATGTCACTGGGAATTGAGCCTGAGCCCGATACCACAATGGTCTCGGGGGGAAGAAGCCTGTCGTTGAGTTCGCCAAGGACCCTCGCCTGCGAAAGTGCATGGGGAAGCTCTTCGCTGTAGAGTCGGTCGACCTCTGTATTCCAGAGAGCCTTCTCCTCTTCAATCTTCTTGCCCCAGCTTGAGCGGTACCCCTCTGTCTTGAGCTTTTCAGTCACAGCCTCCAAGGTTGCCTTTGCATCGGCGACAATGGGGATGCTGTTCAGCTTGTAGGCATCGAAGCTTGCAACGTTGATGGAGAGAAAGCGTGCCTCAGGGTTCTGGAACAGCCACTTCGAACAGGTGGTGAAGTCTCCCATCCTTGTCCCTACTGCCAGGATGAGGTCGGCTTCCTTGGCAAGGCGGTTTGCCGCCTGGCTGCCGGTAACCCCAAGTCCTGAGAGGTTGTACGCATCATCCCAGAGGATGGTTCCCTTGCCTGCCTGGGTCTCCCCAAAGGGGATGTGGAAAGCCTTGCAGAATTCGCTGAGCTCTTTGCCTGCTTCCGAGTAGCGCACCCCACCGCCAAGGACCACAAATGGCTTTTTGGCTTTAGTGATAGCTTCTATACTTCTTTCCACCTGACCCGAGGTGGGAATACGGCGCTCTATATGGTGGACGCGCTTCTCAAAGAATTCAACAGGATAGTCGAATGCCTCGCCCTGCACATCCTGAGGAAGTGCTACGGTTACAGCCCCTGTCTCAGAGGGGTCGGTAAGGACACGCATCGCATTGAGCATCGCACTCATCAGCTGTTCGGGTCGGTTTACCCTATCCCAGTATCTGCTCACCGAGCGAAAGGCGTCGTTTGAGCTGTTGGTGTAGTCATGGGGTGTCTCTATCTGCTGGAGAACCGGATCTGGTTGCCTAGAGGCGAATATGTCCCCTG
>CAZPOJ010000500.1:0-1384 GCA_964588005.1 uncultured Sphaerochaeta sp.
TTTCAGGGTGGTATTATCCATGGCTAAAATTTTATACAAAGATATGGATTATAGGAATAAAAAAAACGTGCCCTCAAGAGGGCACGTTTTTGTATTTAAAATTATAAATACCGTATTATGGTTTAATAAATACTGCTACAGAACTACTTGTACCAGAGCCCCAACTGGTGCCATCTGTTGAATACTGGAATTCAAGATTTCCATCATTATTAATTGCCATTCTCCAATAGTGGTCAGAACTTGATATCGTACGATGTATGATAAATTCGCCATTTATGGTGGCAGAGCTAGCAGTAAGAGCTCCTGCCGTTACAACATCACCTGAAACAGTGTTTGCATCAACAGAGCTAGCTGTGATAGTTCCATTGCAGGTAATACCTGTAATTCCTGATAGCACACCACCTGATAAAGTTGCAGTACCATCTGTAAATGTTGTAGAAGATACTGTGGTAGCACTTAGAGTCGAAATACCAGAAAGAGCACCACCGGTTAATATAGCAGTACCATCTGTAAGCGTTGTACCATTAATATTTGCACCAAAAACATCAGCTCTATCAGCATCAGCTCCTACCACGCCTTTAAAATAACCACCTGTTGTAATGTTACCGGTAGTGGTGATTGTATTTATTGCAGATAAGGCAGCAGTACCAAATTGAATTTGGTTATTGGATTCTGAAATTACACCATGAGTACCTAACGTTCCATCAATAGTAATTGAGTTACCGGAAGTAATCGTACCACGTGCGTGGATGTTACCATGCATTTCAAGGTTTTCACCTATGTAAGCACCACCATGAACGACAAGTGCACCTGCAGCAGATGCAGCAGATGCATTGTAAGTGGCACCAGTTGCATTTGATATTCTGGCGACACCACTGATATCAGTGTTTACATCAACATCCATTACGCCAGAACCCTCAACGAGGAATGTACCATCAGTAGTATTAATAGTAACCTGATCGAGAGTAGTTGCACCATCAACATCAAGAGAAGAAGCGGTAGATAGAGCTTCAGTTACGTGCAATGCACCCAGAACATTTGTAGTGATACCTGCTCTTCCCACATTAATTGCAGTAGCAGATGCGGTTCCTAAGTTCAGAATAGCGTCAGCATCAATGGTAAGATTGTCACCTGACTTAATCGTAGATGATTCTGCACCATAGATTGTAAATCCTTTAGATGAATTTAGAGCCATGTGAGCAGCTGAAGTTAAGTTCATAGTACCATCAGAATCGAAGGAGATATCACTATCAGCATGTACATCAAGATAAGATGCATCCATTGAGAGAGTTTCAGCAGCAGCATTACCTATTGTGATATCACGCGCGCCGGCAGTAGCTATTTCAATGTTTCCACTTTCGGCATTCGTTCCAATACCAACAGC
>CAZPOJ010000501.1:0-1378 GCA_964588005.1 uncultured Sphaerochaeta sp.
AAAAGTATAAAAATATACTATTAATCAATCTTCGCCTATCTTTATATTTTAAAATAAGATAGCAAATAAACTATGAAAATAAACACAAAACTAATAATTAGTTTCTTTTTTGCATTCTCACTCTTTTTTTCTTTTGGACCTATAAATCAAGCTCAAGCTATAGCCAAGGAAATTAATCCCGTAAATGCCTACCTTTTCCATGGCGACGGTTGCCCTCATTGTGCTCAGGAACAAGACTTCATGCACAATGACCTTAAGTTAAGGTACCCAAACTTAGAGATTAAAGAATATGAAATATATAAAAACAGGCAAAACGGAGTCTTTCTTCAAAAAATAGGTCGCGCTCTTGATATAAATATCCCTGGTGTTCCCTTTTTAGTTGTTGGAGATAAAACATTTGTCGGTTATATGGACGGACTAACTTCAAAGGAAATAGAGAGTCAGGTAGAATTTTGTTCTCTTTCAACTTGTCCAGACACTGTTGCCGCTATTGCTAGTGATTACCCAGCTGACAAAAAGTCTTCCAATGATACTACTAATACGCCCGTAGCAAATCCTAAGAAAGACACCGCAAAAGAAGAGAGTGATAATAAGAAAGTAGAGGAAAAGATGATAAATATCCCTCTGCTAGGAGAAATAGACGCCATGAGTTTTTCCCTACCAGTCCTTACTATTATAATCGGTGTTTTAGATGGCTTTAACCCTTGTGCCATGTGGGTTTTAATATTTCTAATTAGCCTAACTCTAGGTATGAAGAGTAGAAAAAGAATGTGGGCTCTAGGACTTACCTTTATTATCACCTCCGCTTCTGTCTACTTCATCTTTATGTCCGCCTGGCTTAATCTTATAATATTTCTTGGTTTTATTGTATGGGTAAGAATAGCGATTGCTTTAGTTGCTCTACTAGGCGGTGCCTATAGTTTAAAAGATTTTTTTACCAACAAAAATGCTGCTTGTAAGGTTGGTAATGTAGAGAAAAAACAAAAAACTATGAGTAAGCTTAAAAAGGCAGCCCTGCAAAATAGTATCTGGCTAGCCCTAGGGGGAATAATAGTTCTCGCTTTTGCTGTTAATCTAGTTGAGCTAATCTGTTCTGCTGGTCTTCCCGCAGTTTATACCCAAGTCTTAGCTCTAAGTGAACTGCCTGTCTGGAAAAACTATCTCTACATCTTGCTTTACGTCTTCTTCTTTATGTTAGATGATCTTATAATATTTTTCATTGCCATGACTACCTTAAAGGTTACTGGCATAACCACTAAGTACTCACGCCTCTCTCGCTTAATTGGCGGTATTATAATGGTAATAATAGGAATACTACTACTCTTTAAACCTGAGTGGCTTATGTTTGGCTAGAACAGAAATATAATTATAGAACTAG
>CAZPOJ010000502.1:0-1373 GCA_964588005.1 uncultured Sphaerochaeta sp.
TGCTACCAACAATACGGACAATAGAACTCTTTTCATATCTTCCTCCTTAAGGAATTTCATATGTACTGCTATAAGTATGACCCAGCTTTATTGAACAGTGAAGCCAGATAAAACAGGAAAAAGGACCTATATTCTTACTTTTGTACTATCTTTTCCTTTTTGCAGAAGTTTCCTCCCTTGCTACATGCGTTTCCTACCCTACATAGGTACCAAGTGTAGGAAAGGGTAAGCTGTACCCTACTGCATAAAGAAGCCAAGGCATGCTATACTTTTTTCCATGAGAATTGTGGAAGCTGCCAAAAAACTACAAAAACCGGGAACCCTGAGAAGCTGGCTCCTATCCTATAATATTGTCATGCTGTGTATCATCCTTGCACTGGTAATCATCCTCTTTGGAGCGGTGTTTTCCCTTCTTGGCGAAATGCAGAGCAGGAACAATACCTATCAAGCCCTGAACACCCTCACCAAACAGCTTCTTGACAGCAGACAGCTGTACAAGCGCTATGGGGAGACGCCCTTTGGAAAAAACCATGAAGAGGTCCTTGCCGACTACAAGATACTCGACAGGGAGATCGCCATATCCTTACAGAGACTCAAAGTTGAGTATGAAGAGAGCCCATCGCTACACTTCCTCTATACAGGCATCGCCAATGGCTTGCAGTTCATCAAAGAGTCCATAGAGACAATGGAAAACCTGGATTCGACAAGCCAAAGCCAGGAGTACTACAACGTCTTCTATACCGGGGACAAGGTCTACACCTACCTGCAGGACTATACCTTCAACCGATATCTCTCCTACACGATCGCAACCGATGCCTCCTGGATGAAAGATGCACAGATACGGATAAAGAACTATCGCCTTTTTGCAATATTCCTGTTTATCATCATTGCAATCACGTATACGATTGTCGTTTACAAGATGACCATGCGCTTGGTCAGACCTGTCAACAAAATGGTAGAGACAGCAATGCAGATATCTTCTGGAAACTTTGAAGGGGATCCCATCCCCCTTGAAGGACCCGAGGAACTCATCTATCTGGAAAAAACTCTGAACCAGATGAAACAAAGCCTTCGTGAACGCCTTGAGATGATTGCAGAGAACACCAAGCTGGAGAAGATGGTTCATTCTCAAGAGCTGGAACAGATGCGTACAACACGCGAACTGGAAAAGGCACGATACAAGGCATTACAGTCACAGATAAACCCACACTTCCTCTTCAACACCTTGAACATCATCAGCCGAACAGCCCTTTTTGAAGAGGCAAACAATACGGTGGACCTCATCGATAACCTTGCCTCAATCTTTCGCTACACCCTTGAGTATCATGATGATGTCACCATCGAGGAGGAACTGCGGTTTGTCAGGGAGTACC
>CAZPOJ010000503.1:0-1371 GCA_964588005.1 uncultured Sphaerochaeta sp.
GGGAGTATTTCAAGAATAATTCATAAACGTCGAGGAAGCCTGCCCGACGAAAAACAAAGCCGTGCTATACGAAAGGTGATTGCGACCTTGGGGCTAAAAGGCAACAGCAAACCCGCTGGTGCGTTATGAGGACTGCCTATGGCGCGGTCGAAACTGCGGGAGCCATATCCAATTCCAAGGGGTGGTCTGAATCCCTGTAGCAACGTGATTTCGCACCCCGACCGCTACGGCGGCACCCTGCCATTTGGCATATAACGGCGACACTCCCTGTTGGGTCTAGTTTGAATCTAGGTCGTCGGTAAAACCCGACCCGCTACACCAAATACGCCCGGTGCCTCTGCGAAAGTACGCACCGGCTATCATAGGCAAACTCTGGCCTTAACCGAGTCGCGCCATGGCGAAGCATGGACGTAAGCCCACGAAACGGGCTATCTCTCCTCCTAGCCGCTGTCCCCCTCCTGGGCAGCGGCACTTTTTTGGGAGGACAACCACAGGATGGCTGGGGGGGGGCATGGAGGCAGTAAATCATCCGGCGCACTATACGGACACTGGTATGCGTTGCGACAAATGCGGCGCACCCATCGAGGTTATCCAGATCACGCGGGAACTTAATTTCTGTCTCGGCAACGTAGTGAAATACGTTTTGCGCGCTGGGAAAAAAGGCGACGCCATCGAGGACTTGAAAAAAGCCGCGAAATACATTGAATTTGAAATCGAGCGGAGGGTGGGGTGAACGAACATCGGGATTGCCGAACCTGCAAATACAACGAGTATCCGCCAGGCTTCGATATTTGCCTAGGCTGCGCGAAACTCAAAAAGGGCGGCGGCGTGGAGATGACACGATATGAAAAAGCCCCGCGTTAACGGGGCTGTTAATTATGCAAAGGATGGGTGTTTATCTAGGCCGTACCTACCGTAAAAGTCAATGACGCTCATGCCAGAATGCCCGGTACATTTTCTGTCGCGGTACGCCACAAAATTGTAATAAAGAGTTAAAAGCTGCTCTTGGCTAAGGTTTTTCATATCAGTCTCCTAAGCAAACGCCGCGTCAAATTAGGTATCTGCGAGATCGACCAGCCCTGCAACGGCACCCTGGTGGAGTACGGCAGAGGCCCGGATTTGGTGCTGCGGTGCGCGGAGTGCGGGAGCCAGTGGACGATTGATAGTAAGGAGGTGTTGTTATGAAGATCAGCGTTGACGAGGATGGTGAGATCGTTCTTGAAGAAGTGTTTAGCGGGGTCGGTCTTAAAACATCCGTAGGCGACAAGTTTGGTATCTGCATGCGCGACACGGGATTCGAGTTCCGCTACGCGGGGGTGTGGTACGAAGCCAAAAATGGGAAGGTTAACCCGCTGTGATAGATGACATTAA
>CAZPOJ010000504.1:0-1371 GCA_964588005.1 uncultured Sphaerochaeta sp.
AGGATTTTTTTGGCAGACAAACCAGCCTTACCGTTTCCGGCCAACTGGAAGCAGAATTGGCAGCTATGGCTCTGGGAGCCGTTTATACATTCGGGCCGACCTTTCGGGCCGAAAATTCCAACACTCCCCGTCACCTGGCTGAATTCTGGATGGTAGAGCCCGAAGTGGCTTTCAACGAGATTCAGGATAATATGGATTTAGCCGAAAGGTTCATTAAATACTGCATACAGTGGGCATTGGATTGTTGTCAGGACGACCTGGCCTTCCTGAGCAAAATGTACGACAATGAATTGTTCGACCGGCTCAGGTTTGTTGTGGAGAATCAGTTTGTACGCCTGGCCTATACCGAAGGTATCAAGATCCTGGAAGCAGCTGTAGCCAATGGTCATAAGTTTGAGTTTCCAATTTATTGGGGTGCTGATCTGGCATCGGAACATGAACGTTATCTGGTGGAAGAGCATTTCAAAAAACCGGTGATCTTAACCGATTATCCCAAGGAGATCAAGTCTTTCTACATGAAACAGAACGACGATGGCAAAACGGTGCGGGCTATGGATGTGCTCTTTCCAAAAATCGGTGAAATCATTGGCGGCTCGCAACGTGAAGAGAACTACGACAAATTATTGAGCCGGGCCAAAGAAATGGGAGTTCCGGATCAAGATATCTACTGGTATCTGGATACCCGCCGCTACGGTACTGCTCCTCATTCTGGTTTTGGTCTGGGTTTTGAACGCCTGTTGCTTTTTGTAACCGGAATGGCCAATATCCGCGATGTTATACCTTTCCCAAGAACCCCGCGCAACGCCGAATTTTAATTCATAAGCCGGTCTATGGACTGTTTTCATTTACATATTCTGGGTTGTGGATCGGCCTTGCCTACCAAAAGACATTTTCCGACAGCACAAATTGTACATCTGCGAGGGAAATTGTTTATGATAGATTGCGGAGAGGGCAGTCAGTTGCAGTTCAGACAAACCGGCTTGAATTACAATCGCATAGGAGATATTTTTATTTCTCATTTACACGGGGATCACTGTTTTGGTCTGCTGGGCCTGATTTCCACCATGGGTTTGCTGGGAAGAAATGCGCCGCTTCGAATTCACTCCAGGCCGGAACTGGAAGAGCTGATGCGGCCTCTACTGGATTATTTCTGCAGGGACTTGCCTTATCAGGTGGAATTTATTTCGTTCGATCCCGACAGTCATGCTTTGATATACGAAGACCGCAGCCTGGAAGTATTTTGTTTCCCTCTGAGTCATCGGGTAAAATCATCCGGATTTCTATTCAGAGAAAAACCTCGTCAGCGGCATATTATTAAGGAGATGATTGATTTTTACGAGATTCCGCTCAAAGAAATTCCAGCCATTAAGG
>CAZPOJ010000505.1:0-1370 GCA_964588005.1 uncultured Sphaerochaeta sp.
CCCTGCTTGAAGGGTCGGATCTCCAGTTCGACCTCATCTATCTGGGAATTGGTGAAGATGGGCATATGGCTTCGCTATTTCCCGGCTCCTACCCTTCAGACGAGATTGGACAGACCGCTTTGGTCACCAACTCCCCCAAACCACCCAACGAGCGGGTAACCTTTACCTACAAAGGATTTTTGGAACATGCACAGAAGACCCCTATCCACCTGCTCTTCCTAGGGGAAGGCAAGAGGGAGGCTTTGGACAGACTGCTTGCCAACACAGAGAAACCTGAGAGCCTTCCTTGCTCCTTCTTCCCCCTCCATGACTTTCCTGTGTTTGTCATCACGGACCTCAAGGAGTAATCGCATGAAAAGAATCATCGTACAATACGGAGGAACAGGGGACTTGGCCCTCAAGAAGCTCTATCCTGCCTATGAACAGCTCATGGGAAAGGGCTTTGAGTTTGAAGTACTCGCCTTGGGAAGAAGGTTCAAGGATCGTCAGAGTTTTGTGGATACCATCATTGACAAAAATGCTGCCCCGGCCTTCCTGGAGCATCTTGATTATCTTCCCTACGATATGGCAGACCCCAAGGCGACAGAAAACCTGACAGAGAAGCTCAAGGCTATGGTCGAGGATAACAAGAGTGTAGAGTTAATCTACTACCTTGCACTTCAGCCCTCCCTCTACGAAGAGGCTATCCATCAAATACAGGAGGTCGACGCCTCCATGGGCAGTATCTGCACCCTTACCAAGAAGATTGTGGTGGAAAAACCCTTTGGATTTGACCTTGATTCTGCTGTTCGCTACAACCATATCCTGGAAACTGCTTTTGAAGATAAGGAGATCTTCAGGATCGACCATTACCTGGGCAAGGAGTTCATGCAGAACCTCTTGATCATGCGCTTCCACAACGACATCATCCGAAGGATATGGGACAAGGACTCCATCGAGAGCATCCAGATCATCTTTGACGAGACCCATGGGGTGGACCAACGTCTTGGCTTTTATGAGAAGATCGGGGTGGTACGCGACACCATCCAAAACCATATCATGCAGATCATCACCTACCTCACTATGAATGAGCCGGCTTCCCTCACCTCAGAGGACATAGCCGTAGAAAAGGTGAAGGTGCTCAAGGCGATCTCCCCCATCCAGGAGTTCGCCATGGGCAGGTACGAGTCCTTAGGGGCGAATAGTGGACACGTCGTCGATGTGCCCACCTACGCCTCGCTCAAGCTCTGTGTAAACACGTACCTCTTTGCAAACATCCCCATCTATGTGCGTACGGGCAAGATGCAAAAGGAGCCAAAGAGCCTCATCTATGTGAAGTTCAAGAATACAACCAAGGATGTCATGCATGACAGTGGCATCTCAGAGAATGC
>CAZPOJ010000506.1:0-1365 GCA_964588005.1 uncultured Sphaerochaeta sp.
TGAAGATCTCCACAGACGAAATAGATCATAGCCATGAAATTATCCATGTTCTTGAAACCTCTTGCTCTTCGTTTAATTAGTCCTATAACAGAATTAAATCCTTCAAGTAAAGCGTTGGTTTTCCTACTATCGAAGTAGTTGAGAATCTCTACTGCATTACGTGTAAGAGATTTGCCAACTCTCTGGAGTTCCCTAACTCTACTATTTGACATCTCTAAGCATAAGCTTTCAAAGGTTTCTACTGCACTATTGTAATCAATGCAATGCTCATATACGCCCTGTAGTTTTAGTTTAAAGTTATAGGCGATGACTGTATCTAAATACTCGGTATTCAGAAGTAAATCTAGTTGTTCTATCTGCTCCCCAGTGAGATTGTCTCTGTTTTTTAGCCATAGATACCGCGTTTTATCTAGTGCATTGGTCTTTTTCTTGTCTTTAGATCGGTTCTCTCTTCGTCTAATGAGATCTACTGTATCATTAATCATTTTGACGACGTGAAATTTATCCACCGTTGTAGTTGCTTTAGGAAAGGCTTCTGCCATTGCATTGCGGTAACCGTGGCACATATCACAGGTAATATGACTGACTTCGTCAGGTTTTCCTCTCTTAGCCTGGAATTCTTCAAGAAATTTAGCAACAGTCGCCTTATCTTTCCCTTCTGTAGTAAACAAAACCCTTGCTTTTGACCTGTTTTTTTCAGGATGTGCAAGAAAAACCGTTATATAATGGTGCCCTTTATGACTATATTCATCTACACCAATAGCCTCTACATTGCTAAAATCTTGTAAAAGAAGAGCATGTTCAACATATCTTTTAATGAGTCTCCAAAGTTTGGTATCATGTTCACCAACCTGCTTAGCTACTTGAGATACGGGCATCTGCTGTAGCATGGTAAGCAATACAGCCTCCATAAGAAGGGTAAATCCACTTCCTTGCGTTGCCCAAGGGACATCAACTAATTTTACCTTATGGTTGTCACATTCAACTCGAGGAACTTTTGCATGGATATAACATCGATATTGAAAGAAGTTTAGGTGTCTCCATACTTTTTCCTTTGAGTCATATATAGAGCTTAATTCACCACAATGAGGACAGGGGAACTTAGTGCCTTCTATAAAATTTACTGTAATGTGAACTTCCATCGTGTTTGGATTCTTCTCAGAAGGTAACATCTCTACATTGGTTACACGCCAAGGCTCTGTTAATCCAAGAGCTGTGGTAAAGATATCTGTTTGGGAGAAATTATTCATTTAAGTGTACCTCTTTCATCAAGCTAAGATACTAAAACAGTACCATAACTATCTAATTGAGTTCCACTATTTATTATTGAATATATTCACCTACCCACTCAAAACAGCGAAAGGC
>CAZPOJ010000507.1:0-1364 GCA_964588005.1 uncultured Sphaerochaeta sp.
GTACTTGTCAAACCAACCCCATGGTAGAAAAGAAAGATGAGGTTGATTAAAGTCTGTCCTGAGAAGTGTAGTTAGCTATTCACTTATACGATCTTGCCATTTAAGAGTTGCTGGATCGATGTTCCAGGGAAGAAGTTTATTCCATTGTTCTTTATTATATGGCAATTCAACAAGAGGAGAGGCAGCATCGAGAACATATTGAAGATAAGCACCAGGGTCTAATTTGTTCAAAGCAGCTGTTTGTAGTATCGTATACATATCGCATGAGCTTTTTGCACCAGCAGGACTTCCACTGAAATTCCAGTTACGTCTTCCAAGAGCTACGGGTTTCACAGATCTTTCAGCACTCGAATTATCTGGCGTTAATAGTGGGGTTTGAAGATACACTTGAAGTCCATCCCACTGGTTTAATGTGTATTGTATTGCTCCAAAAAGAGGAGTTTTAGATTGTACTGTTTTTTTATATGAGTCCAAATGCTCTTTTAATTGAGCAAATAGTGGTTTAGCTTGTTTTATTCTTGTTGCAATAAACTCATCTTCTGAAATTTTTTGAGTATAGAGTTTTTCCCGTAACATAGACTCCAAGTGGAAGATTTTCGCAATGTCTTGCAGTATTGTCTGAGAAATTGTTCTTACTGATGAGGGCGGAGCTTTTTTCTTTTTCTTCTTTCCACCACTACCAACATATATATCGTAGAATTTTCTACGGCAGTGAGCTAAACAAAATGCTTGTTTAATAGTTCCATCTTTTTGTTTTACTACCGATTTATACGCTCCATAAGCATCACTTTGTATTGTTCCTTCATAGTCTTCAAGTAATTCTTCAGCAGCAATCTTTGCTCTTGTTGGAAAGTAGCGGTAACTGACAGCTCCTGGTTCAGGGCCATCATAAACTCTCAACCAAATATATGAATTGGTTGTATTAGTTCGTCCTTCTTCTCCAAGGACTTGTAAAGTGGTCTCATCAAGATGGATGACCTCTTTTGAAAGAATGTATTCTTCAATAGATTGTACTATTGGACTTAGAAGATTTGAAACAGTAATCTGCCAGCGAGAAAGGTTTTGTCGACTTACTTCAAAACCAATATTAGTAAAACGAATACTTTGACGAGCATAAGGAAGATGGTAGATGAATTTATCAGAAAGAGACGCTGCAACAAGACCATTACCTACCATACCACCTTTAATGATTCTATCTTGAGGGATAGGAGCTTGAATGACACCAGCAGATTTACATGAAGAGCATGCGTAAGAAGCTCGAACATAACGAATAACTTTTAATGACCCTGGAACATATTCAAGAATCTCAACTGCATCTTCACCAATCTTTTTAAGGTCTTTCTGGCAATGAGAGCAAATGAGCT
>CAZPOJ010000508.1:0-1360 GCA_964588005.1 uncultured Sphaerochaeta sp.
CTGTCTCGGTCATTACCAAGGCCCAGATCGAAGCGTACAACGCACAATCAACAGGAGAACTGGTCAACAAGGCGATAGGAACAAACTTCAACTCCTATGGCGCTTTGGGAGCTTTGCAAACTGTTGTCATTCGTGGAGCAAGTTCATCCAAGAACCTCATCTTCCTTGATGGTGTTCTTCTCTCATCAGCCCATGAAGGAACAGTCGACCTCTCCTTAATTCCTGTTAGCACTATTGAGCGTATTGAAATAGTAAAAAATGGTTCAGGTACACTCGGTAGAACTAATGCTATCGGGGGGATGGTAAATATCATAACCAAGCAGGGAACAGTAACAGGTACTCCATATTCTGTTACTTTAGAGAATGGATCATTCCTTCCTGAAGCGTATGGTGTTTCTGAAAATCGTAACTGGATGTCACTCGTAGATAGCCAAAAAATTGATGTTACTTATACCAATATCCTGCAAGGAACTAATCTTGTAGCCAATATTGGTGGCCTTATTGCTCAGAATGCTTATACCTATACAGATAAGACAATAGTGAAAGCTCTTAGAGATAATGCACAGGCCTATGCCATCCATGGGGGAATTAACGCAAGCAGAGCCTTTGGAGAGAATGTAGAAGTAACCTCGAATAACCTTGCTAATTACAAACATCTTGGTCTTCCTGGCCAGTATGTTGGAGCCACCACGTACAGTGCTCTAACACCCAATGATTATCAAGCAGATATCCTGCTTAACACAAAGAACAGTGTTATTTTCTCTAACGTTGGTAAAAATATTGAAAAGGTGAAAGCAGAAATTAACTACAGTTATGGTAGAACATCTGCTCTAAACTTCGGTGATAAGAGCTTCCATAATAAAAACAAAGGGAATCTTTTGGTGGAAGGGGTATGGAATTTAGGAGAAACGTATAATGTGGTTACAGGTGCTGACCTTGCTTTTGATTATGTAGATAGTAATAAAGTAGGTAAGCGACTTCGCATTAATCCCGCACTCTATGCACACGCTAACATATACCTGCTTGATGGCGTGCTCTCTTTACACCCAAGTGCTAGCCTAGCCTACCTAAGCGACATGGAAGCACTAGCGCCTAATGCTTCTCTTGGAGCCATCTACAACATTAATCAGGACAATATATTGAAGGTCAACGTCAGTTATGCAGAAAACCCTCCAACATTTAGTCTCTTATTCTTCCCATTCATGGCAAATAGCAACTTAAAAATTGAAAAAGGTGTACAAGGAGATATTGGTTACAGTACCAAACTAAGCCCTCTCACCTATGAAGGAACTTTATTTGTAAGGAACATTTATAATGAAATTATTAATGATATTACTTACACACCACAAAATATGGGTCA
>CAZPOJ010000509.1:0-1357 GCA_964588005.1 uncultured Sphaerochaeta sp.
GGATAACTCTCCACAGTATCCCAGGGAAGGCGAAGTTTCAATTCTCTAGCTGTAGCGTAACAGGCCCAAGGTAACCAACTCAAACTAACAGACAAAGGCACAATAGAAGCTGCCATAAGACGAGTCAGTAAAAAGATGGCGACACTTCAAAACACATAAGGCCTTTTGCAAAGCAAGAGCCGATCACCACGAGATAGCAGGTAAAACCAAAGGCAAGAGCAAACCTCATTCTTCAGCTAAACCCACACCTATGATAGTATACTGGGCTTGGGAGGCGATATGAACCTTGATGACTTTGAAGATACTATTGATCCACCAATAATCCTTATGCGGGGACGTGCCTATTACCATGAAGGCTGTGTGCTTTCATTAGAAACCATTGGTCCTAACCACTACAGGGCCTTTGTAGCAGGTTCACAGGTATACCAGGTCTCTATCGTCCTTGATGATGACAGGGATATTGAAGAACTGTCGTGCACTTGCCCCTATGACTGGGGTGAACACTGCAAGCATGAGGTCGCAGTGCTGTATGCACTGCGTCATCAGCTCTCTGATACAGAAAATGAAAACAAAGACGAAGATAAAGAAGCAGATACAGAAACCATGATGGTCGAGAGACGAGAGTCTGTCGACCTCACCTCTCTCCTGGATGGTGTCAGCAAGGAGGCGTTGGTAGCCTTCTTGGTGGAGTTTGCCAAGAAGAGCCCTGCGTTGGTATCAGGCCTTGTATTGGCCTTTCCCTCCTCTGATGATGAGGTCAACCAAGATAACCTTGGCATCGAGTTCAGGCGAGCCTGTAGCCAGGGCGCTGAGATTACTTATTTTGGAAGGGATTATGCATGGGAGGACGAAAATGTAGAAAACTATATCTGGCACTTTACCTCAACCTTCACGCAGAAGGTTGAGGAACTCTGCGAGATAATACGAGTAGCCATCATGGAGGGAAGGATCCGGTATGCCGGTACCATCGCCTCCATGATGGTGCATGAGCTCTCTTCCTTCGACTGTGACACCGACCACCTAGGTGAGGATGTAGAGGCCACTGTGTCCCAGATAGCTCTCCTGTTTGATGGGGTTGTGCCGTCTCTTGAGGATGCTAGGTGGTTATTCGCTCAGTTTTTGGCTGAAGCTAAGCACTATGATAGTAAGCCCATGGCAATTTTGCTTGGGCTCTGTATCCATTTTGCAGAGGCAAAAGACGACCAGGAAGTTTTGGAAAACTACCTGGTCGCCCTTGCCGCTGAGGCGAGTGAAGGGACGTGGGGGCATAACCTCACGATTAGGATCTCAGTTGAACTGAGGCACTCGCTCCTGCTCAAGCAGGGGCGAGTGGAGGAAGCCCAAGCCTTTGCCTTGG
>CAZPOJ010000510.1:0-1355 GCA_964588005.1 uncultured Sphaerochaeta sp.
TGTTTGCCAGAGCATAGATAAAACTTCCCCAGACAACCCAGATCCCAAAGAAAATCATTGCTGTATTGGCAACATAGGCGAGAGGGTTCTCCACTATTCCCGTAAAGGAAAACTCAATGGTTGAGGAGGATATGAGGTTTGCCGGAACAACTACACCATTGAGAAGAAAAAGCAACAAGGCAGAAAGGACAAAAACAAGATCGCGCTGCTTCCTGTTTTCGGCAAATGGAGAAAGGAATCTATCATAGCCAACAGAGACCAAGCGGAGAAGCAACGGAAGAAATGCTGTAAAAACACATCCGAAAACCAATATAATTTTATAGGAGAAAGACATGGTAGGATTTCTCATCCACATGGCAATTGCAAGAGTGATAGCACTAAAGACCGCGAGAAAATAGGAAATTAACAGTGGATGTTTAAACTTGTAAAAGATATTCTTTATAAGAGAAAATACATTGTTCAACGTCCAATAGAGGACAAGCCCTGCAGGAGAGGTATACAGCAACACAAGAAACAGGCCAGCCATACCATAGAGCTGGACCTTGTCACGAAGAGGAAATCCCTTTGTGTAAATTGCTCCGGCAATGATGTTGATAATCGTCATTACTATAGGCAATAGATTAATTGAAGCTCCACCAAAGGAGAGTAACCCATCAGGAGAGCCAAGATTAGGGATGAAAGCAAAGCTTTGCCCCTGCAACTGCTCCAAATGAGAAAGGAAATGATAGGCAGCAATGAAAAAAGGTACCTGGATGATGAGGCTAACCGAACTTCGTAGTGCATACGCCGGGTGGTAGTTATTCTGCCTGTAGAAGGTGGAAAGCATCATATACTGCTCATCACCTCTGAAAGCTGTCTTTATCCTGGTGATGCCCGGTTGGAGGAGGATGCGTACATCACGTTCTTTCTTTTGCAGAGACTCTGCAATGTTATACAAAGGAAGCGCCAAAAGGTTGACGATAATACTAATCGCAGCAATAGAAATCCCTACATTTGAAAATCCTGTGTCAAAAAAAGTGTAGATAAACTCTACAACCATTTCGATTGGATAGATAAGTATGTTATAGAAAAAAGTGCCCATGACCACTCTCCAAATCACAAGATATATACAAACAAACAGGACAAACCTATCATATGGATCCTTTCCTATCAATTATCAGGCTTATATTAGTCGCTTTATGCCGAACCCATCAACCCATTTGTAAGACCAAACGGATACAAGAAAAAAGGACAGAAAGATTTTCCATACAGAAGAAATAAGCATCAACTCATTCAGAACGATATACCCTGCACCTTTATGATCACCCAAGCAACAGGATAGGCTAAAGTTACCAGCACCCTCTTGTACCACGCAT
>CAZPOJ010000511.1:0-1352 GCA_964588005.1 uncultured Sphaerochaeta sp.
ATATCCCCTGCAAGGTAACCTACAAGGCTACCCTGAAGACAGCCGAAGAGATTGAGAGGTGGATCAAGCAAGCCAACTACGACGACTCTTGTGCAGGTATCATCGTCTGGATGCACACCTTCTCACCCTCCAAGATGTGGATTAATGGGCTCTCCTTATTGCAGAAGCCCTACTGTCACTTGCATACCCAGTTCAACCGAAACATCCCTGACCAAGGTATCGACATGGATTTCATGAACCTGAACCAGTCTGCCCATGGAGATCGTGAACATGGCTTCATAGCAGCCCGTATGCAGCTGAAGCGAAAGATTGTCGTCGGGTATTGGGAGGATGAGGATGTGCAGCAGGGAGTAGGCAAGTGGATGCGATCGGCTATCGGTGCTATGGCGAGCAGACAGCTCAAGCTTGTCCGTTTTGGGGATAACATGCGCCACGTCGCTGTCACTGAAGGTGATAAGGTCGGAACCCAGATGCAGCTTGGATGGCAGGTCAACACCTGGGGGGTAGGGGACCTCATCAAGGAATTGGACAAGGTTACTGAAGAAGAAGTAGATATTCAGATGAAAAAGTATCATGAACTCTACGAGTTTGGTACGGATGATCTGGAGACTGTGCGCTATCAGGCTCGGGAGGAGATTGCGATGAAGCGATTCCTCGAAAGAGAGGGGGCACATGCCTTCTCCAACACCTTTGAGGATTTGCAGGAGATGCGTCAGCTCCCGGGTCTTGCCTCACAGGACCTGATGCGCCAAGGCTATGGCTATGGTGGCGAAGGGGACTGGAAAGTCTCTGCAATGACCAGCATCATCAAGAGGATGACTGAGGGAATGGGCGGAGGTACCACCTTCATGGAGGATTATACCTATGACCTTGAGAAGGGGAAGGAACTCTCCCTTGGTTCCCACATGCTTGAAATCTGTCCCTCCATTTCCAGAAAGAAAGCTACGATTGAGGTCCATGAACTGGGTATCGGAGGCAAAGAGCCTCCTGCCCGCCTAGTATTTGAAGGCCATCCAGGAGACGCAGTCCTTGCTTCCCTTATCGATATGGGCGGAAGGCTTCGTCTCATTGTCCAGGACATTGAGGTGGTCACCCCCATCTACAAGATGCCCAACCTTCCTGTAGCAAGGGTGATGTGGAGGCCTGAACCCAACCTCAAGACAGGTTCCCACCTTTGGATCCTTGCAGGAGGGGCACACCATGCAACTCTCAGCTACGATGCTGATGCACTGATGCTTGAAGACTGGTGTGAGATCATGGGCATTGAGTATGTGCATATCAACAAGGAGACGACTGTCCAATCCATGAAACAACAGTTGTTCCTTTCTGATATTGCGTGGAAGTTGCGATAG
>CAZPOJ010000512.1:0-1351 GCA_964588005.1 uncultured Sphaerochaeta sp.
TAGAAGGTGCTTTTCATGTAATCACGATAGGATTGGTTAATATTCTGTGCTGCCACTAGTGGATTGAATCTCATACAAAAACACTCCTTATCATCGTATAACTATACCTTCAAACAAATAACACTCACACAACCTTTCACTTTTCAGAGGATTCAAAGGGTTGATGTGTCCACTTGTATCACCTACTTTGAGAGGTTTTTCATCTCGATCATATACAGAGAAAACTATCTTGTCATCTTTGCACTTTTTAAGAACAGTCACCCGTAAAGGATTATGCGCCGTCATTAAGTATCTGTTCCCTTTCGAATCCAAGAAATATCCCACCGCCTTACATGTTTCTTTTAGTTCCATAGAGCCATTCGTTTTACAATGAAAAGATACAAGTCTTTTTACCCGCTCATAGGTGGCACCATCACGTCCCCATACTCTTTTCAAAGAATAGAGAAGGTGTATCTCATGCCAAGTCATCGATTGATCTTCATGCCCAACATCCTTGCTACAAGGTATTGGTGTATGTTTTTTAGCTTTGATATTATACTGAATTTCTTGCCTAAAAACTTCTCTTTCACTCTCTTTTTTGGTAAACACATTTCTTGTACGCTCATAGACCAACAAGGTATATTCACCAGGCAGCAAATCCTTCTCTTGATAGTATTTCGATGTACAGTTTGCCATAGGCCAAGATGCAACTAGCTTCTCTTTAGCATGTAAAAGCTTTACCACATATTCACTACTCTTATTGCAAAAAAACTCCTGCATAATATGAAGACCTTCTTTAATATTAGAAAGCCTAATCTGATTTGATGGAGGAATGTATAACGCAGGCTCCCCTATTTGAGGTTTAGGAGAAACCTTATAATAGAGCTTGCAGATAGCTTGATTAAACCGTTGCTTATTCTTTCCAAATGCAGTGAGCACCAAGGTTACAAAGGGATCAGAGGTTTCCGGTTCTTGTCGAAGATACTGGACTTTATAGCGTTCACCCCGTTTCTTTAGTTCATGCTTCACATTTCCTTTGCTATCCCACGTAAACAGTTTGGCAGAAGTTATATCCTGAGGAACTGAAATGGTAATATCTTCCCCCTCACTCAGTTCAGTGTGCCAACAATCTTGGTCAAGCAAGCTCTTCCCCTGTACCTGTACAGTAATGAGGGGAGGAAGAAAGACCAATCTACAATCTTGATCATTTCCCATATATAGCTTGAACTTGGATAGTGAGCTTGGGAAATCATAATAATGCCCAAAAAACAGTTGTTTCTTATCTTCAAAATCTAAGTATTCAAGAGAAACATCTACATCTCTTGTATAAAGATCTGAAGAAAATTCATAGCTGATATTTTTTAAGGCAAAG
>CAZPOJ010000513.1:0-1351 GCA_964588005.1 uncultured Sphaerochaeta sp.
AGGTTCAGGTCCTAGTGGCCGCAAGGTCGTGAAAGTTCGAGTCTTTTTCTGGGCATCAACGGCAAACCTCATCAAGCAAGAAATTGCTCTGGGTTTGCCGTTTTCTTTGTATTTCAGGTACCAATATTTTTAGCTCGTGTCCCATAGGGCTCTGATCCAAAGCTTCTTGTAGTAACAAAAATTCATTGTGGCATCAGAAGAAGGAAGCCCTCACCTATCCAATATGGGTAAAGCCTGTGATCACTCATGCTTTCAATTGCTGATACCTGAAACAGTAGTCTTGATGATCATTGATGACTCCAGCAGCCTGGAGATGTGAGTACACGGTGATGGAGCCAAGATAAGAGAATCCCCTTTTTTTGAGATCTCCACTTATCGTATCGGACAGTTCATTCTTTGCAATCATAACAGAACCATCAGCATGACCGGGATATACAACAGTCTTGTTATCAGTGAACCGCCAAAGTTACGAGGAGAAAGAACCAAACTCCTCTTGGATACTAAGGAACAACTTTGCATTGTTGATGATAGCCCGAATCTTTCTTGGGGAATGAATAATTCCCTCCATGCCCATGATCTCTTCTACTTTTTCGTCATCGTACTGAGCAACCTTGAAAGCATCGAAATCAGCAAAGGCAATACGAAGGGCATCCCTCTTCCTGAGGACGGTAAGCCAACTCAGCCCACACTGCATAACCTCCATACTGATGAATTCAATTATTTGCGATCATCATGAAGCGGAACACCCCATTCCTTATCGTGGTACCCGATCAAAAGAGGATCATCACCTGTCCACCTACATCTTTTCATGTACCACGCTCCTATGCATCAACAATTTCAGAGATCAACAGACAATGCCCTAGGCAAGATCTACCTCTTGCTCCCAAGCTAAAAAGGTTCCTTGTTCCATTGTACAGAGTGATATAGCCATCTACAAGATGATACTTCCTTCAAGAATCAAGGGAATATACGATTATCCGATACCGTTCAATCTTACTGCACCAACCTTGAGGATACTTGAAATTTGAAATGTACGATGACCGCATTGAGGTAATCTCAACAGGAGGTCTTCCTATAGGGCTGACTGAAAAGGAATTCTTCAAAGGACTCTCTCATCCCAGGAATAGGGAACTCATGAGAATCTTCTCCGATATGGACCTGTGCGAACAGCTTGGATCAGGAATGAAGAAGATATTGAGGGCCTACCCCAAGGATATCTTTGACATTTCAGATGATTTCATCTCTGTACGCCTCAAGTACAATAGCGAAGCCATGCTATTCTTAACAAACAGATACATGGCGGAGTAAATGGCGGAGTAAATGGCGGAGTAAATGGCGGAGTAAATGGCGG
>CAZPOJ010000514.1:0-1346 GCA_964588005.1 uncultured Sphaerochaeta sp.
CTACGGGCCAATCTGCCCGCAGAAGAGCTTGCTGAGAAAAAAGATGGGGGAGGACTCCCTCAGGTTGAATGTCTGGACACCCCGTCTTGAGGGAGAACCCCTGCCTGTGCTGTTTTTCATCCATGGCGGGTCTTTCAAGCAGGGCTCTGGCAGTGAATCCTTTTACGAAGGCAGCCATTTGGCCAAGCATGGGCCTATGGTGGTGGTGACGGTAAACTACCGCCTTAACATATGGGGGTTCTGCGACTTCTCCTCCCTCGACCCCTCCTACCGGTGCAACAACGGGCTGTCGGATGTGCTGCTTGCACTGAAGTGGGTACAACAGCACATCCATCATTTTGGAGGGGACGCTTCACGCGTTACCCTCATGGGGCAGTCGGCGGGGGGGACCATGGTCAGCGTACTCTCGACCATAGATTCCGCAAAGGACCTGTTTGCCCAGGCCATCATTCTCAGTGGAGGGCCGCACCAGGTCCAGAGCAAGAGGGAGTGCCTTGCAACCTCGCGTGCATTTCTTGATTTCTCCGACATTAGCACAAAAAAAGAGATGGATAACCTCTCAACAGAGGATTTGGTCGATCTGCAGCACAAGTTCACCAAACAGTACACCCTAGGGGCCGCAACATACCTTCTCACCCTTGATGCGGAGTTGGTAGGCACCCACCCCATACCTGCTGCCTCTCGAGGGAAGGGGTGGGGTAAGCCCCTGCTCATAGGGACCACAGGGGAGGAGATGGGCTTTATGGCGATAAAGCCCCTGGCCAATCTGTTCAACCTCAACCACTTGGTTGAAGAGAGCCTTGCCCTGGAGAGTGAAGAGGTCAGAGATGAGCTTGCAAAGACCTATACCGCCTGCTATGGAGAGAAGCGGGTGCGCTCCCACATGTATACCGACCTGCTTTTCAGGATGGCGAGCATCTGGTTTGCCCAGGCTAGCTCCCTACACAGCCCGACATGGATGTACCGTTTTGACTTTGAGTCCAAAGCCTTGAAGATGCAGGGAATGCATGCAGTGCACTCATCGGACCTCCCCTACGTGTTTGGTAATCTGGAAAACAGGTTCATAAAGCCCATGTTCTTCCTCGATAGGGACATGGACCCCATCTATGCCGTTGCAGAGGCTTTGCAGGCAGATCTTTTTAGGTTTGTTCATACCGGAGCTCTGCCTTGGCCTATGGTTCGGCAGGACCATGCTATTGCCAAGCGCTATGATGAAGAGCCGACCATAGGGCCCATGGTGGAACCTTCTATTGAAGAGTTGTACCGCAGGACAGACTATTACGAGCGTAGCATCAAGGGCCTGGGAATCTTTAAGTTGGAAGGGTAGTGTTCTTGTCGCCTAGTGT
>CAZPOJ010000515.1:0-1341 GCA_964588005.1 uncultured Sphaerochaeta sp.
TGTATGTAGCATTCTTATCGATGGCCTTACCGTTGAGCAGGACTCTCAAGATACGCTTACCAGGAGCACCAAAGCGGTTGTAAACAACCTGCAGGTCAGTCTGGGAGAAAGCACCATTGGTGGCAGGGAGCTTGCTGTAGCCATGCTCGAGAGCGGCATACACCTCAGAACCCTTAATCTCACAGACGGTGATGATGTTCGTGAAGGGAAGGACTGTTATGACATCCCCAACTGTTACATCACCAGCTTTCATCGAAGCTCTGATTCCACCGCCATTGGTGATGGTGAAGTCAGCTCCACTCTCTGCTGTCATAGCCTGAGTGATCAGCCTGGAAAGGTTGGTCGGCTTGGTGCGCACATTTTCACGTGCTCCATCAAGCATTTCAGGAATATGAGCGATGACCACATTCATCTTCTCACTGAGTTTAGCCGTCATGTATCCGGTATATTCGGAGACCTGAGGATCATCAGGGATACTGGTGATTCCATAGGAGCGAGCAAGCTCGGACTCTGCAGGATTGAGGACATCTTTAGCAGGGATCAACATCGGATAGAGTGCAGTCACCTCGCCATTCTTGACATGGAGCTGAACCAGACCGACATTCTTCATATACTCTCCGGCAGAGACAATCATGGTGTCGCCTACCATCTTTCCCTGGGGAAGGACAGTGTGGCTGTGACCATCAATGAAGAGGTCGATACCCTTTACGTTGTTGATGATCAAGTCACTGGTGATTCCGGAAGCTCCGTCATAGTCCAGGCCTATGTGGCCAAGGACTATAACGTAGTCAACCATGGTGTGAGCCATATCAACAGCTGCCTGAGCATTCTGTATGATGATATCATCCATGAAGGAGACACCTTCGACATTCTTGGGATGGGTCTTTGTAGCGGTATCAGGGGTGGTCAGACCGACAACGGCAATCTTGAAGCCGTTGAAGTCATATACCTGATAAGGCTGGAACAAGAGATATCCATCGCTATCAAGAACGTTGGCGCTCAGGACCTTGATGTCAGTGTACTCGTGGGCAAGCGTTGCAATCTCAACAAGACGATCTACGCCATAGTTGAAATCGTGGTTACCTGGAGCAATTGCATCAAGACCGATCATATCGAGGATGACACCTACGGTCTCACCTTCGAACATATTAGCAAGGTTGGTACCATGCAACGTATCGCCGGCATCCAGGTAGAGGATGTTGTCGGTTATTTCACGACCCATCTTCAACATGGTAGCAAGCTTTGCATAACCCATTCCGCCATCACCAGGAACGATACGTCCATGGACGTCGTTGGTGTGCACGATAAACAGGTCAAACTCCTTGGCACCGTCATCGTTCT
>CAZPOJ010000516.1:0-1341 GCA_964588005.1 uncultured Sphaerochaeta sp.
TGCTCTTCTGTTTTGTCACAGGGAATTCTGATATGCATCTGAAGAATTTCTCCCTAATCGATGAATCCCCTGGAAACTCTATACTGGCCCCGGCGTACGACCTTCTTCCTGTTGCCGTCATCCTGGAGCAGGACAAGGAGGAGATGGCCCTTAGCCTGTGTGGGGAAAAGGCGAAGCTGTCCTACGCAACCTTCCTTAAGCTGGCAGAGAACATGGGCATAGCTGATTTGGTAGTCCATAACCTCATCAAGAAGCTCAAGGCCCTGGAGACAACGTTCAGATCGATCATAGAGAACAGCTTCGTCTCTGAGGGGATGAAAGCCCACATGCAACAGTTGGTCTCCCAACAGTTGCACAGGCTCACCCCTCAGTAAACCAGTACTGAATCATTGATGATTTTCTACAATTTTCATCTCTTGCCACAATTAATCCATGCTATACTCAGAGCCACTTAAGAAGGTGAACAACCTAGGAGCTTTTGATAAAAAAGGTCCTCTATCTTAGGGAGAGTCATCGAGCAAGGAAGCAGTACCATGGCACAAGATTTACGGATAATCACCACAGGCGGGACCTTCGACAAGCAGTATGATGCAATAAGCGGCGAGCTGACCTTCAGGGAGTCCCAGCTGCCCAGACTGTTGCAGCAGTCCCGTTGCACCCTCACGGTACACCTTGAGGGCCCCCTTGCCGTAGACAGTCTCTATATGACTGAAGAACAACGCATGGAGGTGGCAAACTCCTGCCTCCATAGTGCTGAAAATAAAATTATCATAGTCCATGGCACCGATACCATGTGCAACACAGCCAAAGTGGTTGCTGAGAAACTTGGTAAGGAGAGCAGCCATACGGTGGTCTTCACAGGAGCTATGATACCCTTTTCTCTTGAAGCTAGTGATGCAGTCTTCAATCTGGGGTGCGCCATCACTGCAGTGCAACTGCTCCCCCCTGGGGTCTATCTAACCATGAGCGGGAAGATTTTTAGATGGGACAACTGCAAGAAAAACAAGGAAAAGGGTATTTTTGAAACTATAAGGGATGAGAAGTAATACAAGAGAGATGAGTGGGAGTCCCTAGTTTTTAGAATGAGCTGAAAGAAGTACTGTTCCGTCCTGTTGTATGCCATAGCATTGGAGATATGTGATCCATCCTGCTTGTCATCTTAGTATAGCTACCATCCAAGTAAAAACAGCCTTTTATGAGAATCTCACAAACATTTGCATCATTGTATTAAAAACATTATCGCCTTTTTACGCTAAACATATGAAAATCCAGAGATTTCTGGTCAAAATTAGCCCTACCTGATTATTAATCTTCTTTTTTTACAGAATATTTGGAATAAAC
>CAZPOJ010000517.1:0-1340 GCA_964588005.1 uncultured Sphaerochaeta sp.
ATGAACTGGTATTCCCCGGTTACAAGGGACAGGTCTTCCTGGGTTACGTTCCAAGGCATGAGAGGCTCAAGAATCTCCGGGCCAAGTTCCCAGCTTGCGGAAACCGCACCCTTCATGAACACATAGGAGAGGTAGTCACGGGGGTTGAGGTCATACATCTTGGCGGTCTCTATGAGGCTGTACATCAGGGCTGTTGCCCTCGCACCTTCCTCACTTCCATGAGTAATCCAGTTCTTAGAGCCCAATTTTATGACTTTCACCAGCCTTTCGCTTCTGTTGTTGTCGAGGTCTGTCTTGGCAGAAAGGAAGGTATTCTCAATTTTCTTCCAGTTGTTCAAGGTATATGTGACAGCTCGCTTGAGAGGAACGCTCCTTCCGTAACCGGTAAGGGCACAGTTGTCACACCACTGCTTCAGGTCCTTCAGGACAGGCAGGCAAATGGCGTTCCTCTGCTCAAGAAACTCATCCTCGGTCATTTCACCGGCCTTGAACTTGTCCCTGAGGATACCATCCTCATGATAGATCGTCCCGAAACAATCCAGGGGAAACTTGACGGCAGCCTCGGAGCCTGTAATCCTACGATAATCGACATACCGGCGACGACAATGCACGAGACAGGCGCAAAGAGTCGCTGCATGCAGGTGTGCAGGATAGGCCGCATACGCATCGGTCATGCAGAAACCCGAGTAATCATTGAAATGTCCGAGAGGGTCGGCTCCCGCCCGTCCCTCAAAGTACCGGTACCAGGCAAGCTCATCGGTATTGAATACCCATATGTAGTTCTTTTTCTTGGAACTTTTCTGGGTGACCGTCGGGACCTCGTCGATGTACAGGACCTCGGTAGCCCTTGCCTTCTCTTCGAGAAGTTGTTCCATCTTCCAGATTCTCTCATAAACCTGCATATGGTAGCGGTCGAGGTCTTGCCTGCTGATGTTGCAACCGTCAAGCCTGAGTGCCTGGCTGTACCTGTTGAAGGGGACATGCAAGGCATATTTCTTATAGAAGAAATCCCCGAGGAAAAGGTCCCCGACCTTGGTCTTTGGCAGGAAGCGTGCGACGGATTTGGCAGTCACTATGCTTTCCTCACCGGTGACCTTGTCCCTGAGAGAGTACTTTTTCATTCTTGCCTTGAGGCGGATCATGACATTGATGGTCTGGTAGAATTCACTGACATCCTCACCAAGCACCCTGACCTGCATGCCCGAATCCTCAAGCATTTTGATCTGCTCTTCGGTAAGTTCATATATCTTCTCTACGACATGGGTGCAGCCGGTAAGGTCCTTCTTGGTGTTCTTGATGGTCTTCCCGGCTTTGTCTTCTGCAGTATCAGATTCAAGCAG
>CAZPOJ010000518.1:0-1337 GCA_964588005.1 uncultured Sphaerochaeta sp.
GGTGTATTTCTCTTTTTATGCCGACACATCGCGCCGGGCGAGAGACAGAGCAGGGACCCATACGCTTTAAGAACCTGTTGGGCGAAGCTGAAAAGCACTTGATCGCCAAGGGACTGCAAGCCGCCGAGGTGGAAAAAATCCTCAAGGCACCAAAGAGCCTGCTCGAAGGAAGAGCTTTCTGGCAGCATCAAAGCGATGGCTTGGTCCTATTTTTCTCAGCAGAAAAGTTGTATTTTTACAGGTTGCCCATCTCATTCACCGAGGGAGTCTTTGTCACCGACAGCTTTCATATAAAGCCGTTGTTACCCTTGTTGAATAGTGACGGCACTTTTCATATCCTTGCCATTAGTCAGAATCAGGTCAGACTGTTTGAAGGAACCAGGCTATCAATTGATGAAATTGATCTGGTTGAGACCCCTGAGACGCTTAGCGAATCCTTTCCGGATGACTGGCCAAAGCAAAAATTTCAATTCCAGACGATGGGATCTTCCGGTGGGAGAAGCCAGGAAGGCGCAACCCATGACCACGCCACGGGTGTGAAGCTCAAGGAGCGTCTGCAGAAATGGTTCAGAAAAATTGACAGAGAGGTGACAGGTCTGCTTGCTGATACTCACTCCCCTCTTGTGCTCGCCGGTGTGGAGAGCCTCTTTCCCATCTACAGAGAGGTAAACAACTACGCCCATCTGGCTGAGGAAGGTATACCAGGCAACCCCGATAAGATAACAGGCAAAGACCTTCATCCGAAGGCTTGGGCCATTGTCGAGCCGAAATTTACCAAGGAACGTGCATTAGGAATGGAAAAATACCGTCAACTTGCCGGAACCGGACAGACCTCAAGTGATATCACCGAGACTCTGGTAGCAGCACATCATGGACGTGTAGAGATTCTTTATGTAGCACTTGGCGTCCAGAAGTGGGGAACTTTTGATCCTGAGAATCAGAAGGTTGCACTTCACGACAAGCAACAGGCGGGAAATGAGGATCTGCTTGGTCTTGCCGCCATCAAAACACTGGTCAAGGGTGGCTCGGTATTTGCCGTAGCACCGGAAGAGGTCCCCAGCAAGAGCCTTGTAGCAGCTGTCCTGCGCTATTAACAGCAGCGATTCAGATCACGTATAGAACGCATAGCGAAGGGGCAACCAATGTCGGTTGCCCCTTCGCTCTTTTGTTTCTGGAGGCAATTCACCTAGACATTCAGGACAAAGCGAGTAAAAAATACCCCATCTTTTGAAGAGAAAGAGTATGTACCCTGGAACCGTTTGACCGTGTAGACCATGCTGCGGGTACCGATACCCCCACCCTCTTTGGAGGAGATCGGCAGGGGACCTTCAAAGCGT
>CAZPOJ010000519.1:0-1337 GCA_964588005.1 uncultured Sphaerochaeta sp.
CTGGGCGAAGCCTAGAAGTAGCTGAATCGATACTCAAGGATCATGATACACATGCCATTCATCTCTTGACTCCTCATGATGAGCATTACCGTCACATCTATACCTCTGATCAAAAGACGCCCCTCGTTTTGTACTATCGTGGAAAGCTCTCCCATCCTGATACTCCTATAGTCGGTGTAGTCGGATCACGTTCATGCTCCTCCTATGGTGAACTGGTAACCAAAGCTGCAGTGACGGATCTAGTAGGAGAGGGGAACATCATTGCCTCAGGACTCTCCTTCGGCATTGATGCCCTTGCTCACAAGACCACACTGCGATCACAAGGGGTCACCTACGCCTTTGTCCCCTCTGGACTGCACAAAGCTCAACCAGCATCTCATACGGCGCTTATGGAGCAGATAGCAGACACAGGAGCTGTGATCACTCCGTATCCTTTTGGGAAAGAGGCCTTGCCTTTCCGCTTCATAGGAAGAAACAGTGTTCTTGCTTCTTGGTGCGATACCGTGCTTGTCATAGAAGCACGCATCAAGAGCGGAAGCATGAACACCGCCAGAAGTGCCCTGAAGAAAGGAAAGCGTGTACTGGCTGTCCCAAACAGCCTTCTGACACGAAGTAGCTCGGGAACCAACCAGCTATTGGCTGAAGGAGCCCAAGTCTATCTCAATGACCGACTTCTGGGGTGTGCATTCACATCCCAGCAGTCGGTCATTGCATCTTCATCTTCGACTCATCATGATGAACAGGCAATCATCCAGGTTCTGCGCAGTCAGTCCCTCACTACAGCTGAAATTAAGGCATTAGTTCCTGACAGCACTCTTTCAGTCATGGAGTCTCTCTCCAATATGGAACTTGCCGACAAGGTCAAGTTCCGCCCTGATGGCAGGTGGCATCTGGTGGGAGGACTCTGATCTTATGCCAAGGCGGGAAAGGAACGATGCCCCCAATACCATCCACCACGTTATCCAAAGGGGCAACAACCGAAACTACATCTATGAGGATACTCAGGACAAACGGGAGTTTCTATCAATTCTTTCTACTGCTATCACCAGGTATGATTCAGTCCTCCTTCAGTATGTACTCATGGATAATCACTACCACCTGCTTATCAGGTTGGGAGACCAACCATTATCAATCATCATCTGGTATTTGAACCGAACCTACAGCCTGTACTACAACAAACGATATAACCGTACAGGTACGATCTACGGAGATAGGTACAAAAGCTATATCGTGCCATCAAGCCAGAAGTTCTTCAGCACTGTCCGTTATATCGTCAGAAACCCAGTAAAGGCAGGATTGTCTACCACTCCAGCAGAGTACCGCTGGAGTGGCCATGC
>CAZPOJ010000520.1:0-1333 GCA_964588005.1 uncultured Sphaerochaeta sp.
GAGTTCAACTGTTGTTTTCTGATATTTTGTGGTTGGTTTCAAGGAACCCGCACCAGCGCCAACGCCTTCCTGTGCAGATGGTAGATGTAGTCCTGGCTGTAATCCAGCTGGGACGCAATCTGGTCCCAGCTCAGGAAGATGAGGTAGCGCATCTCCAGCAGCGTCTCGCACTCCATGTTGTTGACGCCCCTGATCGTTTTCCCGATCGCTTGCTTCAATATCATCAGATTCGCGATGCTGGTGGTGATCTCATTTTCCAGCTCGGTGATGCGCACCACCGCCTTCTCAACCGGTGACCGCCTGTTCCGATGATGATACCTTGGGCTAATCCTTAATCATGGGAGACTTAAAAAAATCCTAGAGCTAACTTATTAAAATTTGAATTGCAAATAAGTCTAGATGGTTGCACCCTTAGTATGGTTAAATAATCAATAGGAGGTGTATATGGCAACAAAAAAATTTGGGGCGAAAATTACAGTTAAAGGAGTGATGTCTTCCGCTACTAACATTGAAGTATTTGCAAACAATCCCTTCGATGCTAAAAAACTAATCATCGCGCAATATGCAAACGGAGACGATAAAAAAATTAGTTGGTTTAAATCACCGTACGAAATCAAATAGAATTCTCACTGAAGCTCGGAAAAAATCTGAGCTTCATTTTTATTCCTGTAGCGTCTTGATATTACCTAGCAGCTATTGGATTAAATACAAAGATTATTCGCTTGATACTTTAACCAGCGCCAACGCCTTCCGATGCAGGTGATAGATGTAGTCCTGGCTGTAGTCCAGCTGGGATGCTATCTGTTCCCAGCCGAGGAAGGTGAGGTATCGCATTTCCAGCAGCGTCTCGCACTCCATGTTGTTGACACTCCTAATCGCTTTACCGATCTCGGTCTTCAGCTGCATTAGATTTGCGATGCTGTTGTTGATCTCAGTTTCCAGCTCAGTGATGCGCACCACCGCCTCCTCAACCGGTGACCGCCTGCCCGAAATGACAACCTTTGGTTCGTCCGAGATCTTGGGAGATACGTAGGCGGCATGGCTTCTGAGCCAATCGAGCTGGCGTTCCTTGGTCTTGATGCGCTTGTCCAGATACCATGCCTGGGACAGATATTCCTTTGCGTTCATGCTCTCATCTCCTGTAGGTGAATCTTGGTGAAGTCGGGGTTGATGTCGCACAGGAAATCAAACCACTCGCTCTCGAAGAATCTCTCGATCTCATCCTTTGCCGCCCATGCATGCTGGTAGTCGGGATTGTCATCTAATTGGGTCATCGCTTTCTGCCAGTCCCATACCGCCCGTTCCACAATTGCTGCAGCCAGTTGCCTCATGC
>CAZPOJ010000521.1:0-1329 GCA_964588005.1 uncultured Sphaerochaeta sp.
GTTGCCAGATACTATTTGGCATATCTTTCGATATTCAGGAATATTTTGAAGATTTATTACAAGTAGACCATAAGACTTTTTTACAAATGTTGCGAGTAATAGAAGAATTCTTGCCACCTATAGCTCTTAATTACGTAAAACGTGGCCGTAAGCCTTACGAAGAGCTACCCATGATTCGATCTTGTCTAGCAAAAAACTTTTTCCGTATTGATACTGTGGCAGGTCTCCGGTCTCGGTTGGTGGCAGATTCTTGTTTGCGAAAAATATGTGGCTTTAGTTCAGTACCCAGTGAAGCTACTTTTAGCAGAAAATATGCTAAATATGCCCAAGACAAACTTATGGAAAAGACTCTTGAGCCGTTAGTCACTTCATATAATGAAGGGTACGTAATTGATAATATTAGTAGAGATTCTACAGCAATAGAAGCAAGAGAGAAAGCAATTAATAAGAAAAAAGAGGTAAAACCAAAAAGACCTCGAGGAAGACCACCGAAAGAAGAGTCCCCTGTTAAAAAAGAACCCACGGTATTACAGAAACAAGTAGAGCAATCATCCTCTACATCTATACAAGATCTCAATAAAGAGTGTTCTTGGGGTTGTAAACGTAATAGCCAAGGAAATAATAATTACTGGAAAGGATATAAATTGCATCTAGATGTTACTGATAATGGAATGCCTATTTCTGCAATATTAACAGGAGCTAATGTGCACGATTCTCAAGTAGCAATACCTTTAGAACAACAAACAGGACAAAGAATTACTCATCAATATTCATTGATGGATAGTGCCTATGATGCAAAAGAGATACATAACTTCATTATCTCTCAAGGTAGAATTCCTCTTATTGATCCTAATAAAAGACGAAAAGCAAAAAGGATTTTGACTCCTGAAGAAAAACATCGTTTTAAAGTTCGTTCTACTGTAGAAAGAATTAATGGACACCTAAAGGATTGGCTTATTCCTTCCAAGATAATGGTGAGAGGGCCTGATAAAGTCGCGCATTGTCTGATGGCTGGGGTTGTTTGTTTAGCTGCAATAAAAATATTGCAGTATTACATCATCCCCAATCTTCAAGAAACAGCTTAGAAGTACGTAAAAACGATAAAAACCTCACATCGTTGGGACAGGTGTGCCCTCAGACCTGAACTCACACCAAAAAATTGACGAGATGACCGCTTTTCAACATCAATGGAACAAAAACAGAAGAGCTATAACAAACTTTTGCTCAAGTATTCTCAGCCGTTGATGAATTCAGTCGATTTATGCAAGAGCCTCAACTCTTTTAACTATTAATCGATATAGAATATTAGTATCTTTTGCTCAATATTTA
>CAZPOJ010000522.1:0-1323 GCA_964588005.1 uncultured Sphaerochaeta sp.
TAGTAGGTAAGGGGAAACGAGAACAAAGATTTTTTACTTTTTCTTTTATAATTAACAACTCCTTTTCATTATCTTTATTTAAAAGAGCCTCGTCTATATAGCTAGCTATTAGCTCCATTTCAAGCTCCTTCATGCCTCTAGTTGTAACTGCTGGACTACCTATTCTTAGACCAGAGGGGTCAAGCGGGGAGCGCTTCTCATTTGGTATAGTTGAGCGCGAAACAGATATACCAGCTACCTCCAGTGCCTTTTCCGCCTCCTTACCTCCTATTTTTTGCTTAACTAAACTGAGTACAAACAGGTGGTTGTCAGTTCCCTGAGACACAATGTCATAACCTAACTTCATTAAACTGGCTGCCAAATGTTTAGCGTTTAAAATTACTTGCAAAGAATAATCTACAAACTCAGGTTTAAGGGCTTCAGCAAAAGCTACTGCTTTAGCGGCTGTTATGTGATCATGAGGACCACCCTGCATACCAGGAAAAACCGCTCTATCTATTTGCTTGGCAAATTTTTCCTTACACATTATAATTGCCCCCCTTGGCCCCCGCAGTGTTTTGTGAGTTGTGCTTGAGACGACATCAAAAATTGGAACTGGGTTTTTAAGTTGCTTGCCAGCGATAAGGCCAGCAATGTGAGCTATGTCGGCAAAGGTATAAGCCCCTATCTCATCGGCAATATTTTTAAATTCTTGCCAATTTATATCTCTTGAATAGGCGCTAAAGCCAGCTACTATCATCTTTGGTTTTTCTCGCCTAGCTATTTCCCTTAACTCCTTCATGTCTATTAAACCTGTCTTGCTATCTACCCCATATTGAATAAAATTGTATAGACGTCCGGAAAAATTAATGTCATGACCATGGGATAAGTGTCCACCATGATCTAATTTTAATCCTAAAACCTTATCTCCTGGATTTAAAAAAGCCATGTAAACAGCGGCGTTGGCAGGAGAACCAGACAAAGGCTGAACATTTACATGCTCGGCCGCAAAAAGTTCCTTTGCTCGAGAAATAGCAAGCTTCTCAAGCTCATCTATGTTCTGGTTACCACCGTAGTAGCGACGCCCTGGATAGCCCTCACTATACTTATTAGTTAGGATGGTTCCCATTGCCTCTAAAACAGCACTGGAAACATAATTCTCCGAAGCGATTAGCTCCAATTCTTCTTCTTGACGCTTATTTTCTTGCCTAATAATAGCAAATAATTCTTCATCTTCTGAAGACAGATTTTGATAATTCATATATATATTTTATGCCTTAATCTTAAATCAGCTACCCCTATTTGTCAAAAAAAATATATAACATATAGCTTAATTTAGTCTAA
>CAZPOJ010000523.1:0-1319 GCA_964588005.1 uncultured Sphaerochaeta sp.
TGCGACAATTGAAACGGAATAGGTGGGTTGTTGATGAATAAAGTTTGGAAAAAAACACTGGTGCTGGCCGTTGTTGTCGCAATGGTGATGCTCTCTTCCCTGAGTGCAGCCCGGCACATTTCAGTTCCGGTCGGACATCGTGTCTACCGGATCCTCGATATCGCAGAAATTCGCGGGCTCATCAGCCGCCAGACGGCAGCAAGACCTTTCAGTGCCGACAAGATCATGGGCTTGCTTGAAGAGATTCAGGATCAGGAGACGAAACTCACTAGAAATGAGATAGAGGAAATCGCCTCTCTTCTCATGGAGTTTGAGCGATCCTACGGAGTGTCGGACTCGCCGATAGAAGACGTTTTCTCCACCGGTTTCTTCCGCACGTACAATCCTGAGAAGAAGATCGGAGCCTCCGTCGGCGTCAACCTGGGCACCGCACAGACTGTCAGTCTGGCAACCGGGGAGTATGATTCCAGGAACTCAGTTTTGGCATTCATCAAGGGAGACCTTGGAGAGAGCATCTCCTTTAACATGAACTTCGGCCTCAATTTGGACAGGCTGAACAACCGCGTGTTCCTTCCCACAGAGTTCACTATCCCCGGCGAAGGGTTCTACATGAAACTTACCGCAGGTGGTAGCCAGCTCAGGTACCTTCCTGATGATGGATTGTTTACAGGATTGTCCCTTTCTCCGGAACTGGCAGCTTCCTTCTTTGATGGGGACCTGCGTCTCAGATGGGGCTCCATCAAGCGTGATTGGGGCCCTGCCTTGAACAACCTGATGATTACCGGCTCCGCACGTGCTATCGATGGAATCGAACTCTCCCTTGATATCACCTCATGGCTTCACTATTCGGTAATAACCGGTTCGATGGGGAAGTTCTCTCTGCAAACCCTCGATGGCGAGCGGTTTTTCTCTGACAACTTTGATGATGACAAGCCATACTACCGCTTTGACAACAACCTCAGTGCACACAGGGTGGAACTCGATGTAACACCCAACCTTACCTTTGCTATCTTTGAATCCGTCCTCTGGGGAAAGCGCTTTGAGATCGGCTACCTGAATCCTCTGACCATCTACATGTTCCAGCAAAACAACCTCGGGGACATCGACAACATGCTGGCCGGCTTTGATTTCAACTATACACTAGGAGAAAAGATACGCCTGTATGGAAGCATTGCCACCACCGAGATGAACAAGATCGGAAGCCTGAAGACCATGCTCACCTACCCGAGGAACATCCTGGCGTTCCAAGCCGGGATTACCGTTCCCCTTCCCATAGGGACTTTCTCCTCACTTACCTTCCAGTGGACCTACCTGGCACC
>CAZPOJ010000524.1:0-1318 GCA_964588005.1 uncultured Sphaerochaeta sp.
ACTCTGACCAGACTAAAACGAGCCTTATAGCCGTCAAACTGGGTTTGACGGGGTTCATCCTCCCCTTCTTCTTCCTGAACAACCCAATCCTGTTGTTGGGAACCATTGCAAGTACCCCCTTGCTGGTTACCTTAAGGGCTGTGCTTACCTCATCCATCGGGGTTATTGCCCTCTCTGCGGGGTTGCAGGGGTATCTACTTGCAAGACTCAACATGCTGGCAAGGATTCTGCTTGTAGTAGCAGGGCTGCTGTTCATCGAGACAAAGCTTGTCACCGATATGGCAGCATTGCTGATTTCCGGAGCTATCATAGTCATTCAATATCTACAGAATAAATCACTAGTTAAGGAGAATTAACATGAAGAAATCTAGAACATTTGTACTACTTTTAGTTGTAGCACTCTTGATCCCCGCTGCACTGTTTGCAGCAGGAGCACAGGAGTCCGGGCCAAAAGTGCAGAAAACGGTAATAAACTTCCCGACCGCAGCAACAACAGGGGCCATATACCCCCTAGGAGCTGCGATGAGCAACATGTGGAACACTAAGCTTCCCAATGTTCGTGCCAGTGCCCAGGCCAGTGCAGGGGGAATTGCGAACCTTAATATGATAGCTGATGGCGAAGCCCAGCTTGGTGTCGCTGTCACCTCCATCATGTACGAGTCCTTCAACGGGATCGGATCCTTTGAGGGAAGGGCTAACCCCAACCTAAGGGTGATGATCGGCCTCTACGCCAATCCAAACCAGGTTGTGGTGACAGGCAACAGTGGAATCAATTCACTTACCGACTTGGTAGGCAAGCGCTTTGCCTCAGGTGCTCCAGGATCGACAACAGAAGTTGAAACGAGCATCCACCTGCAGACCAGCGGAGTAAACTACCCTGATGCCCTTAAGGTGCAGTATGTAGGCTTTACCGAAGCTATCGACCTCATGCGCAACAAGCAGCTTGATGGTGCTTGGATCATGGCAGGTATTCCCAATGCTGCAGTAACTGAGATGCTATCCACCGCTGGAGGAAAGCTGCTCAACCTCGATGCAAGCCTTATCAAGAAGCTTAATGAAGAGTTCCCTTGGTATGGCCCATACACAATCCCTGCTGGAACCTATCCTAACCAGGACAGTGATGTCCTTACCTCAGCTATCAAGATGACTGTCTGCACCGATGCCAGGGTTGATGATGATGTCATCTATGAACTGACCAAGTCCTTCTGGGAGAACTTCGATGAGCTGATGGCCACCCAAGCCCCTTTGAAGAAGGTTAACCCTAAAGACACTGTCAAAGACCTTGCAGGTCTTCCTGTCCATGAAGGTGCTGCCCGTT
>CAZPOJ010000525.1:0-1316 GCA_964588005.1 uncultured Sphaerochaeta sp.
AAATGATTGCTAAAGGAATGAAGTGAGTGACAAAGTACATAGGCATTGCAGAGAACGATGGAGCAGCAAGACATAGTAGTCGCTGCTCATCGCTCTCCTGTTGTTAGGATGACTACGATGAGAAATACTAAACTCATCTTTAAAGAGGGTTCCAAGAAGAGGTCGAGATACGACCTCTTTACAATCATTTTTCGACACAAGCAATCTGACGAAATATGAAAAAGATATCCTGCGATTTTAGACACTGAAGAGAGCATCCTTTGGATCTTGTACTCACTTCATTCCCAGAGATATTGAAAAAAATCTAGAGCGGATTTCCCGGAAACATTGTCCGGTGTTGCCGAAATTCAGATTATGGCAGGATATTCAGTGTCACAACGACTACTATATTCGACAATCACCGGCGATCGTAACAACATCCTGTTTGAACAATTATGGGTTTATAGTTATCTTATCCTTAGATAATACAATTTTTTGATAAAAGAGGTGTTGCAGTGCAGTTTACGTTTGGAACTGGTGGAGATGTGGAGATTGTTCTGGTAAGTGAGGGAGAGAGTAGTGTAAGCAGTGGAAACGAATTATACTCCTATCTTACAGAAAAGGAATTGTTCTCTGGTAAGTCAGGTGAACTCTATTTTGATTTCTCCTTAGCGGGAAAAAGTATTCTCTTTTTAGGGTTAGGCCCAAAGAAGGACTTTACTTTAAACACAGTAAGAGTAGCCTTTCATAATGCAGGGAAGGAGCTGATGAAGCATAAGGTTGAAAGTGCTGAATGCAGCATTCCCCCCTTTGACGGGATTTCTTACAGCAAAGCTGTCGCAGCTGTAGCAGAAGGGCTCCTGCAATCAGAATATGCTTTTGAGAAGCACCTAAAGGTGAAAAAGATAAAGCCCAGTCTGAAAGAAGTCTATTTGGCTGTACCAGATGCTGAACAAGAAGAGATCGCTGCTGCAATAAAAGAAGTTGAGACCTTGATAGAAGGCATATTCTTAACCCGGGACTTAGTTAATGAGCGAGCTATTAGCATGTATCCGGAAGTGCTCGCACAATCAGCTAAGGACAACTTGGAAGAGTTAGGGGTAAAGGTAGAAATCTTTGATCGAAAGATAATCAAAGAGTTGAAGATGGATGCATTCTTAGCGGTTGCAGAAGGTTCTGACAAGGAGCCGAAGTTCATTGTCATGAGTTATAAGGGAGATCCAGACTCTGATGAAAAGCTTGCCTTCGTAGGAAAAGGACTGACATACGATTCCGGCGGATATTCAATTAAGCCTACATCCGGTATGGATACTATGTTCACCGATATGGCAGGCTCT
>CAZPOJ010000526.1:0-1314 GCA_964588005.1 uncultured Sphaerochaeta sp.
ACATCCACCTAGGACCAACCCTTCCTGCCTTCCTTTCACCAAACGTGGTGAACGTACTGGTTGAGAACTTCGGTATTGCCGGAATCTCTTCAGTTGAAGAGGATATGAAGATCTTGGTTGGCTAACACCACTATAGAGTTTGATCGTTGATCTAATCTATTAATCAAGAGAAGCCCTCCCATTGCGGAGGGCTTCGTTGTAGGGTGATGATTCACCTCCTTTATTGCTTGTATAGGAGTTAGTACTATCTAAGCTCTCAGAGAGCATACATTGGTGTAGTTTGTAAGCTAGAAGACACGATAACAAGCAAATACTGTCATAAGTTGCTATCTGAGTAATAGTGTAAGTACATTGTCTTTAGTACTATAAGAAACAACTTAGGACATGCCTTGCCTGATATCACACCATAATAGAAAAGTATTGACATAAGTTTAAGAGTAACGTAAACTCTCTATAAGCCTAGGGAAAAGGCTAATACTTAGATAGAGGTTTATACACTTCTCATTGGAGAACAGATGAAAAAAACAGTTTTTTTTGTACTACTTGCACTTCTCTTCGGAACCTCTCTTTTTGCTGTTGATCATGCTAAAGCCCCTGCAAAGATAAAAGTTTCCTCCACTGTTGAGGAGTTAACTGTTTTCGGTGTCTCCTCCTCTGCACTTCTCCCCACTGACTACACCTCCTTCGCTACCTTCGTAGGTAAAATACGATCGAGTATCACCTCCGATGTTGATATGCTGCAGTTAGGAAGTGAAGTTCCTGTAGGATTTGTATCTGCTATCAACAACACAAAGAGAACTATCATGCTCTATATGGCTACCACAGCGTTAACAAGTGATAATGATAGGGTAGGGATCCATGTGAGGCCGAATAGTTTAAAGATACCCCCTGCAAAAGATAGTAAGTACGGTATTTTAGAGAGCTCTACACTCAGCGTAATAGAAACAACCAAGGGAGCAGCAGTGCGTGCACCTTCTGGAACCTATACAGCTACCATTAGGGTTACCCTAGTATTTGGTGGGTGATCCTAGTTCCAACAACGATGCCTCCCAAGTGGAGGCATTACTTTTCCAAAAACTTATAGAGCAATTTCCTCAACTTTTGAGAATCTCTCATACCTCATCACTTTATATTTACTGCAAAAAGAGAGATGAATGATAAAGGTGTACTGGTATGTACAATGCAGGTCGTATCTGCTTAATGGTGTACTGTAAGTGATATATAGTACAATATATCCATAAGTGAGCAGAATTGTACAGAGAAATAGGTAGCCAACTGCTCTAAGCTGACATACGTGATATCTTTTATCTATAT
>CAZPOJ010000527.1:0-1313 GCA_964588005.1 uncultured Sphaerochaeta sp.
TATGCTATGACTATAGATGAGAGAACCCATCGGACGGCTCTCACTAAAGGAGAATATTATGAAAAAGAGAGCTTTGGCTATATTGATGATTCTGGTTCTGGCAACCGTAGGGCTGTTTGCAGCTATGCCTTCATCCGGTAATGGTGCTGACCAATTGACTGCAACCCTGAATGCTACTATTGGAGATTTCCTGAATCATGGGTTTACTATTGGTACTGGCCCCTCAGCCACTAAGTACAATGCCACTGTAACAGTCAACGATGCATTTAATGCAACAACCCCACCATCTTTTAAGTATGGGTATAAGACCAACGCTGCTGGTGGATTTGAATTCAAAATGACTGTAGGTGACTTTATTCATGAGGATGGTCTTTCATCTGGCACAGTAAAGATTAAATCTGTAGCTAAAGGTCTCCCTGCAGTGACTATGACCCCAGCTTCTGGTGATTATACTATCTTTAATATCAGTTCTTCCGGTGGACTTCAAAGTGATGAAACTACTATCACTATTGTTCCAGCAAGAGGAACGGATGCGCTAGACCATGCTGGTGCTGATGTAAATAATAATCAGAGAGCTGACGATGCACCTGCCGGTTCTTATACTGCTACCATATACTTTAATGTATCCGCCTCATGATGTTGATCATCTAATTTATTGAGAGTTTGGCTGTGCAGGAAACTGCACAGCTTTTCTTTACTCTTCTCTTTCCTCGTTGAATAATACTTGGTATGATAAGTATATCAATAAGTATTGATATGGGAGACTATTATGAAAAAACTACTGGGAGTGATACTCCTATTATCTATAAGCTTTTCGCTGTTCGCTTCTGATGCTGTCTCCGTTTCGCCAAACAAGGCCGTAGTCTATATGAAGGGACTGATCGAAAGCGTTTCAACCAAGATCAACGCGTACGATGAATTTGGAGTGGAGCTCGATCAGGACACTGCACTGCTGACCTTTGATTTTCCCTCCACCGAAGTGTGGGAGGTCTCCAAGTCCATTCACTTCAAGTATACCTCCAACTTGCCTACAGGTACCTATGGAAAGCTGAGCTTTGCAATTGCTGACCTGCAGCTCAATGAAGACAATACCCTGCGTACATCCCTGGAGCTCGAATCGGAGCATCTCATGACTCGTGTTGAAGGGGGAAATACCTTCACCATTACCTTCCTTCCCGGTACTCAGAAAGATAGGGATATTGGGAAGCTAACCGTCAGGGTTAACAAGCAGGCCAATGATATCTTTACTGCAGGATCCTACAGGGGATCGTTCTCTGTTAATTATACAGACGGGTTATAGTTGGTCCGATTCT
>CAZPOJ010000528.1:0-1310 GCA_964588005.1 uncultured Sphaerochaeta sp.
TTCTTTACTCCCAATACAGGCATCAGCAGCGACCTGGACAAGCTCTATATCTGTACGAAGCTGGGTAAGGAGCTTGCCATAGGGCAAGGACAGCCTGAAGAGACAATATCCATCTGCCCGTTTCCTCTGAAAAAGGCAATGCGAGACCTCAAGCCCCTCAGCAAGCGTGATGCACGGAAAAAACTGCATCTGCACGATACGTTTACTGTCCTGCTCAACCTTGGGGGTGAAGGTATAGGCAAGACTGATTTCCTTCATGAGGTGATCAGGCGACAGCTTGATTGGCAGGTCATCGCTGTTGGGAATCTGAGCAAAAGCACTGCCAGGCGCTACAGCAAGTTCAAGGAAGAGCATCCGGCTTTCGCACTCCACACACCAGGATTTGTGGATAACATCCATGACTATATCCTCGCAAGCGATGTCCAGGCTGGCAAGGCAGGTGCCAATGCCCTGATGGAGTCCCTCTATCTTAAGCGTCCTTTCCTGGTCTCCAACCTGCTGTATGCAGCACTTCCCACCAAGGAGTTCATGCAACGGCACAAGGTCGGCTGGACAGAGGACTCTGTTCCAAAACAGGTATCTATCCTCCAGGAGTATGAGCAGGACAAGGGGGAACAGGAGGCTATGCAGCAGCGTTTTGCCAAGCTCCCCCTCTCCTTTGACACCCTGGCGTTCGCCCAGATGATCGTGGAGGACACCAAAGCGTATTATGCCAAGAAGCAAGCTGATCGCGCCAACACAACCACATAGGCAACAGAAGCCTTTCCTGCTAAAACGGTAGGATGGAAGAGGAAGGGTTTGAATCTCTCCTCTTCCTGATAATTTGTAGTTCTTGTGCCAGTTCGGCTCTATATATACGTTGGATGAATCTTTCGGCCTGACAAAGCCTAACAAGCAGTCAGTTGCAGAAGAGTATGCAGATATTTCTTTCCGAAATGCTCAGTCTCGAAACAGCTGCACTGCTAGCGCTAGAGGGTGTACTGCACTCCCATATGGAGCTGAGTGTCATAGGAAGGCTCCCACTCCTGTACCCTGGCAAGCAGGTCAAAGCCGGCATAGGCTTTCCAAGATGTTGCCATCTGGTACGATCCGGAGAAGCCAGCATCAAAATAAAAGGTGACATTCCCTGAAGGCGCCGGATAGTCCTGGTCCATCAACCAGGGGCTCTCTTTGCCTATGCTTCCGTGAGCCATGAAGAAAAGCCGTCCAAGCAGGGAGAATGAGCCATACTCCTTGTACCCCACCTCCAGGTTCCCCACCACTGCATCACCCCCATGGCGATACCCCAGGTACTCCTGGTCGTAGATCAG
>CAZPOJ010000529.1:0-1298 GCA_964588005.1 uncultured Sphaerochaeta sp.
TTTCTTTTATATTGAGCCCAGAAGCTTCTTTTTCTCCCATGATTCTTCAAGAGCGACTCTTTGTATTTGGTATGGTTGTCAAATGAAAGCCAGTCTGAGACCAAGGGAGCTACAATATCCAGCTTCTTAAGATAGGTTACTGCAAACGGGTAGAACGGGGTATCACCATTATCCAAGATGAAATCCAACAGGCCTCGATATATCAGAGAGGTAGCCAAGAAGCTTTTCTGTTCTTCAAAGGTATTTGCAATGGGGATTATTTCATCGTGCCAAATACCGGCAAGTTCATCTGTCCTTGCAAACAGGTACGTCTCGGCATCCTTGATCGATCCTACCTCGAGAAGAAATACAAGACTGCTCAATTTAAACAGCAAATCATCGAGAATGTAGGGTATCTCTTCTGCAATGATCTCATCCCTACACTCCTCTCCAACCACAGCCAGGAGCTCCTCAAGGACAGAAACCAGATGAAGCTTCCTGCATCTCTTTTTGAGAAGGACTGCAAGGTTTTCCTTATCCCCTTGCCTTCTATAGATCTCAGTAAGGAGTGTTATATACCTTTTTCTGAGATACACGGTTTTATCGGGGTATTTTTGAATCCAGGCAAAGGCAGTGTCAACATCATCGCTGGCGAGATACTGGCGTGTTATCTCAATGATGGAGGCTGGTATCTCACCTTGTATCGCAAGGATGGTCTTTTCAAAAAGGCTGGCATCCTTGATCTGTTTCGCACATGACAAGATGCTATGCTGATAGAAACTCATCTGGTTTGTATCTTGCTCACCATTAGCTAGAGACTGAAGCTCTTCTATCATGGTACCGATCGCCTGAGTATCAAGAAAGAGCGAAGCGCTATCCATCAAGGGTGCACGAACCCCATAGGTATCGCTTCTACACAGTTCTATAAGAAGGGAAACTTTTCCCTCTTTGTCAGCACAAGAGGAAGCATATTGGATAAAGAGGTTTTTAATTCGTGTGCTATATATTTCACTAAGATTGCCATTCCCCTGGCTCTGGAAAGCAAGGTCTCGTTCATACAGGAGAGCTGTCAAAGCTACTCCTAGATAGGGATCAGGGGAACTTGCTTCCACATCATCAAGTATCTGCGAGAACCTTTGTGCATAACCAAAAGAGTCGTCTCTATGATCTAGGGTATCGAGCGATCGCTTTAGATTCTCCAAGGATCTGTTGGAATTCTGGTGAACTGTAAGCAGATTATCGACCAGTTTACTAACTGTTGCCCTATCAGCAAGTGCCTCAGGTCCAAGTTTCACTAGTTTTTGTTTGCGTTCATCGGG
>CAZPOJ010000530.1:0-1292 GCA_964588005.1 uncultured Sphaerochaeta sp.
TTTTTGGACTTGTACTGTAAGTATATATATATCAATCACTTAACTAGTCCAAAAATAGTTTTTGGACTTTTTGGACTTAGTCCAATAATTACCCCACTAGTCCAAAAACTATTTTTGGACCAAAAAACCCCTTCAAATAGAAGGGGTTAGGTCTAGTCCAAAAAATACAATATAAGACTAGGGGTTACTCAATCTTAATCGTCTTTTTGTAGACTTTAAGGGTGGAGTCATAATCAATCTTGCCCTGGTCTTTCGTATCTTTCAGAAGCTGATAGAACGTGGCGCGGCTCATACTGAAGGCATTGCGGCATTTCCGCTCAAGGTCAGCTGATTTATACATTGTTTTATAGTCTGGGAAGAAGTTTAGAATCGTTTCTTCAGTAAACGCCTTCGGTCTGCCTCTTCCTTCTCCGGTGCCGCCGCCGGCCTTTTTGTATGCTATTGGGTCTTCATCCGGAGCCAGTTCAAGTAAAGGATAGTCTTCTATCTTCCAGACCTCACTCTCCGGAGTCAGCCCGTCTCTGAGTTTGTATCTGGCAATCAAGTGGTTTTCCTTTTCGTGTGGCGCTAAACTGATATAGGCTTCTCCAATTCTGCCAACCATACCACTCCCTGCCGTTGCTTCTTCGGCCTCGAGGTCTGCCACTGAGCCCTTCTTTGAATGCGTCGCCACAATCAGCGTGCAGCCAACCTTGAGAGCCAAATTTCGGACAGCGCGGACAAGAGCCCCCATTTCTTTGGAGCTGTTCTCTTCGATTGAATCGGCCAGGTAATAAAGAGGGTCAATAATTACAACATCCCACTTAGCCAATTGGTTTCCTTCTTCTGCCCTTCTTTTGTCTTCCAGAAGCTTGTTACTGACCTTGTCGAAAACGCTTTCACCGTCTCCGGCTTCCAGGAATTCGCTGCGGAAAATGAATTCAAGATTCTGATCCGGGCAAACACCGAGCTTTTCGACTAACTTTCTCGCCCTGTTTCTAACGGTTTTATCCTTATCTTCCAGGGTAATCATAAGAACCCTGCATTTCTGGCAGACGCGTCCTACAAAGGCGGCGCCGCTAGAGAGACTGAAAGCCAGATTAAGCAGGCAGGTGCTTTTCCCAGCCTTGCTCTTTCCTGCGAAAATCAAAAGGTCTTCACGGGCCAGAAGGCCTTCGACCAGATATTCAATAGGTTTTTCGGGTTTATCGCGGAAATTGCCAAGGGGAACGGATTTTACCAGCCTCTTGACTGGCAGCCATTTCAAACCCTCTTTAAGCTTTTCCACTTCCGTTTTCTCCGGCGTAAAGGTT
>CAZPOJ010000531.1:0-1292 GCA_964588005.1 uncultured Sphaerochaeta sp.
GATGAGACCCAGGTAGCTGTTCAGCAGTCCCATCGCTCGTATGATGGTGTAGATAGGGCTGATGATGACAATGGGTGGTAACAGGGAGATGGACATGACCAGGATAAGGAAAGGAGTCTTTCCCTTGATGGGAGTCCTTGCTATGGCATAGGCAGCCATGCTCCCAAGGGCTAGGGAGAAGATGGTTGCAAAGGTTGCGATGACAAAGCTGTTGCCCAGGTAGGTGAGCAGTGGTCTTGTCGTGAAGGCCTTGTAGTAGTTGTCCGTAGTGTACTGGCGTGGGAACCAAGTGAGGGCGAAGATGTCCTTCTCCATCTTGAAGGAGTTCAGCAGTTGCCAGAAAAAAGGAAATCCTATGGTGACGATAAAGAAGACGGCAAACAGGTAGAAGAGCGTCTTGTGCAGGGTTGTTTCCTTGTTCATCTGGTGCTCCTTTTCCCACTGTCGATCTTCCCTCTGATGACATCGGTAAACAGCAGGGCTATCATACAAGTGACAAACAGGGTGAAGGTTGCAAGTGTCGATCCGTAGCCGTAGTTGCCTGCGTCAAAGTAGGTACGCATGGTGTACATGGTAAGCGACTCTGTCGCATACCCCGGTCCTCCATTGGTCAGGGCCACTATGACGGTGAAGACCTTGAAGGATGAGATGAGACGGAACAGGACCGCTGTTGCCAGCACTGGCTTGAGCAGGGGTAGGGTAAGGGAGAAGTAGCGACGAATGGGCCCTGCCCCATCGATCGCAGCCGCTTCATAGAGCGTCTTGGGTATTGTCTGCAGTCCTGCCAACACCAGAAGTGAGACATAGGGGGCTGTCTTCCATATGTCGGACATGATCAGGACCAGGCGTGCTGTAGTGTCCCGGCTCAGCCAGGGCAGGAAGCTGTCTATGATGCCTATTGTTGTGAGTATCTGGTTGAAAACCCCATACTGGTCATGCACCATGAACTTCCACATGAAGCCACTTACGATGGTTGGGATCGCCCAAGGGATAAGGACTACAACACGAAGAGCTCCCCGCCCTTTGAAGGGTAGATTCATAAGCTGGGCAAATATCAAGCCAAGAATTACCTCTATCACTACGGTAAGCAGGGTGAACAGCAGGGTAAAGAAGAGGGCGTTGAAAAATCTGCTGTCGCCAAACATGTGGATATAGTTATCAAGACCGATAAAGGTCTTGGTTGGCCCTGTCTGCAGTCTGAAGCGATAGAGGCTCAGCAGGATGGTCCTGAATACTGGGTAGATGGCAAATACGAGGAATATCAGCAGGGTAGGTACCATACAGAGGTAGCC
>CAZPOJ010000532.1:0-1291 GCA_964588005.1 uncultured Sphaerochaeta sp.
CAAAAGAAAAATGTTGACATTAGTCTATCCATGACCGATGGTAAAGCCATCATAGAAACGAACCAGCTTTATCTAGGGAGATGCATAACCATGGCGAAGGAATTAACTCTTGAACAGCTTCTTTTCTCCTTTGTACAGGAACTCCAGGGGTTTCATTACACTATGAGCTCCCTGGATCATATCTGGGATGTGTTGTTTCCCACCCAGGATACCAAGTGGCACTACCTAAGAGTTGTGAAGTATCTGGAGCGCTATATGTTCCTTGATATTTCCGGTGAGGCGGGAGGGTTTGAATTCCTCTTACCAGATGAAGTCAAACCCTTATCCGGTTTTGATCGTTGCCAACTCAGCGTGTGGCCAGAACTGATTGCCTCATCCATCACTTGGTTGAAGCGCCTTCGAAAGGATTGGATTGCAAGCAGCAAACGCGTGTACCTTGAATACCCCCTGGAGCTACGCCAGGGTGTAGTACAGCATTCGCTTATCCGCTCATCTTTTCCCACACACTATCGCCTTGATACTACAATCGGGCAAGACAAGGCACAAAAGATTATCGAGCTCATTGAAAATGTACGTCTGTGGACAAGTGAGCATACCGAGCCGACCTCCCTCACAGCAAATGAGTACTTCGCCTATTGTAAAATCGCCTACATCGCCGGGCGAACTGAAGATGAGGTGGTAGATGAAAATCTCTCTGGTAGGGAGCTCTACCGCTTGTTTGCCGATGGACGTGATGACGGCCTGCTCTCTATCGATGGTGATTCCAGTGAAGAGTTCTCTTCTTGGATTGACAATACACACCCTTTGCGAGAGGTAGGAGGTCATCCTTGGGAGATCAAGCGCGGAGGAAACACCACGCATATCAAACTTGCTGTATACAGACCCCTCTATAGCAAAGATGGACGGTATGCCATCGAGCTTCGTGGGGAGTCGCTGGGGAGGATGGCAGAGACCCTACAGATGTTCCTTGCCATTTACGAGGCTGGTCTTCCCATCTCAATAACCAATCCGGAGTCTGTCAGGAAGCGGTTGCTTGCCCAAGACTTCATTGGGATCATCCCAGCATATGCCTCGTATCATCGGGGTAACCAACGTTTCAGAAATGATCAGGATGTCTTTGAGGTGATGCACTATAAGGACCTTGGTAGGTATAAACGTAGGATCACTCCCTTTATCACCTGGGAAGCACTCCCTCTCTTGCAACTCAAGGACTCTTGATCATCGAACAAGTGAACTTGGATGCATGGTACCGGATGTTCAACCCAATGAAGGGTGAGCCTGAGGGTCTTGT
>CAZPOJ010000533.1:0-1288 GCA_964588005.1 uncultured Sphaerochaeta sp.
CTGCCACCCTTTCCTGGGGGCAGCCTCAAGTTTCAATCCTTGTTTTAATGGATACATGGGTAAAGACGTTGAAGAGCAAACCCTGGAAATTTGCTTGACAGCAAGTTTCAATCCTTGTTTTAATGGATACATGGGTAAAGACTCATATCCCTTTTTGGTGCTCTATGCCTAATATTCTGTTTCAATCCTTGTTTTAATGGATACATGGGTAAAGACCGTTGGAGGACAAAAAGTGTGGTCAAAGTGCTGTGCGGGTTTCAATCCTTGTTTTAATGGATACATGGGTAAAGACAGCACCAGAGCGGTGCGAAAGAACATAGCGGCTGGGTTTCAATCCTTGTTTTAATGGATACATGGGTAAAGACAAAAATAAGCTGACACAACGGGCCCACAAAGCTTCGTTTCAATCCTTGTTTTAATGGATACATGGGTAAAGACGCTGAGACATCTTGCCGCCGTAGCTGCCCATCTACAGTTTCAATCCTTGTTTTAATGGATACATGGGTAAAGACGTCTCCGCCTGCCACCCTTTCCTGGGGGCAGCCTCAAGTTTCAATCCTTGTTTTAATGGATACTACAAAGTCTCACCCAAACCTGCAAATGAGTATCACCTGTCACAGTGATCGTAAGGCTTTATGAATTGGAGAGATATATAGGACTGGCTTTAGACTGTGTCACAGTGCTTTTTGGACGTTTCTGGACGTTTCTGTATCACCAATTCTGCAAATATGCGCTGTTTTTGGACTGGTTTCAGATCATCAGATTTTTGGGAGTGGTCATCAGATTTTGGGGACCCGCAACTGGAGCGCTAAGGGGCCTACCATGGTTAACGAGTCAGTCTGATCTGAGTCTATAATAAGAACCCGAAAGTCTTTATTGAGCGGCTGGAGGATAACTCCCTTGCGAGCCGGATCATACTGTATCCTTTTCAGGGTAATGCCTCCCTCGAATCTGACGGCACAGATCCTACCATCCGTGTTCTCCCAATCATACTGCTTTTTGATCAGCACAATATCCTCATGGAGGATCTGCGGTTCCATACTGGCACCATTGACCCGGAAGGCAATGTAGGAGTCCGTACCATAGGGAAGGTAACGAGTGGGAACTTCGACAGAATCCGCCGGAACATAGTCGTCTCTCACTTCGAGTGGTTCTCCAGCGGATATTTCCGCCACTATCGGGAACATGGAAGTGCGCACGTAAGTTCTATCAAAATCATTGACTAAGGTGGGCTTGCCATCGATGACCTGCACCTTCTTGGTAGTCCTGACGTCGGGTCCGAGTTCCC
>CAZPOJ010000534.1:0-1283 GCA_964588005.1 uncultured Sphaerochaeta sp.
TGGATTTTGGGGAAATCTTTCCTGAGTCCCCGGTTCATACCGGGGCATTCTCTTCACCAGCTATCACTATCACCATAGCTTCAAGCTACTTTCTGTTGTGGATTATGGGGATATCTTACCTGAGCCCCCGGTTCATACCGGGGCATTCTCTTCCCCTGCTATCGTTATCACCATAGTCTCAAGCTACTTTCGGTTGTGGATTTTGGGGATATCTTACCTGAGCCCCCGGTTCATACCGGGGCATTCTCTTCCCGCTAATCACCCTTTTTTTCGGAAAATGAGGAAGTTGTTTCCAGTACCTATAGCAAAAAGCATTTCTTATGTAAGTATGCAAGCGCTGTTTCAGCTTTGATACTGTCTTACATACCATTATTAGGAGCTCCATCATGCAAGAAGAAGACAAAGCGGTTGAAGAAAGAGAGTTGAAAAAGAATGAGGGGACAGAAAAAAAGGCAAAGACCAAGAAGAAGCTGGCTCTGAGCAAGGCGCATGTCGCCATGCTCAGTGTCAGCTCTACTGTATTGGTGTTCATCCTGGCCTTCAGCTGTTATGGCTGTAGTTATCAGCCTATCACTCCCCCTACCCTGGAAGAGGCTGAGGTAGCCTTTGACCGTCTCTACAGCTCCACGTGGGAACTGGATACGGCTATGGGTGTAACAGCCCTTGAGGAGATGCAGAATACGCCGGTGCTGAAGTTTGTCATAGAGAGAAAAGATGCCAACCGTGAGTCTGCCAATGTAGCTATGTACCTTCAGGGTTACCCTCCGACGTATATTGAACTTGTGTATAGGGAGGGGTATGGATTTGTCATCAAGTCAGGTAATACTGAGTTTCCTGTGAAGATTCTCTATTCAGCTAGCAAGGATGGGAAGAGTGAGACGCTTACTATGATAGGGAATGAAAGCAATACACACTGCTACTACTTGAGGAAGTAAGCGGGTAGAGATGTTGATGGCAAGACAGACGGGAATGCTCACCTGTAGTGAGTAATCCCGCCTGTTCTTAGAGGGTATAGGCGATGCAATATACAGCACACTGCATATGTTGTTATCAACATTGATAGTATAGGCACAAGTAAAAAGGATTTCAGGGAAACAACTGTGTCTGTGGATTATTTGGGTTTACTACTCGATCCCCCCGGTTCATACCGGGGCATCAGACTCTTCTGCAATCACTATCATCAAAGTCGCAAGCTGCTAGCGGTGTGGATTTTGTTGAAATCCTACCCGAGCACCCGGTTCATACCGGGGCATTAGCTTCTTCAGCAATCACTATCATCAAAG
>CAZPOJ010000535.1:0-1275 GCA_964588005.1 uncultured Sphaerochaeta sp.
GAGGCTCTTGCATAAATCGTTAAAATTCATGAACGGATGAGAATTCTTGAACGACAGTTTGCTATAGCTCTTCTATTTTTGTTCCTTTGATGTTGAAAAACAGTCTTATCGTCAATTTCTTGGTGTGAATTCATGTATAAAGACATACCTATCCTAGCGATATGAGTTTTTTATCGTTTTTACGTACTTCTAAGCTGTTTCTTGAAGATTGGGGAGGATGTAATGCTGCAATATCTTTATTGCTGCTAAACAAACAACCCCAGTCATTAGGCAATGAGCAACCTTATCAGGCCCTCTTACCATAATTTTGGAAGGTATAAGCCAATCCTTTAGATGTCCATTAGTTCTCTCAACAGTGGAACGAACTTTAAAACGATGCTTCTCTTCAGGAGTTAATATTCTTTTTGCTTTTCGTCTTTTATTAGGGTCTATTAGAGGTATTCTACCTTGAGAGATAATAAAGTTATGTATCTCTTTTGCATCATAGGCACTATCCATCAATGAATATTGATGAGTAATTCTTTGTCCTGTTTGTTGTTCTAAAGGTATTGCTACTTGAGAATCGTGTACATTGGCTCCTGTTAATATTGCGGAAATAGGCATACCATTATCTGTAACATCTAGATGTAATTTATATCCTTTCCAATAATTATTATTACCCTGGCTACCTGAGTTTACAACCCCAAGCGCACTCTTTGTTGAGCTGTTCTATAGATTCTTCAGAAGATTGCTCCACTTGTTTCTGCAATACGGTGGGTTCTTTTTTAACAGGAGATTCCCCTTTCTTTGGCCTGCCTGGAGGTCTTTTTGGTTTCACCTCTTTTTTCTTATTAGTTGCCTTCTCTCTTGCTTCTATTGCTGTAGAATCTCTACTAATATTATCAATTATGTACCCTTCATTGTATGAAGAGATTAATGGATTGAGAGTTTTCTCCATAAGTTTATCTTGAGCATATCTACCATATTTTCTACTAAAAGTAGCTTCACTAGGGACAGTGGTAAATCCACATATTTTACGGAGCGAAGAATCACTTAGTAAACGATTTCGTAATCCAGCTACTGTTTCGATACGAAAAAAGCTTTTTGCTAAGCAGGATCTAATCATTGGTAGTTCTTCATAAGGTTTACGCCCACGTTTTAAATAATTAAGGGCTATAGGTGGCAAGAATTCTTCAATTACTCGCAGCATATGTAAAAAAGTCTTATGGTCTGTTTGTAACAAATCTTCAAAATATTCCTGAATATCGAAAGATATGCCAAATAGTATCTGGCAAC
>CAZPOJ010000536.1:0-1274 GCA_964588005.1 uncultured Sphaerochaeta sp.
TGGCTAACCCTGGAATAAACAGGAAGAAGATATCACTTTTGACCCATCTTTCAAACCAAACCCTCTCCAACCTGGTAAAGGACTTGAGTGATTTTGGCTATATTTTGGAGTTCCCCCTTGAAGGTCCGATGGGCTCTGGGCGAAAGCCCATTGGCCTGAAGCTGAATTACAAGGCTTTTCTCATCATCTCAGTAGAGTTTACCTACAATAGCCTGGGAGTATATTTGAATGCTTCTGATGGTGAGGTCCTACAGTATGATACCTATATTTTGGAAAAAGGATTTGATGTCGTTGCCATCATCAAAGAAGGTATTGAAAAAGCACTTGAGCATGCAACGGGCAGGGTCTTTGCCATGGTAATGAGCGCAGAGGGCATAATCGATGAGGAGGGTGGGAAACTGGAGCATATCATGGCGCTCTCCTTGAAGCACGTTGATCTTGCCACAGAGCTTGCATACCTAAATCTCCCATTTTTCCTGCTTAACGATACCAACCTCATTTGCCACTATGTAAATCTCACCAAACTTGAAGCCCGCAACTTCATGGTTGTAAAGCTCGATGCAGGAATAGGCTGCTCCATTGCCTTGGACAGGCATATCCAGCAGACAAGCAACAATAATATGCCAGGAAAGCTCGGTCATCTCAAAGTGATAAACAGTGATGAGGATGTTACCTGCTGGTGTGGGGGAAAGAATTGCCTCTCTAAATTTATCTCCAGAGAATATTTGGAAGCAAAGTTCAATTGCCCCTATGAAGAGGCTTTGCTGCTCCTCCGTGATGAACAAGCCTCAGCTTTCAGCCGGAGGATCATTACTTACCTTTCTCCGATCCTTGCTAACATTACCATATTGTTGGGTATCGAAAAAATATATGCCATTGGAAAGATAGTGGATGTCCTTGGCAGTGAATTCATACGTGATCTTGATTCGCACATTGCCCAATCAATCCCTTCTTGGGTCAACTTCCAAGGAATCGAGAAGTCTCATATTCCTAGCATCCCAGAGCAGTGCTCAAGCTACTTCCTAAACTATTTCCTAAAGAACATTCTTTCCTATTTGGAAGTTGTTGATGAGACGCCGTTTAGGGTGGAAGGGTAGGGGGATATTGCAGAAGTCATTTACTTTTAACCTTAATTCCACTCCATCATTTTTTGTGATTTAGTCAAAATATCAAGATGTTTGGAAAGAAGTCAGAAGACCTTGGAATAACCTTAGTTGATGAAGATGCGTATGGTTGAGGAAGGTGAGTGAAAGTACCTACGAAACAATGAGTGC
>CAZPOJ010000537.1:0-1272 GCA_964588005.1 uncultured Sphaerochaeta sp.
TGAGGATACTGTGTTCAACCTGCCAAATATGGTATTGTGCAACCCTATGCATATCAGAACTTTGTTATTCATTATGATAGGGGTAACTGCCGTTGGCTCAAACCTCTTCGGTGGGCTCAGTGCCGAGATTCAAAGCGCCTGCTCGTTGAGCTTAGCACAGCTTAGTACCCTGATGAGCCTGAGCCAGGTAGGGACCTTGCTCTCCTTTGTCCTGCTTCCCATCCTGGTCAAGCGCCTAGGGCCTTATCGCTTGATGATCGTGGGAATCCTAGGCTCGGCAGCAGGGCTTCTGGGGATGGGCCTCTCTCGGTCCGCGCTCTCCTTTACCTTGTTTTTCCTTGTACAGGCATGGCTGGGATATTTCTATGGGACAAACAGCTTCAGCGTCATGGTTCTCTCCGACCCCGAAAGAAAGAAGACCAACATCCCCTTGATGCATCTTTTGTGGAGTCTTGCCAGTATTGGTGCAGGCTTCTACATCTCCCTTATCAAGGGAGGGCGTTGGTATCTTGGCTTCTACCAGGTTGCCGCTGTCTACCTGGTGATGAGCATCCTCTTCATCGCGTACATACCCAAGGCGAAGAGTATGCCCCTGCTTTTCAGCAACAAGGGCAGTACCACTTCATTTCTCCAGAGTTTCTCCCTGCTCAAGCAAAAAAACTTCAGGTTCTTTTTCTTTTACCTCATCTTGTTCAATGCTGTTGAGTACTGCTGTACTGTCTACCCCCTGCTCTACCTGCAGCAGAACAGGGGGGCAAGTGCAGCGCAGGTAGGGTTTTCTCTCTCTTTGCTCTTTGCCGGCAGTACAGCAAGCAGGTTCCTGGTCATTCCCCTGGCCAACAGGGCACGCAATCCTGTACCCTTGCTCTTCACCCTTACTCTTTTGGGAATCTTCTCTACAGCCCTGCTGGTAGTAGCACCGTCCCTCAAGCTTGCTTTTGTGGCAATGGTGTTGCTGGGCTTCTCCTTCGGAGCGCTGAACCCCGCCACCCAATTGCTGGAGGTCCATACCTGGCCCAATGATATGACCCAGATAGCCAACATGCACTCAGTGAGTATGGTCTTTGGACGGCTTACCCTTCCTGCCCTCATTGGTCTTGTTAGTCTTCACTACACCTTGCGTGGCGGTCTTGTGGTCTTGGTCTTCAGCATGGCTGTAGCCTTGGCTGCCTTGGTGCTCTTTGTTCGCTCTACCTCACGTTCTTGCTAGCAAGGCTCATATTCTGTACAATGCCGGCAATGAATACTCATATGAAAATTGGTGTATACGGC
>CAZPOJ010000538.1:0-1267 GCA_964588005.1 uncultured Sphaerochaeta sp.
CAAGGGACGTTTGGATGCTGCGCTCTTCTTTCCCAAGCGTATGGTTAGGCGGCTTCAGCCTTTTTCTCTTCCTTGTTCCTTTCCAGGAACAAGGTATGGATTGACTTGAAGGCAATGACCAGGCCCAAGCCTACCAGGAGGATGGCGAAGACCAACTGCATGCCATCGGAAAGCATCTGGAAGTTTCCGCTTCCCAGCTTGCCGATGCGTGCAATGATGATCTGGATGAGGGCGGTGAAGGTCACGCCAAGCATGAAGAACATGGGAATCCAGATCATGGATCCCTTCTTGCTTGTCTTCTTCAGGAAGATGGCGATCGCACAGAGGGCCAGGGCACTTACCAGCTGGTTGGCAGATCCGAAGAGCGGCCAAATCTTTGCATAGCCATTCACCGAGAGCAGATAGCCGAAGAACAGGGTGGCTATGGTGGCTACGTACTTGTTGGTGAGTATGCGAAGCGGCAGGCTCATGTGCTCCTCATCGGTACCGCTGTCCATGAACAGCTCCTGGAAGGCAAGGCGCCCGATTCTTGCCACCGAGTCGAGGCTGGTGAGGGCGAAAGCGCTGATCGCCAAGGTGATGATGGTATTGCTGGCAAGCGTGGGGATGCCTGCTTTGGCCAAAAAGCCTGCAACTGCCATGGCGAAAATCTGGGGAGGGGTTCCGGCAGGAAGCGCACCGTTGGCAAATACAGCTCCTGCACAGATCAGGGAGATGACAGCTACCAAGGATTCCAGGAGCATGGCGCCGTAGGCGATGGGAAGCATGTCCTTTTCATTGCGGATCTGCTTGGATGCAGTTCCACTGCTCACCAGGCTGTGGAAACCGGAGACCGCACCACAGGCTATGGTTACAAAGAGGATGGGGAACATCTGCTGTCCGTTCACCACAAAACCGGTGAATGCAGGAAGGTTGATTGTGGGGTTGGCAACAAAGATACCGACCACAGCAGCTGCGATCATGAAGACCAGGAGGAAGCTGTTCAAGAAATCGCGGGGTTGCAACAGTGCCCAAACGGGAACGACGCTTGCTACCATGATGTAGGCGAATACCAGATAGAGCCAGAGGGTTTTCTGGATATAGACAGGGAAGGCCAGACCAAAGACAATGCACGCTACCAAAGCAGCTATCGCAACTACTGTGGTGACAAGATTGTTTGGTTTCTTGTAGCGGATGAAGAAACCGAGTGCAACTGCCACGGCTATGAACGCAGTGCTGGTGGTGGCGGTTGCACCGTTGATCAGATTGGTGGAAGCATCGGCATTGA
>CAZPOJ010000539.1:0-1266 GCA_964588005.1 uncultured Sphaerochaeta sp.
GTTGAAATTGGAGTTCGAGAGTTATTAACATAATTTAATAGACACTACTGATTCAAATATTTAAAAAACGAATTACCGCTTCATAATCTTCCCACTATACACCCCATCCCCAATCCTTACCTGATACAAATACACCCCGGCCGGCCAATTGGAGGTCTGGATGGTTCTTTGATGGGTGCCGGGGTTTAGTACTCCCAGGTCTTCAAAGTGGACGATCTGGCCGAAGATGTCCATCAGTTGGATGTTTACGGGGGCTGTGGCTGACAGGGTGATTTCAAGCTGGAAGTCGGTGCTGAAGGGCGAGGGACTTTGTTTGACTACCGGCTTTATTTTGAGTGTCTGAATAGATATAGAATCACTTCTTTCTGTTACTTTCACAAAAACCGAATCCACATCGTAGATAGTCTCGTTTGAATAAACCGTCAGTTTATATTGCTGACTTGTATCAGCCTTAAAGACCGGATAAGCCACCGTAGAATCGCTAAGGCCAACACCCGGCTCCCATACATAGCGAATGTTTTCTACCGGATAGATGGGAGTAGTCCCGTAAAGAGAAATAGTATCCCCTTTCATCACCTGATACTCCCGCTGAATCTCCGACACCTTCTGAAAAGAGCTCCAGAGCGGTGTAATTAAGTAGTTTATGGCGCTGTTTTTAGGCAGGCTTAGGTGGCAATCGTATGGAATACCTTCAAAAGTGTTGGAAGGTCCTGTTGGGGGTGTTATGGATTGGAGTACGATTTTGTTTAGTGATTTGCAATTCAGAAAAGCATTTTCTTCTATTGATGATAATGCTCTGGGTAAAATCAATTGTTGAATATTATTACATTCATTAAAACAATAACCTGGAATAGATTTAATAAATACTGGAATTTTAAGTGCGCCAGTAAAACCTGAACATTGAGAAAATGCTGAACGTCCTAAATTATTTAACGAATCAGGCAATGATAATATACCACTAATCCCAGTGTTATAAAAAGCACTTTCACCAATAGAATGTACTCCAGAGGGTATCTTAAGTCTTCCTTTTAAATTACTACAATAGGAAAATGTGTAATCTTCAATAGCTTCAATCCCTACTGGAATAGCAAGGTCACCAGAAAGATTTGAGCAACCATAAAATGCATAACTTCCGATATGATTAACAGAGGAAGGTATTAGCAGAGATCCTGAAAGATTATTGCAACCACAAAATGCATAACTTCCGATATGATTAACAGAGGAAGGTATTAGCAGAGATCCTGAAAGATTATTGCAACCACAAAA
>CAZPOJ010000540.1:0-1262 GCA_964588005.1 uncultured Sphaerochaeta sp.
TCATTATAATCGCCTTGTCCTTGCCAGGGTCGCAGAAACAGCGAAAAAGATTGTCCAAGATCTCGTCGCTTCCGTTGCCAATTACCGTATTGGCAAACGGAAGGCCCAAGTGTTCCTCCAGGGCCTTGCGTACCTGGACAGCGAGCGGGTCGGGATAGCGGTTGCGCCCCACGTCCCCGACAAAATCTCTCCAATTCTCATTGGCATCGAGGTAGACCTCAGCCTCCCCGACAAAATCATTGCGTGCACAGCTGTAGGGCACAAGATTTGCTATATTCTTACGAAGCAGCTCTCTCATCTCTCTCCTCCCAATCGTATAAGGACGGCATTGCGGTGGGCATCGAGCCTCTCCGCCTCGGCCAAGGTTACCAACGTTGAACTCAAGCCGGCAAGACCCTGCCGGGTGAGCTTTTGCACCGTTATCTTCTTCAGAAAGGAGTCGGTGCTGACTCCACTGTACGAGTGGGCCCACCCGTTGGTAGGCAGGGTGTGGTTGGTCCCACTGGCGTAGTCACCCGCACTCTCACACGAGTAAGGGCCCAGGAAGATGGATCCTGCATTGAGTGTCAGGGCCTCCATCTCATCAGGATCGGTTGTGTTGATGATGAGGTGCTCAGGGGCATAGAGGTTCACCACCTCGGCTGCCTCTTCCAAGGTCGGACAGACAAAGGCGTGGGAGTTTGCAAGCGACGAGAGCAAATACTCCTGGCGTTCCAAAACCTCCAGTTGTAAGGATAGCTGCTCCTCCACCCTGTCCAGGAAGGCATAGCCCTCCTGCTCCTCAGAGAGGATGACCAGCATAGACTGGCTGTCCACCCCGTGTTCAGCCTGGCTGAGCAGGTCGCTGGCAACAAAGGCGGGGTCTGCATCAACGGAGGCGACAACCATCACCTCACTGGGGCCTGCGGGCATGTCGATGGCACAACAGGAGGTGCTTACCTGCTTCTTGGCCTCAGTGACGTACTGGTTTCCCGGTCCAAAGATCTTGTCCACCTTGGGCACACTCTCACTTCCATAGGCCATCGCAGCAATAGCCTGAGCCCCTCCGAGCTTGAATACCCGCTTGATGGAGCATAGGGAGGCAGCATACAGAATTGCCGGATGGACCTTGCCCAAAGAGTCTGCAGGAGTGCAGAGCACCACATCCTTACACCCGGCAACAAGGGCGGGGATGCCCAGCATCAAGGTGGTGGAGATCAAAGGAGCCGTCCCTCCCGGAACATAGAGGCCCACTCTCTGGATGGGCACTATCTTGCGCGAAA
>CAZPOJ010000541.1:0-1257 GCA_964588005.1 uncultured Sphaerochaeta sp.
TTTTTGGATTCCTGTGATTTCTGAGATTTCTTCCTTTTCCTGCTTCTGTCTTCGTAAGAGGTTCACATAGTCGATCAGGATAATGCCGTTGTTTACCACAATACCACCAAGGGCTATGACACCAAGCAGGGAAACTATGCTGATCGTAGAGCCAAAGCCCAACAGGCCGAGCACTACCCCTATGATACAGAAGGGTATGGAGACAATGATGATGGCAGGTTGTCTGAACCGCTCGAACTGGATGACCATGACCGTATAGACAAGGAACCAGGCGATGAGCAGGGCGGACAGTACTGGGGGAATGGACTCCTCGATGAGCTGGAGAACCCCTCCTGAGAGGCTCTTCACCCCATCGGCCAAGGGTTCAGAGGCCAGGTATTCGTTCATCCGCTGCAGGACCAATGAGGTATCCTCATCGACAAGGGTTGCCCCTATGGTAATGGTCTTTGCCCGGTCTGTGTGGTTGATCTCGCTCAACGTGGGTTGCACCTCAAGCTTTGCCACTGAGGAAAGGGGAATCGCTGTGCCACTCGCGGAGTAAAGGTGTATGGCATTGAGGGTATCTTCTGTGTAAGGCTTATCGGTGACATCGCTTCCCACCCTGATGGTAAAGCGCTCTCCGCGCGTATCGGTAAATGTTGACGCCTCCATTCCCTCCACAAGTATCCTGTTGGTAAGGGCAGCCTCATAGCTGTTGATGCCCAGCCTGCCCAGGCTGTCACGGTCCATCGAAAGGACCAGCTGGCTGGCATCGAAGGAGGTGTCGACCCGGGTAGAAACCACTGCTGGATCCCTCTGGAGGTGCCCCTGGATGCGCCGCGCTTCACCGAACAGCAAGGAAAGGTCTTCACTTACCAGGGTGATGCCGTAGCCGCCACCACCGGTAACGAAGCCCAACAGCTTATCAAAGCCGCCATTTTCAAGGCGGATGGTGACATCGGGGACTTCGCGTGCGATAAGGCCCTGTAGGGCGAGCATGATGGCATGCACACCCCGCTTACGCTCAGCCACTGGGACAAGCACCACCCGAGCGTAAGCCATGTTTGGACTGCTGCCCCCTATGATGGTATCGCTCATTCCTGAATAGGTTATAACATCCTGCAACTCCGGCACTTCGGCTCTGATGAGGTCCTCTATCAGTGCACTACGCTCTCGGGTCTGCTCCAGGCCATAGCCCTGGGGAAACTCCATATGGACATAGAAATCACTATTGTCTGTGGAGGGCAAAAAGGTAAAGCCAATCTTTGTTACGGTGAA
>CAZPOJ010000542.1:0-1249 GCA_964588005.1 uncultured Sphaerochaeta sp.
TACATATAAAGAGCGTTAAGGAACTAAACGATATGAAGTTCGATTTAATAATTAGTAATCCTCCTTATCAGCTTTCTGATGGAGGAGCTCAGCAAAGTGCATCGCCAATTTATAATTTCTTCATAGATAATGCAAAGAAACTCAAACCAAGATTTTTGATAATGATCGTTCCAGCCAGATGGTATTCGGGCGGGAAGGGTTTGGATGAATTTCGAGCCAAAATGCTTAGCGATGATCGAATAAGAGTTATTCACGATTTCCCAGAAACAAAAGATTGTTTCCCTGGAGTAAATATCAGAGGAGGAGTGTGCTATTTCCTTTGGGATCGAGATAACAAAGGGCTATGTAAAGTGTACAATCATAGAGGCGATATTGTAAATTTTATAGAACGACCTTTACTTGAAAATAATGCAGATACATTTATTAGGTATAATCTCGCTGTAAACGTTTTGCACAAGGTTCAGAAGTTTTCTGAACCCGTAATGAGTGAATTGGTTAGCTCAAGAAAGCCTTTCGGATTTGCTACCAATTTTTCAGATTTTCAGCAAAAAATTGGATCAATCACTTTCTTTGTGGGATTAAAAAATAAGTCAGTTTGGATGAAAAATTAAGAGTTGAAATAAAATTAAAGGCGGTTGCATAAGAAAGGGCCATTCCTGTATTGTCATGATTACTAGACAAAACAAACAGGAGAATAGCCCTATATGAACCATATCATTTTACCTACAGGATTGGTAGGCTTCAACAATACAAATTCAGAAACAGTACATACAGTATCAGGCAGGGAGCTATACCTTTTGCATGGGACTATCAAGAAAGAGAAAAATGATAGGCTATGCCCTCATTGTGGCAAGGCAATGCATATCCACAACACCTATGAGGTCAATCTGAGCCATCTCAATATCGGACATAGGTTAAGCGCCCTCAGGTTCTTCAAGCTTAGGTATTTCTGCCCGGCTTGCAGACAAACCAAGATGCAGGCTGTTCCTTTCCAAGCTGAAGGCCATAGGATGACCATCGAGCTTTTCAACTATACTAGGGATTTACTTGCCCACGGACTTACAAACAAGACGACTGCGGAGATTACAGGCCTAGGCAAGAACACAGTAAAAACCATTGACTTGCAAAGACTTAAGGATAAGTACACCATCGATGGACAGCGGCTCATCAAGCCTGAAAGGCAGGCCAGGTACCTTGGTATAGACGAGTTCAGTCTCCATAAAGGGCACAGGTATGCCATTGTTGTCAT
>CAZPOJ010000543.1:0-1242 GCA_964588005.1 uncultured Sphaerochaeta sp.
TGCTTTATCGTCTCAAGGTTCACCTCGGTCATGAGAAGTTTGAAGATACCATGTGGTATTTGCATACGCTGCCAAACAACCTTGTCAACAGCACTGAAATAGATTGGGACTCCTTGGATGTGGTCTACTCAACTTTGGAGGTGACCAACGATGAAGAAAATTAAGGATCCCATCTTTTTCGAGGGGATCAAGGATTTCCTAGGCACCTACCTGCCAAAAGTTAAAAATTCATCTCCACATACAGTCTCTTCCTATAGGACGACACTTTCCTTGTATGTGTCATATTTACAGCACACACTCAACTATTCAGTCTATGACATAGATACAACACTGATAACGCAGACAACAATAATGGGATTTCTCGATTGGTGCAGGACGGACAGGGGGAATGGGGCAGCAACACTGAATAACCGGCTCTCTGCAATGAAAACCTTCTTCACGTATCTCTTGCAGTACAAGGATGCCACGCTTTCAGTTTCTACCAATGGAATTGCTGACATCCACAAGTTGCAAGAAGATGACAGTGGCCCACACGAGTACCTTACACAAGACCAAATGAGAATTCTGTTCAGCCTCCCCAAAAGAGAGACCCTTTATGGATTGCGTGACTTGATGCTGATGTCGTTACTGTATGATTCAGCTTGCAGGATAGATGAGATACTCTCTCTCAGACTAAGCAGCATAAGATATTCTGACGGACTCTGCTTCATCAATGTAACAGGTAAGGGACGGAAAGCCCGTAATCTCCCTTTGGGTAAAACAGTAGAAGGCCTCATCAGAGAATATTCAGCAGTGTTTCATAAGGATAATAACAAAGATGATTACCTGTTCTATGTGAAGCGGAACAATATTAGAAGGGAAATGTCCCAGGACAATACGGCAAGAATATTCAACAAATACGAAAAGCAGGCAAAAGTCATTGATCCTAGCTTACCACACCTGCATGCGCACCTGCTAAGGCATACGAGAAGCCAACACTGGTACGATGCAGGCATAAATCTGGAGGAGATTGCACTGCTGCTGGGACATTCCCAACTTACCACATCCCTGATATACACCTTCTTTGATGTGAATAGGAAAAGGAAGGCCATTGAAAAAGCAATGGGGGGTGAGGATCCTCTCTTTATATCTGAAACGCCAGTATACTTGGACGAGGATATTGTCAAGAAGCTGTATGGACTCTAGGAAATTATCCCGATAGTGAAAATAACTCCGTATTACCTGATATGGAGTTAGGAGAAT
>CAZPOJ010000544.1:0-1236 GCA_964588005.1 uncultured Sphaerochaeta sp.
AAAGATTGCCAGAATATAGAGGTAGGGGGAGAGGTACCCTATGACGACTATCCACATGATGATGAGGATCGCCATAACGGTGAGCCACATAGGTAGGATCACGATAATGAGGGACATCACTAAAACAAACGTGGACAACAGTACAATTCCCTCTAGGGGGAATTGGGGAAAGAAGAGCAACTCCATCCATGCTCCTGCTACCATGAAGATGGTGAGGGTCACAAAGGATAGGGCTGTGAACCTAAAATCCTTCTTAAGGGTAAAGCCCTTGATGTTCTTGATCTTGTCAAACGGTTTCTGATACTGGCTCATGATGATTCCTCTCTCTCTTTCAGTTCTGCTCCCAACTCATTGATGCTTGCCTCTATCTCCTGTAAGGAGAAGCCGAAGGATGCTGCCTTGGTGAGATAGACCTTGGTGATCTGGGAGAGCACCTGTTCACGTTCCATTGCATTGAGGTTGACTTTTTTGCCACTGATGAACGTCCCCGAACCCTGTTGGGTGACCACAATATTGCGGATCTCCATCTCGGCATAGGCACGGGCTACGGTGTTTGGATTGATGCTCAAGTCGACAGCGAGGCTTCTGACTGTGGGTAACTGAGCGCCTTTTCCCAGTCTTCCATCAGCGATGGCCATCTCCACCTGGAAGATGATCTGCTTGTAGAAGGGGACGCCGCTCTTCATGTCGAGACTGAATTCTAGTTTGCTTTCGCTCTCTGGTTTCACTTGGCCTCTCTCTTGTTTCTCATAAACTCTTGTACTATTGTACGGGTTCATTAGTACAATGTCAAGAAATTCATCTTTTGGATTACTACAATATGTTCATCTCCAGAATTGACGGGTACTCATTTGAAATTCGATTGTGTGCCGGATAGCAATGCGCAATACCTACAAGTATTCGAAGCTGTATAGCGGTGCTGAACCGACTTTCAGTGAAGGCGATATTTTTAGAATCATTGTGCCTTTGAATGAAGCCTCTACCGCTACAGTGGGACCTCCTAAGTTCCAAAGTCTCATGATGAGACTTTGGATGAGACTTTGGAGCTTGCTATACTGGCACAGATACGCAAGAATCCTAGTATAACACAGCGAGAGCTTTCTAAGCAGCTTGCTGTTTCTCTTACAACAATTAAACGTGCAATGGCCCTTATGGTGAAAAAGCAAGTGCTCCAACGTACAGGTGGAAAGAGGTTTGGTCTTTGGGAGATTCGAGCAGGAGGATAGGAATTACCAT
>CAZPOJ010000545.1:0-1233 GCA_964588005.1 uncultured Sphaerochaeta sp.
TGCAAATAAGTAGAAGCAATATGGAAAATACGCTATTGAACCAAATTCAGGAAGGGGTTTATCAGGACGAAAGCATTGTTACCCTCGATTGGAGAGAGCATATACGATTGAGGCCTGGCATGTACATCGGCAAATTGGGAGACGGAACTAATCCCGACGACGGTATCTATGTTTTATTAAAAGAAGTGCTCGACAATAGCGTAGATGAGTACATGATGGGTTATGGCAAAGCCATCGAGGTCAACATCAGCGAAGGATTTGTTTCCGTCAGAGACTACGGCAGGGGAGTTCCCCTTAACAAGGTGGTGGATGTTTCTTCCAAAATGAATACCGGCGCCAAGTACGATTCAGTAGCCTTCAAAAAATCAGTTGGTCTGAACGGTGTGGGTATCAAAGCCGTGAATGCCCTGTCCTCTTTTTTTCGCATTCAAAGCATACGTGATCGTCAGAGCAAAACCGTCGATTTTGAACGTGGACTGTTAACCAAAGAGCAAGCCTTAGAGGCCTGTGAACAAGGCAATGGCACCTTGATCGAATTTACGCCCGATGCCACTTTGTTCAAAAATTACGAATACAAAGACATACACATAGAGCGACTAATTAAGAATTATGTTTTTTTGAATTCCGGGCTCAGTATCATTTATAACGGTCAAAAATACTTTTCAAAAAATGGTTTGCTGGATTTGCTCAACGAGAACATGACTTCGGAGAGTCTGTATCCCATTATTCACCTGACGGGGGAAGACATCGAAATAGCCATAACTCACGGCAACCAATACGGCGAAGAATATTATTCTTTTGTCAACGGACAACACACCACTCAGGGCGGCACGCATCAAACAGCCTTCAGAGAGGCCGTTACTCGCACCATTAAGGAATACTACAACAAAAATCACGACTACGCCGATATCCGCATGGGTATGATTGCTGCTGTCAGCATCAAGGTGGAAGAACCGGTTTTTGAATCCCAGACCAAAACCAAGCTGGGATCGCGCGATTTAGGCCCCAAAGGGCCTTCTATAAGTAAATTTATCGGGGATTTCCTCAAAAAGGAATTGGATAATTATTTGCATAAGAATCCGGAAACCTCTGATATTTTGCTCAAAAAGATAAACGAATCCGAAAAAGAGCGTAAAGCTATATCCAACGTGACCAAGCTGGCGCGTGAAAGAGCCAAGAAATCGAATCTGCACAACAAGAAATTGCGCGATTGCCGTTTTCATTTCAACGACA
>CAZPOJ010000546.1:0-1232 GCA_964588005.1 uncultured Sphaerochaeta sp.
CGCCGTTGGTAAAATCTTTGTTGGATTTTTTAAAGACAATCATTTGCCCCACACCAAGGGCAATAAACAAGAAGCCGGCCGAAGCCCAGCCCCAGGTCTCGGTAAGAAAACCCAGAAAAAACAACAAACCAACGCCCAAAAAAACATTTTTGACGGCTCTGGCATAGAGGCTGTTTTCTTTCAGCAACGAAGGAGGGATTTCCTTACCGGCCGCCAGGTATTCCTGCGCCAGGCGTAAACGATTCCTGTTGTTTTTGTAGCGGATGATCAGAAAAACGATAAGCACTAAGGCAAAAAAACTCAGCATTATCACCACAAGTAGAGTGTTTTGATGCATCCAGGCTCCCAATTGATTGTAGTTGATTTTCATGGCCCGCAAGTATTTTGATGTTATACTCTTATCTGTTCAGGCAAAACCGGAACTGAGTCTGCAAAGTTCATAACTTTATCGGAATCTCAAAGCCTGAGCTGCTTTTTTTAAATCATACAAGCAATTTCGGTAAAATTGCCTATTTTTGCTTGATTTTTCAGAGCCAGATGTCACTTAGCAATAAACGTATTTTTTCTTCGGTGAACAAACAACAGCATTCTTCCCTTTTGTTGGGATTTTGCCTGTTGATTTTTGTTGGTTTAAGCTCCGGGATTAAAGCACAGACAGCCCCCAGGCTGAGCGACAAAGCAGAGATTTTCCTGCTCAGCTGCTCTCCGGGGCAGGAAGTTTGGGCACATTACGGACATACCGGAATCCGGGTACTCGATCCTTTGACTCGCCGTGATGTGGTTTTCAATTACGGCATTTTTGATTTCAACTCCGACAATTTTCTTTGGAATTTTGTGCGGGGAGAAATAGATTATATTCTGGGGACTACCAGTTTTGAAGGCTTTATGCACAGCTACCGCAACGAAAATCGCCGGGTGGTTTCCCAAAGACTGAATCTTTCGCCCGAAGAAAAAGCGAGACTCTGGGAGGCTTTGGTCATCAACAGTCTGCCCGAAAACCGAACTTACCGCTACAATTTTTATTACGACAATTGCTCTACCCGGGCCCGAAAGATCATTGAAAGATCGCTGGACGGCCAGGTTCATTATAATTTCGAACCCACTTACGGCAGCATGCGAGAGGTTGTACAACACTACACTGCCGGACATCCCTGGACCTGGTTTGGTATTTCTTTTGCGTTGAGCAGCCTGGCCGATGCTCCGGCTCCGGCCATCGATCTGCTCTTTGCTCC
>CAZPOJ010000547.1:0-1228 GCA_964588005.1 uncultured Sphaerochaeta sp.
TTTAGCAAAGTTGAATGAGGTTAGAATTGAGAAAGGAATAACCTATGAGACTTTAGCAAAAAAGCTTGACGCAAATAAGATTTGGGTAGCAAGTGCTTTCGAAGGACAGCAGTGGGTCCCCGACAAGCATATTACAATCATGGCCAAGGAGCTGGGCTTGCCTGCAGAAGATTTAGCAGTGCTTCAGGTGCATCCTTACAAGGGCAATGTTGACCCTATTCTCTACCGTTTACATGAGGTGTTTGACACCTATGGACCAGCAATCAAGAAAGTCATTCATGAAGAGTTTGATGACGGAAATGGAATTATGAGTGCAATTGACTTTGAAATCCATGTGGAAAAGAAAGAAGATCCCACAGGTGACCGGGTTATTATTACCCTTGATGGAAAATTCTTACCCTATGGTTCACGCGGTAAATATCCTTGGTAAACAACTAAGAGCAGCCAAGTTTTAAATAAACATTGATGCATATGGGGGTAAATGCTAGCAGCATTTACCCTCTTTTACTGTACAAAATTATAAAAAAAGGTGGAACAAATGAATCAACAGAGTGTTGAAAAGAAAAGAGAAAAATCTCCCGTAAAGCGGTATTTTAAAAAATGGATGACAAATAAGAGGTGCACACTACAAGTACCAGGACCTGTCAGTTTGATCTTTTCGTTTATAGGGGCATTTATTGGGGTACTATTTGTAGCCTATATTGGGTTGGAAACTGAGTTCTTTCCCTTGTTTGCGCCATTTGGAGCTTCGGCCGTCTTGCTGTACGGACCGGCTTCTGCGCCTTTTTCCCAACCCCGGAGTCTACTGGGTGGCCATGTATTATCTGCTTTGGTAGGAGTCATTACATTTCTTGTCTTAGGAGCAAGTTTTATATCTGTGGCATTGGCAGTAGCATTGGCAGTGGTCCTTATGAAGCTAACAAAAACTGTCCATCCACCAGCAGGAGCAACTGCCTTGTTAGGGGTTACAGTCTCTGGAGGGAGTTTTATGTGGGTACTCGGGCCAGTTCTTATAGGAGCAGTCATCTTATTGGTTGTTGCACTCATCATTAATAATCTGGATAAGAATATCAGATATCCCGATTACTGGTTCTGATGTATAGGACCCTGAAAAAATCTCCATGCCATCATGAATATAGTACTAATAGACTATATTCCCTAGTACTCGCCTTGTCTTTACGGCTCAGCGGTTATATATTTTATATTGAAGATCACTACTGTCCGGTTA
>CAZPOJ010000548.1:0-1223 GCA_964588005.1 uncultured Sphaerochaeta sp.
ATATGACTTCACAGTCGGTTTCTGATTTCCTGTCCTCCCTCAACAACGACAAGAGGAACACGTTCTATGACAGCTGGATGAAAGCGAACAGATGCGTGAAGGGATACTTCTGTTTTGATTCCTCGAATGTCGGCTGTCACAGTATAGAGACCAACCCTCTGGTCGAATACGGCTATACCCACGGGCATATTCCACTGCCCCAGGCAAACATTGCAATCCTAGCCAGACAGGACACCATGGTCCCCATACTTTCCATAGTCTACAACGGCTCCAGACACGACAGTACGACAATAAGGAACCTCATCGATGCCCTAAAAAAACTGGGATTGAAATGCATCTGCATCACACTCGACAAGGGCTACTACAGTGAGAAAAACTTGGAAATCTTTCATAGTGAAGGATTTGACTACATCATATGTGTACCAAGGAATGTGTCTTGGCAGTACGAGATCATCGATTCGCTGAGAGACCGACTGTATACCCTTGAAGCCAGGACAGAGGTCCTGGATTCCGAAGGCAAAGAGCAGGTGATCCAATGCATTGTAAAGCCCCTGATACGGAATGGTCGCCGTTGTTACCTGCATGTGATATACAACCCGGCCGCCAGGGCCGAGGCAGAGAAGAATTTCATCGAACTTTTGGCAAGGTGCAAGAAGGAGCTTGAGACCAATGAGCTGGTTGGCTCCCATAAGGAACTTTACGAGCAGTTCTTTGAGGTCAGGGACACTCCCAAGAGAGGTAGGAAAGTCTTGGAAAAGGGACCCAGTATTGCAGAGTTCCAGAAGAAATATTCCGGATACTGGTGCCTCCTGACAAACCGCAAGAGATCCAGGGCAGAAATCTACGCAGCCTACCAACAGCGAAACAGTTCAGAGATCTTCTACGACATATTCAAGAACGACCTGAATGGAGATCGCATAACTGTCCATACGGTAGAAACCTTTGAGGGGAAGATGTTCGTCAACTTTATTGCCCTGACAATCTTGAGCAGGCTTAAGAGCAAGTTGGCTGAAAAAAGGAAAGACAACAAGACCCTCAAAAGGTTGAAGACTTATGCACAGCTGCTTATGAGGATGAGCACCCTTTCCAAGGTTTCCTTCAGGGGGAAGTACAAGCCCATCTTCAGCACACCCTCCAAACTTCAGAGGGAAATAATCGCAAAATTCGAGCTAGATTGGCCAGTCTAGGCTGGACATGTTACAACTTGGGGCGGAATTTGGGTC
>CAZPOJ010000549.1:0-1221 GCA_964588005.1 uncultured Sphaerochaeta sp.
CACCATAGAGAGCTGTAACGGTAAACTGATGCCAACCGGCTACGAGATAGTCAGAGGTATAAGCAAGAGTAAGGCTATCAACCTGAGCGTAAAAAGCTCCATCTTTATAGATGTTATAGGCTTCAGGAATTACAGCACCACCTCCGCCACCTCCGGCGTAAGGATAGAGTTCAAAAGCAAATAAGATTTCATTCTGAACAATACCGCCAATAGAAGCTGTACCACTAACAAGATCAGCAGTTGTATATAAACCACCTGCAGAGCTTGTGCTACCTAATGCAGCATTGACATCATAAGTAACACCGGTTGCAGCACCTGATAAGGCGTCATGCTGAACAAGAACAGCAGTTGAACCATCCTGGCTAAAGCCCCATAATGATGGGTCTGCACCGGGTTCAAAGTTATCATAAGCCATACCATACCAACTGGCAAAAGCACCTATGGGCCAGCTATTAATTGTAGCACCTGAACGGTCAACCAGAGTAATATTTGTAGACCAGTTGTTTACATAAAATGCATCCCGATCGTCATCATAAGCGATTGCACGAACAGCGGTAGGACTAGAAATAGTACTTATAAGTGTTTGGTTAACAAAATCCATTTCCCAAATATAAGAACCAGAAGCAGAGCCATACATATAAGTACCATCATAAGCAAGGTCTCTCACATTACCACAACCACTGATATTAAATTCACCAATATAGTTTCCTTCAGTATCGTAGCTATAGAATGTACCATTGGTAGCAGTACCATTCCACTTAGTAGTATAGATATTTGTACCATCAAATTCAACACCAGCTTCACCGCCACCAACTCCGACAGGAACATTCATTTGAACGTCCCACATATCGCGGGAGCCACCGGTTACAGATACATCTCTGTACACAGGGGAAACATCAACAGTAGCATCACTTGATTCACGTGCTACCTCGCTGACAACTTCTAGCTGAGCAGCATCAGGAGGAGCAGGATATTCAATAAAAGGAGGAGTCCACATCAGTTCTGCATAGTGACCATTAGCCATACCTTCAAGATCATTTGGAGGTGGCAGGTACCTTGCAGTCCAGGAATAGTATGATTTAGGGGAGTAGCCATTATTGTAAACAGCAGCTACAGAAGAGGTATATCTTTGTCCCCAGGTAACCATCCATGGCTGGATTTGATACTCTGTCTCATTTACATAAGCTGTCATTATCTCATCATCAAGATAGAAAGCATAGC
>CAZPOJ010000550.1:0-1220 GCA_964588005.1 uncultured Sphaerochaeta sp.
CTTTTACCGTCCAGGTTACTGTTGTAGCACCTATCGGGAAGGTTGCAGGAGCATCATTTGTGATGGAAAGATCGTCAACAGCAGTACAGTTGTCGGTTGCAGTTACAGCTCCAAGAGCGACATTGCTTGCAGAACATTCGCCATCGTCGGTGCCAACCGTTACATCAGCAGCACAAGCTATGATCGTCGGATCTTCGTCGTCTTCTACCGTTACAAGCTGCTCACAGATCGTTGAGTTACCAGAAGCATCTTTTACCGTCCAGGTTACTGTTGTAGTACCAATTGAGAAGGTTGCAGGAGCATCATTTATGATGATAAGATCGTCAACAGCAGTACAGTTGTCGGTTGCAGTGACAGCTCCAAGAGCGACATTCGTAGCAGAACAAGCGCCATCGTCAGTGCCGACCGTTACATCAGCAGCACAAGCGATGATAGTCGGATCTTCGTCGTCTTCTACCGTTACAAGCTGCGCACAAGTGGTTGTGTTACCCGAAGCATCCTCTACCGTCCAGGTTACTGTAGTAGTACCAATTGAGAAGGTTGCAGGAGCATCATTTATTATGGTCAGATCGTCAACAGCAGTACAGTTATCCGTTGCAGTGACAGCTCCAAGAACGACATTGTTTGCAGAACATTCTCCATCGTCGGTGCCAACCGTTACATCCGTTGCACATGCGATGATAGTCGGATCTTCGTCATCTTCTACCGTTACTGTCTGCTCACAAGTGGTGGTATTGCCAGATGCATCTTTTACCGTCCAGGTTACTGTTGTAGCACCTATCGGGAAGGTTGCAGGAGCATCGTTTGTGATGGTAAGATCGTCAACAGCAGTACAGTTATCCGTTGCAGTGACATTACCAAGAGCAACACTGCTTGCAGTACAAGCGCCATCGTCGGTGCCAACCGTTACATCAGCAGCACAAGCGGTGATAGTTGGATCTTCGTCATCTTCTACCGTTACTGTCTGCTCACAAGTGGTTGAGTTGCCCGAAGCATCCTCTATCGTCCAGGTTACTGTTGTAGCACCTATCGGGAAGGTTGCAGGAGCATTATTTATGATGGAAAGATCGTCAACAGCAGTACAGTTGTCGGTTGCAGTTACAGCTCCAAGAGCGACATTGCTTGCAGAACATTCGCCATCGTCGGTGCCAACCGTTACATCAGCAGCACAAGCTATGATCGTCGGATCTTCGTCGTCTTCTACCGTTACAAGCTGCTCA
>CAZPOJ010000551.1:0-1219 GCA_964588005.1 uncultured Sphaerochaeta sp.
TCAAGCGTTTGTTTGATATTGTTTCCTCTGGTTTGGGAATTCTCATCCTTTCGCCCTTGCTGCTGCTTATGGCACTTCTTATCAAGCTTACTTCCCCCGGTCCTGTCATCTACAAGCAGAGGCGGGTAACGCGCAATGAAGAGATCTTTACCATGTACAAGTTTCGTAGCATGCGAGCCGACCTTCCAGAGGATACTGAGAACTGGACAGAGGAGAATGACCCGAGGGTGACGAAAATTGGCAGGCTGATGCGCAAGACCAGTCTTGATGAACTACCTCAGCTGTTTAATGTGTTTGGAGGTTCCATGAGCCTTATCGGCCCTCGCCCTGAGAGGCCCGAGCTTGTGCAGAAGTTCAATGGTGAGATAGCAGGATACAGGATGCGCCATCGTGCAAAGGCCGGTATCTCTGGTTGGGCCCAGGTAAATGGGTTGAGGGGAAACACCTCATTGGAGAAGAGAATTGAGTTTGATCTCTACTACATACGCAACTGGAGTTTTCTTTTTGATGTAAAAATTGTATTGTTTACATTCTTGAAAGGTTTTGTAAATGAAAACGCCTATTGAAGATTGGAGTAGACAATGCTTAAGAAGCTGGTAATTTTTGTTTGTGTTGGGGTCTTATCCCTTGGTACCCTTTTTGCCTTTGATGATTTCAGGCAGGCCCTCCCACTGTTGGATGAAGGCGCATACCAGGCGCTGGCCGATGGGGAGATCCTTGATGCTGAAACTATAGGTGGGGCCATGATCGACCACCTGTTCGTTCCGGGAACTGAAGCAAGTCGCCGTTCCTCTATTGCCCAGCGTGCCGAGAATAGCTTTTCCATTGCCGCTGTGAGCTATATTCCTTATGGACCGAAACTTAAGGCGATGGGAACAAACGAGAGGCAGCTTGCAATCTTTAATGCGATACGGGCGATATCGACCCAGGAAGGGATCATGTACATCTCCCATCGTGCAGGCAACAAGCCCAAGGTGCTCATCGAAAAGTCTTCCTACATGGAAGATGAGAAGAATCTGAACAGACTCCTACCCGATCCTGTTGCCACGGTGTTTCCGAAGACAGAGCAAAGCTATGTCTTTCAGAGGGACTCTTCCTTTGGGGGGAATCGCTATCTGCACACCTATACCAACAGTGATAGGGAGATCTTTGTTGAGATCACCAATATCAGTACCATAAAAGTGTTTGGAATATTCACTGCTGTTCCCAAGGAGAAGTT
>CAZPOJ010000552.1:0-1216 GCA_964588005.1 uncultured Sphaerochaeta sp.
TAAAGGGCCGGCAGGTTTCCACTTCCTGAATAGAGAAAATCAAAATTAATCGCGAGTTTTTCCGCCCCTGAACAATCCAGGGCTTTGGTAATCAGCCAGTCGTTCTGATCGAGATCACAAACTTCGAAACGCATACACCGGCCTCCACCCTTGCCGCCCCAGGGAATAACGTGCCAGTATTGCCAACCTTCGTTATTTTCCGCATCCCAATATATAAAATTAGTATCGTCTTCGTCTTCAAAATTATCAAAAAAGGGCAAAGACAGGGCGGCAGGGGCCTTGACAGAACTACAGAGTAATACTCCGATAATGGCAAGAAGGAATAGTTTATGTGTGTTCATGGTGTGTTGAATTTGGAAATCAATTTAAATTGGCCTCGAAATTGTAATAAGATTGCACAATATAACCATTGTGCATCAACACATCCTCATCCTGCAAGACATAGTCCATCTGTGCCCCTGCAGCAAAAGCCGCAACAAAGAGGATAAGGGTGACTAAAAGATGTTTAATGTGGTTGTTCATGGTATGGTGTAACTTAGGTAGTGTTTCAATTAGTGTGTCTGACTGTCTTTTTTGGTTAGTCAGTTAAGCATGTCAAAGATATCGTTATTTATTAAATCATTACTTCACTAATGTCTCTTAATTAATGTTGACAATAATCGTACTCCAATTTCAACTGCCTGTCATCGAGGGTTTGCTCTGCTTCTATGGCTTGGAACAGCTGCTTGATATTGTCCTTTGCCAAGAGGGAACTACCCAATATTCTCAAGACTTCACAAATGCTTCTGTTAAGATTGAGCGTTCTTTTCCCTGGCTTTCAGATAAAAGTTTTTCTTGTAGTAAGTAAAGGTTCTTTTGAGTTCGGGATCATAATATTCTGTTATCTGACTAAAAACGTACTTGCCTTGATTCATGTCTGCCTGATTTATGGGTTTAAGCGAATTTAACTATTTCAAAAGACCGACAAGGTTTTTAATGACATTGATATTGATTATAAATATGTTACAAACCTATATAATTGTTTTTAAGAGACACTACTGCATAATTATATCAATTTTGATGGATCAATCATGAAGCAATGACCGATTGGCTTCATCCAAGCCCGGCTGCTGCCAAAGCCTGGGCCCGGGCTATGGAGCCTCTTCTGTGCGAACTCATGGGCGACAAATCAAACTCCCAAAAAAAATCAAGAACGAGCCTTTGCCCGTTCTTGCCT
>CAZPOJ010000553.1:0-1214 GCA_964588005.1 uncultured Sphaerochaeta sp.
CGCTTTACCTGGTCGTTCATCAGGGAGAGTAGGGGATAGACAATGACTGTTAACCCTTCTACCAGCAACGAAGGGAGCATGAAGCAGACACTCTTGCCCGATCCTGTAGGCAGGACCACCAGCATGCCCTCGTGATCAGTCTCTTGTTGGTCCTGTTCAAGGATTCGTTGGATGACCAGTGACTGGTAGGGACGTAGGCTCTGCAGGCCGAATTTCTCCAGGGCTGTCTTATTGATGAGGTCTTGCATACTACAGTAAGTGAAATAAGGGGAGTTACTGCTTCAAAGCAGCATATCGCCTACATAACCTGTTGATTTAAAGGAGAACAACAAGAGTTATCTATCCTTTTTCTTTTATGTTTCTAGGCCTTTCTGAGTATCTCGCTTGAGAGCAAGCTCCTATTGCTTTACACTCTTTACTATGGACCAAAGAAAATATCTGGTGTTTAATCCTGCAGTACAGAAATTCGTAGAGAGCTACTCTTACTGTTTTAACGTGAAGGTCACCTTCTTCTCCCTCGATCTGGAGGAACTTTTGGTAGGCCAGCACCCTCTGGAAGATGACTATTGCACCCTAATCCAGACTAAGCTGAACATTCGCTATCGTTGCTTGCAACAGGACCATATGATCTGTCAACAGTGCAAGGAGCAAGGTCAACCTTTGGTCTATACCTGCCATGCAGGTCTTACCGAAGCGGTGATTCCCATCCAGATCGCAGGAACCTTGGTCTGCTATGCCCTCATCGGGCAGTTTCGGACCTCGGATACCCTAGCCCCTTCAATAGTAAGGCTTTGGATTCAGAGTGGTTTCGCCTTCCCTATCCTAGAAGAGGCCTTCATGAAAAGACCGCTATACGACACGGTTATGCTTGAGAAGATGTTCGAACTGTTCAAGGTCTCCTTGGGCCTGCTCATCGAAACAGAGTCCTTGCGATTACGCCAGAGCGACCTTGTTGAAAGAGTGCTGATCTACCTGGATGACAATATCAGCGATATCATTACCCTCGCCGATGTGGCAAAAGCAGTACATCGCAGCCCCTCAACCATAACCCACACCCTTAAGGCCCAGTTAGGGTGCTCGTTTCAACAGCTCCTGATAAACAAGCGACTCTCTACCTTCGAACATGCAGTCTTGCATGATCCTACCTTGCAAATACAGGAGGCGGCTAGGATAGCGGGGTATCAGGACCCTCTCTATTTTTCCCGTCTGTATAA
>CAZPOJ010000554.1:0-1213 GCA_964588005.1 uncultured Sphaerochaeta sp.
AGGATACTGCTTGGCAGTATCGTGGTAAGAGTGGCGAAAGGGTGGTGGAGTATCTTTATGCAAAACAGAAAAACCTCAACTGAACTATTCTTACGAGGCTCTTCTGATGGTATACTCTCGCTATCTTGATATAGGAAAGAATCAAAACGTATGAAAGTCATTGAACAGGAAGAGCTAAAAACCATGCAGTTGAACATCCTCAAAAAGGTGGATGCCTACTGCAAAGAACATGATATACACTATTTTCTTGCTCACGGTTCACTTATCGGGGCTGTTCGTCATCAGGGGATCATCCCTTGGGATGATGATATAGACATAGCTATGAGCAGAGAAGATTATGAACGGTTTGTTACTGGATTTTCTGACGAGTATATAGAGGTGTACTCACTTCGCACTTCTGAGCGGTGCCGCTTTCCTTATGCAAAGGTATATGATTCAAGAACCAGCATATTTGAAGGATCCTTCAAAAAGACTAGTGAGTTTGGGGTTAATATGGATGTGTTTCCTATGGATGTAGCCCCTGACGATATGAAGGAACGACAAAAACTCATTAAGAGAGCTCGTTTCTATCAAATGCTATTGAAGATAAAACTCTCAAGAGTCTCCTCAATAATGACTCTCAAACAGAACCTTATCATTTTTCCAGGACGAATTGTTCTTGCTCCGATATCAGTGACATCTCTGGCCAAGAAAATCGAAATGTTTGCGTCTTCGTTGAAGGGGAAAGATACAAATACCGTCGGCGTTATGGTTTGGGGATACGGGGAACGAGAGGTGTTTAAGAAAGAATGGTTTTCGGATGTCATACAGATGCAATTTGAAGATTTTACGGCACCTGTTCCCATTGGATATGACAAGGTATTGACCTCCATGTATGGAGCATACATGGAATACCCTCCTCTGGAAAAGCAGGTCACCCATCATGATTTTGTGGCATTTTGGAATGAGAAGGAAAAGTCCTTTTGAACATGTATGGTTTGGACTTCTCGCTAGGAAAAGGGAAAACAGCGATGGAAAAGGGTAAAAGATAGGCAATAGGTGGTATCCTCCCTTAGTTTGGGTTAGAATATCTGTTATATGTCACGGTAGAAATATCTGGGAAAATGGGAGTTTATTGTAATGGCAACTGTATATTTAGGAATGACCGGAGATATTATACATCCGGGGATCATCAACATCGTCAACGAAGGTGCCAAGCATGGCGACCTTATAG
>CAZPOJ010000555.1:0-1207 GCA_964588005.1 uncultured Sphaerochaeta sp.
TTCATTTTGTTTTTCCTTTAGAAGCCCTTTTGCTTCTGTGCAAGTAATTTCTTTTCATGTGCCCTGTTTTCCTAAGCACACTCGTATAATACGTGTTAAAGAGACTTATGTCAATACCAAAATATAAAAAAACGTAAAAAGATTAAATATTTTTTATAAATATACATTATTAATTGTACTGTAATGATTTAGATATAAAAATAGTTTTTTCTACTTGTGACAACAGGATACGGTTATATGTTGGAGGTGCTGCTTTTGTGAGTTTTGTTTACTTTTAGCTATATGCTGATTTCTCTGCCTTTAGTGGAGTTGCGTTAGAAGTGGTGTATAAGAGTTGTATGAGGGGAGCTGTTTATGCAGGTGGGTAGGGTTTCTCCTTCCTTATATATATATGCGTGGTGATTTCTGCTACATGGGCCTTTGTGGCATCTGTTCGCCTCTGGTACGTCGGTTTTTGAGGTATCTCTACCTTTTTACTGTCTTTTTTAACATTTTTCTTGTGTCACAGGGATTTTACAGGCAATAATAGGTGCATCTATTGTAATTGGAGGACTTGTATGAAGAAACTGACTGTTTTCTTGTTAGTCATACTTCTTTTGGGATCTGTGGTCTTTGCTGGTGGTAGCAGTGAAGCCAAGGGTGGTGCGAAGGAAGTTGTTATTGGTGTATTCCAGCCCCTTACCGGTGAGAATGGTGGTGGTGGATACCAGGAAGTCTTGGGCATACGGTATGCCAATGTCGTCTATCCCACTGTTCAGATCAACGGTGAGACATACAACGTTCGCCTTGTCGAAGCCGACAACAAGAGCGACAAGACCGAAGCTGTCACTGCTGCACAGAGTCTGATCTCCAGCGGTGCTTCTGTTATCATCGGCTCCTACGGTTCCGGTGTATCCATTGCAGCTGGCGATATCTTCCTTGATAACAAAATCCCTGCCATTGGCGCATCCTGTACCAATCCCCAGGTAACGCAGAGCAATGACTACTACTTCCGCGTATGTTTCCTCGATCCTTTCCAGGGAACAGTCATGGCCAACTATGCTTGGCAGGAAGGGGCTAAGAAGGCTGCTATCATTACCCAGCTAGGGGATGACTACTCCTCAGGTCTTGGCAACTTCTTCAGCAAGGCTTTCAAGGACCTTGGTGGGAATGTAGTCAGCGAACAGCGCTTCCAGACCAACACCACAGACTTCAAGTCCATCCTGAC
>CAZPOJ010000556.1:0-1206 GCA_964588005.1 uncultured Sphaerochaeta sp.
GAAAGCCTGCCTCATACAATAGATCAAGCAGGGTATAGCGATCTCTTATCATCTGGGAGGCCCGTATGGCGCCCAAGAAGTTCTCCTCCGTGGTGTTGATATCCCTATAGGTAAGAGGACAACCCACATCTGCCATAGCCTGCCTCAACTCCTTAAAGGGTGGCAGCTGCAGGGCACAACGCTTGATGATGTGAGGCAGTGCTACTTGTATTGCTTTTCGCCTGGCGGTGAGCTCTTCCCCAGAGAGAAACTTGCTTTTTGCTATCGGCAGGATCTGCTCAAGAAGAGCGGGGGCAAAGGAGAAGGCCTTTTCGATACTCTCCTGTCGCTCTTCCCAGCTTTCAGCCTTTCGCTCCATGATAGAGGAGAAATCCATGTGGGGGAGCATCTCGTACAGGAAGCTTATGGCTAGGGTTCCAACTGCTACCTTAAAGCCATGGCTTACAGGAAGACCATCCATCTCCAGGTGTTCCATCTCCCATATATGGCTGATAAGGTGTTCAGCCCCGCTTGCAGGCCTGGAGTCATGCATGACCTGCATAGCGAACCCACTTGCTGAGAGCGCATCGAACAAGATGCCTACAGATCGCTTTTCACGACTCGCTATCGCCTTATGCTCTTTATAGACCACTCTCAGAGGAGTCTGCACCATAGTCCAGATATCCTCTCGGATCGGATGCGCACCCATCAGGTCGGCAACAATCCAGTCGGCTCCTGCGGTAAACTTGGCCATGCAGTCTCCAAAGCCCGAGGCTATCATGGGCATAGGTGATGCACAAAGGATAGTAGTATCAGCTACTACCGCAGTAGGGGCGTTGCAGGGCAGGGTCTGCTTGAAGCCCTTGACCGAAGCTGCTGCACCATAGGAGGTATATCCATCGACAGAGGGGGCTGTAGCCACCACCATATAAGGACGGTCCATCTCAAAGCTCGCACGCTTGGTGATATCGTTGAGGGTTCCAGAACCAAGGACGATTGCTATGCTGGCATCCTGGGCAAGGGAGAGACGCACCCTCTCTATGGAGTGCTCATCGGCATATACCTGGGGAAAAGCAGGGAAACAGCACTGCCTGACCTGTATACCCCGTTGTTCAAGGCTCTGGATCAGGGCAAACCCTCCTATGCCTAAGGTATTTCCATCGGATACCACTAGGGCGGGAGAGTGCCCGAAAGCCTCTATAAACAGGGCCCCTACCCGGGTGATAG
>CAZPOJ010000557.1:0-1205 GCA_964588005.1 uncultured Sphaerochaeta sp.
CTCCTTGATTACCTGTTGAACTGATGAACAACCTCCATCATGGCTTCTATGTTCGCAATCGGTGTTGCAGCTTGCAGGTTGTGGATCGTATTGAATACATACCCTCCATCCTTGCTAAATATCTCCAAGCGTGAGCGAACCTCCTTGCGGACGTCGGAGGGCGTGCCAAAGGGCAGGGTCTTTTGCGTATCAACTCCCCCACCCCAGAAGGTGATATCCTTTCCATATCGCTCTTTTAGATGATGGGGATCCATTCCTGTAGCTGAACATTGGACAGGGTTGAGGATATCAAAACCTGCTTCTATAAATGATTGTATAAAGGGCTCTACCGCCCCACAAGAGTGCTTGAATGTCTTCCAGGTGGTATGAGCGTGGATCCAGTCATTAACCTTGCGGTAGTAGGGGGCATACAGGGAGTTGAAGGTCTCAGGGGAGCAGAACTGACTTGTCTGGGTCCCAAAATCAGTGCCGCAGATATAGGCTACATCAATGCTGTTTCCAACTCTGGCAAAGACTTTTTCGAGGTTGGCCAAAGCTATTTCAGCTTGCCGCTCAAAGATGCTGTGCACATAGTCAGGACGAGCCACCGTGGAGATATACCACTCGGTGACATCACGAATCCCCTTTGGGTGCTTGAGGTTGGGTCCTGTGACCATGGCAATATCACCGAATGCAGTACCTCCGAAGTTAGCTACAATGCCCTTGCCGGTAGCCCCTGCCTTTTCTATCTCTGAGGCATAATAGGCAAGGTCCTCATCTGAGACAGGGCCAAACTCTTCTAGATTGTCCTCAACATTGAGATCCTCATCATCAAACGGCGGCTGACGGATAATAGTATCAAAGAAGTAGCCCCCTTCAGGCATGTGCCCGCTGGCAGGGGCACTTCTGTCCCCTTCAGGATAGATATAGGTATTTCCGTCACTTTGTGAGATCTCGAAGTCTTTTGGTACCAGGACATGCTGGTTCCAAGGGGTAACCCACTCCTTCCATCCTTCCAGGGGGAAGCCAAACATGGTCCGACGCGAAGATACCCCTACTATATCGACCTGCATGGCTTCAGCCAGATCCTCCTCAATGAGTCCAAGCATCTGATACGGTTCATGAATTTTAACCTGGCGTTTTTCCAGGCCATACACATCACGTAGCTTCTCTACAATACTACAATGAATCCCTGTAACTGAGGTTGAACCAAAGTCTATGGGAAC
>CAZPOJ010000558.1:0-1198 GCA_964588005.1 uncultured Sphaerochaeta sp.
GATCCTCCGACGGGCGAACCCACTGTAGTGTTGACAGAATTGAAAGCATCAGTTGATGAGGAGATGGTTGTCACTACCAGGGGTGCCTGACCCCTGGTAGGGACGTATACTATGCTGTAGGGAAACGAAGGGACTCCAGGGGAGCTGAGCAGGAAGTCGGTCTGTGTCCCCGCAGGGTTGGATGCAATCTTCAAGCTGGCGGTATCGTTGGTCGAGTAGTACCGCACCTTTCCTACGGTAAGGGTGTTGGAAGCGGAATTTTTGGTTGCAAGGTTGCTGAAGGGAAAGGTTGGGGGAAGAAGATTCTCGATACCGAAGTAATACTCCCAGGGCTCATCATGACTGGACCTTGGGTTATACTCCCCGCTAAGCTGCAGGGAGTAATTCACGCCAGGTTCTTCTGTCTCCAGGTCTTGTGTGCTTACGTTGAGGGTTGTCTCATAGTAGCCCCTGTTAGAAGTGCCGCTACTGACGTTGGTCCTAATGAGGGTAATGTCGATCCATATGTGGGAGTACGGGTATTTGAACACAAAGGTGTTGTTGCCTGTATAGGTCCCACTCCCCCCTGAAGAGTTGTATCCTATCTCATCAACTACAGCACTTTCAGAGCCTGCACCCCTGTTGATGTCAAAAACCCCCCCCACTGGAGGTCACGACAAAGTTCTTTCCGTTGAAGTCCTGTTGTCCTCCTCCGTGGTAGAGACCCTTTGCCCTTGCAACGATGAAGAACTCCCTATAGCGGCCTGTATTGATGGAGTTGTTTGTGTTGTAGATGAAGTTGAATTTGGTGTTGTTCGGCGAGGGTCTTGTCAGGCCGGCATTTGTAATAGTCATCCTAGCTGGCGCTCCACGGTAGTCCAGACGTCCGACAAAGCCATGGTACGACCACACCTCACCTTTGAAGGGATAGTTGCTTGGGTTGTAATCGGAGTCCCGAGCATTCACTTCAAACCCTGACTGCTTCCCTGATGCCATATCGAATGTAAGTTCAACGGCAAACATCATACAAGGGAGCATGAGGGATATAAGGAGCATGAGAATGAGGGAGAGAAAGGGGGTGTGTTGTTTCATGGATTTCCTGCAAGAAGGGGAGAGAGGTGAAGTAAGGAGAAGCCCAAAGGGTCTGTTCAAGTGAGAATATACTGATAATAGGTTGCAATAACTAGAGTGCAGGGTAGGCAAAAACCATAACAAATTC
>CAZPOJ010000559.1:0-1196 GCA_964588005.1 uncultured Sphaerochaeta sp.
TCTCGGTCTCCTTCACCGACGGGTGGGTGGGCACCAGGCGCTGGTCAAACGGCTTGACGCTCTCCTTTGAGCGCAGCGTCAAGGACTCAACCTTGCAAAGGGGCACAGGGAGCCCCTACTATGGCCTTAAGACCACGGATTCTGCATATCCCCTAGGCTATAGCAGCTACGCCAGCTATGTAGCCTCCGGCAAGGCCCTTCCTGCAAACAAGCACCTGATGAGCTACGACTACCAGCGCTTCTCTGTCGGGTACAACACCGGTTACACCTTCATGTTCCGCCCAGGGGCCCTGATCCTCTCAGGTGGGGTCTCCATCGGGCTGAACCACGCATCCTTCGACCGTGATGTCTACGACCCCTTTGAAGAGCTTATCAAAAAGTATGCAGACAACTGGCAGTTCTCCAACCGTATCTCCCTGGGCATCACGTGGGATGGTCGCGACCTCATTGAAAACACCTCCAGAGGCTACCTCTTCTCGCAGAGTGTCGCCTATGCAGGAGGTATTCTAGGAGGACTTTCGAACTATATCCGCACCTCAACGAGCGCCAGCGGGTATGTGACGCTCTTTACCTTCATCCTTGATGACAAGAAGGCGAACGTAGTCTTGGGTGCAACCTCCACACTGAACGTCATGCTTCCCCAGTTCTATGGTGATGATAGTGGCACCTGGGAGTGGAGACCCGCCAAGGAGGGTGCCACCCGCTACGAGATGCTCTACATCGACGGCATGAATATCGGGCGCGGCTTCCGCGTGGTCTATGACCAGTCGCTCTTGTTCGACAACCAGCTCTCCATCAGTTGGCCGTTGGCACATAATGTGCTCTCTGCAGAGGTATATACCAGTGGAACCGGGGTGATAGGTTCATTGGATGACCTTGGTGGACTCTCCTCGCTAGCCTGGTACTTCTCCATGGGAGCTGGCATCAAGCTGAAGATCCCCGGCTTCCCCCTGGGCCTCTACCTGGTCAAGAATGCTACCTATAAAGACAATACCTTTTCTTGGTACGATGAGAACAACCTCTTTAAGAGCAGCACAAACCCTGACAGTGGCTTGAGCCTGGTGCTTGCCATCACGACCTCGTTCTATTAATCGGTATGTCTGAAGAAAAACGCGTCACTCCCATGATGGCGCAGTACAACAGGATAAAGGAGCAGCATCAGGATAAGGTACTCTTTTTTCGGCTTGGGGACTTTT
>CAZPOJ010000560.1:0-1195 GCA_964588005.1 uncultured Sphaerochaeta sp.
CCTTCGTTCAACTGAGGGGAGTAATATAAGCTTTTTTTGTGCCATAATGTTCATATTATAAGACTAATTTTAGCTAATGTCTATGTTATTAAACATTAAAGAGTTTGCTTTGAGTCTTGTATGTGTAGTAGCAACGTATCGAATACAGTCTCTGGGTTGAGTGGATCACGGGTATACTAAGTGTCTAGAATGAGTCTATGTTCATTGAAAGAGTTGTCCTTGTGATCAGAAAGGGATACGCTTAGAAAGGGCGAATGCTGCTGCCTTAAGCTCCTCCTAGTCTGTTCTGGAACCATCAGCAACATACAGCTGCTTCTTTCTGACTTTGCGTAGGTGGTTTGCCTCATGGAAAGGTGTAACACGACCAGGGCCTTCTCTGGTGATAACCACTTGGAAGCTCCCTTCCAAGGTATCTGCTTCCAATGTGGCATAAAAACCAATGCAACTCCCGCTTCGCTACAGAGTGTACACATCTGAGGCATGACCTCTTTAGGCTTTTTGGTGGTTAGCTTTCTGATGGTTTGTAATGCATCAGAGAATGTGGAGGTATTGAAAGGGGTACATTTAATCTCTCTGGCTTGCAATTCACCCATACGTATCCATACTGAAGCCGGTCCTGCAAGGGAAGAAAATTGAACAGTAAGTCGCGTTGAAACTTTTGGATTATTGCAAAGGCCATTTCAAGCGTCAACACTTGAGACACCATAGAAGTGCGGGGCTTCCTGCACTATTTCTGATCGGTCATCACTCTCTGTGAGTATTCCACACCCTGGCAGGAACAGAGGTAACCATCTTAAGTTTGGTCGAGGTATCATGTCATTGGTATAATCTGAACCTAAAGTTTGTTGTCTTAAGGGAATCACGATTAGTATACTCGTAAGTATACTAATTGCAACTTGGCACTTGGTATGTGCATGGAGCTGGCATCACTTGAATAGCTGTATCCTTCAGACATGCTTGGTTACTATGTCCTATACAGAAACAATAAAGTTTCTGAAAGAAGGATACAGGCTGATTGTAACTTTATTGAAATTTGAGTGGTACTTTTTCAGGAAGGTACCAATCAAGAACCAGCACAGTTGATGTGGAAGTTGTACATGATACCGAAATAGGAGTTCTTCCTGTTACCTATTGTAATGAACTATGGCAATGAACTGGTTTCCATCCCTGTCATCAATGAATTCAATATGCTCAT
>CAZPOJ010000561.1:0-1194 GCA_964588005.1 uncultured Sphaerochaeta sp.
GCTCCAGCAGACCATCCTTACCTAACACGCAAGGGTGTAGCCCCACATGGTATCCGTATCACTAAGGACGGACGGCTGGTGATTCCAATGTTTAACAATGAGGATACCATGGCCACATTGCAGTATATCTTACCGGAGGGGGAGAAGCGTTTTCAGAAGGATGGTGTGGCAGGTGGTGCTGGCTGGATAATCGGAAAAATGGATAAGGCTACTAAGGTATATCTTGCCGAGGGGTTCGCCACTGCAGCGACCATCCACGAAGAGACTGGCAGACCTGTAGGAATTGCATTTTCTGCAGGGAACCTACCTAAGATGGCACAAACTATCCGTGCCCTGGCACCAGATGTCAACATAGTTATCGTTGCCGACAACGATGCCCATGGGAAAGGGCTGGAGTTTGCAAAAAAAGCAGCAAAGCTTGCAGGAGGCTCTGTTGTCATGCCCCCCGTAGTGGGAACCGATGCAAACGACTACAAAATGGCTGGAGGCAACCTTAAGAAACTCCTAGGAGAATGCAAGAAGCGCATGGTGAATGCTAATAGCCTATCGGACATACCATCCCCTATTTCATGGCTTGTTAAGGGTTGGGTACAAGACAAGGCTATGGTCATGGTTCATGGGCCATCGGGCTCTGGCAAGAGTTTTGTAGTGATCGACTGGATGTGTACCATAGCGAGTGGTCTTGGGCAGTGGTTCGGAAAAACAACACAAAGCGGTGGGGTTATTTATCTATGTGGTGAGGGTTTCCATGGTCTCAGCGGAAGGCTCAAGGCATGGAAATTAAGTCATAATGTAGAGAGCTTTAGAGACTTTGAAATTGCTACAAGTCCCACTGATCTGGATAATCCTGGGGAATTTAACCAAATTGTACAGGATATCGTGGACACCGGTGTCACCCCCAAACTGATTGTCATCGACACGCTGAATAGGTTCATGAGCGGTGACGAGAACTCCGCTCAAGACTCAAGAAAATTCCTTGCTGCCTGCTCACACCTCATGGAGAAGTTTGCCTGTACTGTGCTCATCGTACACCACACGGGGCTCAATCAGGATGCACAGACCAGAGCAAGGGGGTCCTCTGCGTGGAAGGGTGCCATGGATATAGAGAACTCTATCAGGCCCACTGATAATGGTCTTATTCTCACCATGGTCAAGAGCAAAGATACCGAAGAGTCTGCTGCACTGAGCCTTGAA
>CAZPOJ010000562.1:0-1193 GCA_964588005.1 uncultured Sphaerochaeta sp.
CAGTAAAGTTGATCGTGTATGTTTTGGTCGTTGTCTCGTCTTCTGCTGTTACTGTCACAGTTGCTGTGCCAGGCAATGCTGTAGCATCTGTTGTCACTACTGTTGCCTTACTATCAGTTGCTGTTGCTCCTAATGTTGGGACTGTTGTTGTCCCAGCAGCAAGTTCTACATTGTAAGTTACTGTAGTAGCTGTGAAACCAGATACTAGTGTTCCATCAATAGTTAGACTGCTTAGTGTTGCATCTGTAGCCTTTACGTATGCTGGAACTGTTACGGTTGCTATCGCTCCTGCATTAAAGCCAGCTTTTTCTTTTAATCGTACTTCATAGTCTCCTGCCGCCAAGCCTGGTATTTCTGTCCCAGTTACAGCTGTCCATTCACTTGCTGTTGACAGTTTATATTCCATTTCAGCTGTCGTGCCGGTTATCTTACCGTCATCACTAGCAACTGTTGTAGGTGCTACTCCAGCTAGTCCTGTAGGGGCCGCTTGCTCTGCATTGGCAACAGTAAAGTTGATCGTGTATGTTTTGGTCGTTGTCTCGTCTTCTGCTGTTACTGTTACAATGGTTGAGCCAGGTAACGAAGTTGCATAAGTGATGACTACCATAGCGTTACTATCCGTTGCTATTGCCCATACGGACGGGACTATTGTTGTTCCAGCACCAAGTTCTATATCATACAACATTGTATCTGCTACAAAGCCTGTAATAGTTGTTCCATCTACTGTGAGATTGCTTAGAGTTGCATCTGTAGCCTTTACGTATGCTGGAACTGTTACTTCTGCAGTCGCTCCTGCATTAAATCCCTCTTTGGCCTTTAATCGTACTTCGTAGGTTCCTGCCGCCAAACCAGTTGTTTCAGTCCCAGTTGCAGTTATCCATTCACTTGCGGAAGAAAGCTTGTACTCCATTTCAGCTGTCGTGCCGGTAATCTTACCGTCATCATTGGCAGCTGATGTAGGTGCTACTCCAGCTAGTCCTGTTGGTGCCGCTTGCTCTGCATTGGCAACAGTAAAGTTGATCGTATACGTTTTGGTCGTTGCCCCGTCTTCTGCTGTTACTTTTATTGTTGTTGAGCCTGGCAATGCTGTAGCAGCTGTTACAACTGCTGCAGCTTTACTGTTTGTTGCCGTTGCAGCTACTGTAGGAACATTTTCTGTGCCAGCAGTAACTTCTACATTGTAAGTCACTGTA
>CAZPOJ010000563.1:0-1184 GCA_964588005.1 uncultured Sphaerochaeta sp.
AAACAAGCTCGACAGCAGTGACGTGCGGCTTATCAATTGTGAAGCACTTGGCCAGATTCTCAATATGCTGCCTGAACGCCCCCGAAAGAAGGCTGAACAGTACATGAAAAAGCAGGGCATTGAGATCATGCTCAACTCCCTGATCACCGAGGTAAACGAGGAAGGCTTCTCCATAAGAGGTGGAGAATTCATCAAGACCAAGACCCTTATCTGGACCTGTGGAGTTCGTGGTACGGAGTTTGGTGAGAATCTTGCCATCACCGATGGCAAGATGGGACGCAAGCTTGTTAATGAGTTCATGCAGTCCCCCGACTATGAAAATGTCTACGTCGTAGGGGATGGAATGTACTTCCAGGAAGACAATCGTCCGGTTCCCCAGATAGTAGAGGCAGCGGAGCAAAGTGCAAAGACCGCCACTGACGGGGTAATCTACACCATCAAGAGCGCCCTGGGAAAAAAGGCAACACCCCCGAAACCCTTCAAGTCGAACTTCCACGGCTTTATGGTCTCCATCGGCGGCAGGTACGCCGTCTCCCATACTGGAGGCATCTCCCTTTCCGGTTTCTTTGCCCATGCGCTGAAACACGCGGTCAACATGTACTACCAGGCAGGGGTATGTGGGGTAAATGGGGCCTGGGCCTACTTCAAGCATGAAATCCTGGAGATCAAGAACAAAAGGTCGCTCATCGGAGGGATGGCCGCCTACCGCGTCCCTTCCTACTGGACAGCTTTCCTGAGGATTTTTCTAGGAGTCATGTGGCTTATTGAGGGGTTCGGTAAAATTACAGGAGGCTGGCTCAGCGACACCACCGGCTCCAAGGTCTACTGGGGTGCTGCCGATGCCGTCGGTGCAGCTTCCGAAGCCTGGGGTGATGCGGCAGTAGAGACAGCGGTTGCGGTGACAGAGACGGTGCAACAGTTCGCACCCCCTGTCCTTGCAGAGCCCTTGGCACTCTACACCTGGATTAACGATGTGTTCGTCTCCCAGGCACCCTACCTCTTCCAGGTGCTCATCGTGCTTGCCGAGGTGGGCATCGGACTGCTCTTTGTGGCTGGCTTGTTTACCTTTCCCGCCGCAGTGGTATCGCTGGGGCTCTCCACCATGTTCCTCATAGGAGCCTTGGCAGGTAAGGAGATCTTCTGGTACATGGCTGTCTCCATTGTGATGCTCGGAGGGGCAGGAC
>CAZPOJ010000564.1:0-1181 GCA_964588005.1 uncultured Sphaerochaeta sp.
AGAAGAAAGAGCAACTCTGCTCCGAGATGCTCTCTCTATATAGTGCCGAGCCTGCCAAGCGCACCGAACCCTTTGCTGGGATACCTCTTTTGCTTGAAGCGATACAAGCGCAAGGCATAGCGATGTGTGTCATCTCAAACAAGCTTGTTTCGCTGACTCAGAAGATTCTTCATGCATATTTTCCTTCAATCATTTTTTCCAGGGTATATGGAATTGACTCTGGCTTTAAGCCAAAGCCAGATGCAAGCTCCCTCTTGGATTTCAAGGCTACCCTTGCCAGTGATGAAGAACTCATCTATGTCGGCGATACCGAGATAGACTATAAGACAGCTACAGGTGTTGCCGACAGGCTCTATCTCGCCACATGGGGGTATAGGGGCTCAGATGGCCTACTCTCCCATGGAATTGATCCAAGTCTTTTTGTAAGCGATGCAGCGCAGCTGGCCTGCGCTTTGGATATCAGCATTTCATAACGAAAAAGGAGAAAACGGTATGAAGAAACTACTAGCTATCCTGTTGGTTTTGTTAGTTTTCAGCACGCTATTCGCTGCTGGAACCAAAGAGACAACCACTACGGACAAGGAGATTACCCTTGAATGGTGGACCTGGGACCCCGACATGGTCGAACAGAACAAGACGATCATAGCAACCTTTGAAGCGCAGAATCCAGGGGTCAAGATCAATAACACTATGGTCGGAACCAAGGAGTACTGGACAAAGATCCGTATCCAGGCAAACCAGAACAAGCTTCCCGATGTCTTTACCATGAGTTCTGGCTATCTTGAGGAGTGGGCAAAGGCCGGTCTGTTGTACAACCTTGATGAGTTCATCCAGAAGGATGACACATTCGATCATTTCTACAAGGCCATCTTCGAGACAAACAAGGCCACCAGTGGGACAGACAGCTACTATGCCATTCCATTCGCCCTTGTCACCACCGTCCTCTATTACAACAAGGATGCTTTCGATGCTGCAGGCTTGGCATATCCCACCAACTCATGGACTTGGGATGAGTTTAGGAGTGCTGCCAAGAAGCTTACCATCGACAAGAACAAGGATGGGAAGATCGACCAGTGGGGCTTCTGGTTCTATGGCCGATATGCCCATATCGAGCCATGGGTCTTTGGCAACAACGGCTATCTGGTCGACAACAAGACCATGACGTTCAACCCTGACAAGAA
>CAZPOJ010000565.1:0-1180 GCA_964588005.1 uncultured Sphaerochaeta sp.
TGCGGTAAAAGGAAAGCCCTGTTGCATGAGAGCAACGGGGCTTTTCCCTTCCTAAGAGTATTCAGGCTGGTTGTTTTGAAATTGCTGGTCTCATCAAGTCCTGTTTGTATTGTCAGTTTGGAAAAATCATTGAAGACTTCTCCAGCGCTTTTTTCTTGTATCGCTGCCAGGAAGCTTCATGAGAGCAAAAATAAACCAGCAGATAGAGTCTTCGGTAGGGTGATAGTACCCATTTCTTACATGGTAACAAGCTTACCGGTTACATATGCTGTATAAGCGTTGTTGGCTATCTCACATACCATACGGGAATCATATACGGATGCTTCTGGTTTTCTTCCCTCTTCAATGCAATTGATGAATTCTTGTATTTCAAGGACGAAGGCTTCTCTGAATCTTGAGATATAATCATGCATGCATTCGGACAACACGCCGTCTTTGTTATAAACATCTATCATATGCTTCCTGGGGATAGGATTGATTCTTAGAATTCCTTCAGTTCCTACAATCTCAGACTCAACATGGCTACCATGTGGGGCTGTTCGCCCAGTATAAAACATGGCCATAGTATTATTCTTAAACTTCATGAGCGTACAAGCATTGTCGATATCGTTATATTTTTCAAATTCCTTATGTTTATAACAACCGCCTATGGTTCTTATATCCTCTACATCCGAACCGAGAAACCATCGAGCAAGATCAACATCATGTACTATCATCTCTGAATACCATGGTCCGTTACTCTCACCGCGCTCGGGAGCACTTTCACTACCTGAGTCAGGATCGAGACTATACCCACGAAACAGTATGGGCATGCCTATCTCTCCCGCTTCAATTTTACGCTTGGCCTCAGCATAGGAAGGATCAAATCGTCTCATATACCCAGTCATTACAATTTTGTCAGGGTTTTTCTCTGCAGCTTCTTGAGCTTGTATTGCTTCTTCTGTCGTAATCGCAAGTGGCTTCTCAACAAAAACATGTACACCTGCTGCGATTGCTTTCATGACGAGCTGGTAGTGCGAATTAACTGATGTAACTATCAAGACTGCATCAAGTTCTGGGTTTTTCAGCATTTCATCAAAATCAGTATATGAGTAAGGTATGGCATGTTTTGCAGTAAAAGCATCCAGTACCTCCTGCCGTCTCGCACAGATCGCGATAAGTGTAGCATTTGGAGTATTAT
>CAZPOJ010000566.1:0-1180 GCA_964588005.1 uncultured Sphaerochaeta sp.
AGCTTTATGCAAACATTATCTCAATAATCTACGGTTTTGTGCCAAACGGATACAACAATTTCTTAACAAACCACACCTACCAAGCAGGAACAGAGAATGAATATACTATGTTCATTCCTGTCCTCAGTGGCTATATGGTCAGTGATGGCGAAGGACCTGCTTACCTGTTGCAGATGTTCTCTAACCTTGCTGCAAAGGGCTATGATATAGATGATGTTTTTGATGGTATTCTTGATTCTCTGGGACGTTCGTTCGATCGGACGGTAAATAATGTCAGCTCCCTTACCGATGATGCACGAAGCCTAGTCACCACCGAGGATGGCGTCTCACACTACATCACTAAAGCAGAAGCACAGCTCATTGCCAGCCAGCTCTATGCCATACGGGCATTTGCTTCCCTGTTCAATGCAATTGAACTTGGCTTTGATATAGAGAACATTCTCTCCAGCATAACCTATGATGCCTCTACCGGTTCCATAGAATTTGCCACCCCAGCAGCCTCGCCTTTTGCCAATGGATTCTTGCAAGCTGATTCTGAAAAAGGCCTTGCCTACATCGAGTCTGCAAAAGAGGACATCCTCAAGGCTAATGAGTTGATGAGTGAGGCCTTGGATGCAATAGCAGCAAGGACCGATGCTGACACTGATTTGTTGGTCAGCCCTGCAAGTGATTTCCTCTTCGAGAATACCTCAAACGGTTGGACTCCTAAGGACATGTCATTAAGCTGGGATGAATTCAAGGATGTTCTGGCGGTTACCAACATCCTGCTTGCAAAGGAGAAGGCCTCTATTGAAGCTGGAGGTGGAACGAAGGTTGTCATACCAATAGACATTATGGAATGCATCCAAGAAGACAGTAATTATGATATCATATTTACTGATTTTGCCCCTATCTTTGCCCTGTACAGTGAAACAGCTAATTGGCCTAATGAAGCTTCGATGGACCTTGACACAGGCTTGAATGCCGTAGCTATTGATGCAGGTATCGTCTTTAGGGGAGAGTTCAACCTGCTGGCGACCATTCTGGAGATCGATAGGGCTACAGGTGAGCCGGTATTGTATTACTATAATGAGGGCAATGACAGCTTCAGCGTAGCAACTGCTTACAGACAAGGTGAATATGCGTATATCAAGATTCCAGATATCACCCTTGGGGGATTCATAGACAAAGCCAATTCTCC
>CAZPOJ010000567.1:0-1180 GCA_964588005.1 uncultured Sphaerochaeta sp.
GTCATAGGGAACAAGCGACTTCCCTTTCCGCCGGCAAGAATGATTCCTTTCATGTTTTCTCTCCCTTGGTTTCAGCCTTGTATTTTCAACTTCGTACTGAACTTGGTCTCAAAACTTGTGAAGGATTTATTAATCCCATCCCAACACGTATCCCAGAACTTTAGAAAAGGCTTCTCGATGAAGCGAATTCTGAGAAGATCAATAAGACAGCAGACAGTGAAGATTCCCACGATAGAGCCAATTGCATGATAAACCATCATTGGCTTTCCATACATACCAACGTTATTCAAAGTGTCACGCCAGAGCCATTGACGCATCGTGTCACTGTTTGCATGAATCATCAGGACTCCGAAGCATGTAGATGCGACTATGTTGATGAAGCGGCTTCTGATCTTCAGATTCTTAAACCACAGAAACGAACTCAAACCGGTAGCAACAGCTAAGAAAGTATTGGAATCAGATACAAAGAAGAATGGAGCGTTACGTCCTATCTTAGTTCCCATCCAAGCACAAGCTACAACTGATGCAGCACTGAGTAATACTGTTATCGATGTCATCCAACCCCAGAAACGAGTACTATCGAAAAGCTTCTTTGGATAGAGCCTAATGTAAGAAGCAATGAAAAAAAGCACTATGTACCAGGACACGTAGTTCATCGTTACTGGTAGCAGCTTCACGGTTCCGAAAAAGATGTACATAAAACTGCTTAACAATAAAAGTCTGGCATGCTGCATTTCTGTCATGTTGTGCACCAGGATGTTCAGAAACGGGATGCACAGGAAGAAGACTAAATATGTTCCGGTGAAGTTCTGAGCTATGCTTGTTATCGGCATCAAGGTCTTGATAAGAGCTTTGAGGGAGAAGGCTTCATAGCCTGACAACAAGAAGACGAGGTAGAACACTATGTTGTAAAACATCACTTCTGCCAAGAGTTTGACGAACTTCCTAGCTGTTATGTGTGACTGACACATGAAGTATCCAGTAATGAGAACAAAGCAGTTGATCCCTATCTTCCCCCAGGCTCCAAGCACGAGAAGAAAGAGTGATGGTCCAGACAAGACATTTTGCCATAAGGGGCTATTAGGTGAAGTAAGACCGGAATTCACCACGTAATGATGAGCGATGATTCCCAGCATTGAAATAATTCGAAAGAGCTCTAGATTTGAGTCTCTTTCCTTTG
>CAZPOJ010000568.1:0-1180 GCA_964588005.1 uncultured Sphaerochaeta sp.
AGAATTATCCGATTGATGTGTAGGAGGATAGAGTGCTTAAGCAATTCACCATAGATAATTTCAAGTCTCTTATTGACTTCAGGTTTTCCCCTTCACTGAATAAAGAATCCTTGCCATAGTTTTCCTGTCTGGTAGGATATAATGGAGCTGGTAAATCAACGATTCTCCAAGCTTTTGATTTCATCCACCATCTTGCATCAGGAACCCTAGATACCTGGCTTAAAGCTAGAGGGTGGAAACTCAACGAACTGACCAGCAGATTCTCTGAGAAGCGAACCATCACCTTTAAGCTGGTTATTGCTGAAGGAGCTTTTAGCTATCAATGGAGTGGATCATTCAATACGGTGACTGCCCGATGTACGACAGAGGCGATATATATCAATTCCAATCCTATGGCAGCAATGAGTATTTCAGAGGGTACACTTCGTTATAAAAGGGGAAATGATTACATCACAGCCAGTGCTAAGGATTTTTCCTGCAAGGGCTCTATCCTTTCTATTCTAAAAAGTGATTCTGAGTCTATGCCAGAAGTTTGTCGAAGGGTTGAAATCATTGGAGTTTCTGAATCCCCAATTGATCAAAACCCGATCACGCGAAGCTGATGATGTCGGATCGGGAGGAGAGAAATTGGCAGGATACTTATCCCAACTTCCAAAAGACCGATTTGAAGAGATAGTAAAGGAACTCAAGAAGTTCTATTCACAGGTGACGCATGCGAGGCCACAGGCATTGCGTGCAGGTTGGAAGACCTATTGGGTTACAGAGGATTACAAGGCCGCACAGAAGAAGTCTTTGGAAACTGAAATCCAGCACCTCAGTGATGGAATGGCTCGAATCTTGACAATTATAGCCCAAGTGCACTCCGACCGCGATTGTATCCTCCTGGATGAGATTGAGAACGGGATCAATCCTGAATTGATCGAACAACTGATGAATTTCTTAGTAAACTCGAAGAAACAGATTCTCGTTACCACTCACAGCCCGATGATACTGAACTACCTGGATGATGAAGTCGCCAAGGCTGGTCTGTTCCTTGTTTACAAGGGAGAAGATGGCATAACTCGATGTGGTCGGTATTTCGGATCTTCAATCACCCAAGATAAACTGGATCTCCTCGGTCCTGGAGAAGTGTATGTGGATACTGAGATAGGATTGGTTGCCAACGATCTGAAGAAGAGAA
>CAZPOJ010000569.1:0-1179 GCA_964588005.1 uncultured Sphaerochaeta sp.
AATCGTAGCCGTGAACTGCACTGTGAGAACTGCCTTAGGATAACCATTGGCAGCAAAAGTGAGAATGACAAGCTTTTGGAAGCCCTTTCTCAGTATAAGGAAATGTGATGGATAAGAAGATGCATAAGGCGGTCCTGTTTCTCGACCGTGATGGAATTATTGTTATTGAGGACCAGATAGACTCCTTTGAGAGGATCATCTACATTCCCGGGGTCTTTGGAGCTCTGGCAAGAATACGCAAGGAAGGCTCTTTCCATTTTGCCATGGTCAGCAACCAGGACGGGGTGGGCACCCCCTCCTTTCCTCAGGATGATTTTGACAAGCCACACGAGCGTATCCTTTCAACCTTGCAAGGTGAGGGCATTACCTTCGATGATCTGCATATCGATTTCTCCCTTCCTGCAGACAACTGTCCGGGGCGCAAGCCAGGGATAGGGATGCTGAAGAAGTATCAGAGTGGGGAGTATGACCTGGCCAACTCAGTGGTTATCGGGGACCGTCAGACTGATGTGCGCCTGGCGTATAACCTTGGATGCAAGGCCATTTGGTTTGCCCCCTCCAGCCAGAAGGATGAGCTGGAAGAGGACCTTAGGGATACCTGCATCCTTGTCAGTGACAACTGGCCGACTGTAGCCTCCTTTTTGTTAGAGGATCCCAAGGCAAGTGTAAGGGTCGCTGAGGTGAAGCGAAAGACCAAGGAGACTGAGATTGCCCTCAGGGTGAATCTCGACGGGACAGGACAAGGTCAGATCCATACCCATATCCCCTTCTTCGACCATATGCTCGACCAAGTGCTCAGACATAGTGGACTTGATATCACCTTGCATGCCGATGGGGACCTTGTGGTGGATGAGCACCACACCGTAGAGGATGTGGCCCTTTCCCTTGGCCAGGCAGTGCGTGAGGCCTTGGGAGAGAAGCGCGGCATAAGCCGCTATGGCTTTGAGTTGCTTACCATGGATGACATACTTGCTGAGGTTGCCCTGGACTTTTCAGGTCGTCCTTCCCTGTTGTGGGACGCTCCGCTTCACCGCGAGTATGTGGGCACCTTCCCCACTGAGATGATAGAGCACTTCTTCAAGTCCTTCAGTGATGCTGCACAGTGCAATCTGGCAATGAAGGTTTCAGAGGGCAATGTGCATCACCAGATCGAGGCCCTGTTCAAGGCCTTCTCCCGTG
>CAZPOJ010000570.1:0-1176 GCA_964588005.1 uncultured Sphaerochaeta sp.
TTTCAAATTAGATTTTCTTTAGCAGCGCAGGATCAAGGAAATACCCTGTTTTAGGTCCAGTGTCACCAGACGAGATCAAGAAGCCTTCCAACAGAAGATGCTGGATATCCCTTGAAGCCGCTGCGCTTGAGCACTTGTTCATCTTCGCCCATTTGTCAGTAGATAGCTTGCCCTCGAAGGAGCCGTCGGCAAGCTTGAACAGCATCGACAGCTGGTGAGAATTATAGATGGAGGGATCCAAGTCCTTCGTGAAGCGTGTGAGCTTGACACTTTTCTCATAGATTTTGATAGCACATAGTCTGAGATTGCCCTGGAGATCCTGCCATTCCCATCTTCGAATGGATGAATACAGAGAAACCACAGAGCTACTATTGCACTCTTAACAAGAGGCTTCTCTTCATTCTCCCCATTGATAAACCCAATGAGCCTTTCCATCTCACTTTCTGTTCTCTCTGCAGGAAGACCCTCATAGATGATCTCAGTGTTTCTGCCGTTTCCTTTGCTGATGTACACTGGCCCTTTACGATAGGAGCCAATGTTTTTGGGCTTGATACCGGCCATCGAGGAAAAAAGAAGGGAATGCCACCCTATGATCCTTTCTATAGATAGCTCTTCCAGGTCTTCAGTGATATCGAGGGCCAAGGTTGCTATGCTTTCAGCAAATTGGTCACTTTTTGCCTGTGTCTCCATATTGATGTCTAACCGCTTACAAATGGAGGAATATACCCTATCATAGGATATTTTCTCACCTTCGATCTCAAGACTGGACAGCATTTCATCAGTGAGAGAGCGGGCATGCATCTTGACCCTCATATCCGGGTCAATGATGTTGAACACTATATCTGTAGCTTTTTTCTGCACTTCATAGTGGCCGTGTTGTTTTTCAACCTCTTCAAGGTCATAGGTATAAGACGGCCAATCGGGATTATTTCACATATATGACATCTTTATTATTCCTGCCTGTAGTGTTTCATAACATATGTAAATAGTCCATCATTTTTGAGGGAGTAGTAGATTTTTTTGTCATTTCTGATAGGGTAACAGAGATCCTCTCTCATCTTGTCTTTCTGGAAAACAGATAGCTATCGAGCTTCTTCTTCTCCCTTGCAACTTCCCTCATACAAAGCCAGTAGTTGGTGTCATCAACACCTTTGGCTTCCTTGACCTTCTCTTCCA
>CAZPOJ010000571.1:0-1172 GCA_964588005.1 uncultured Sphaerochaeta sp.
CATTCATAGACAAGAAGAGGACTCTGGTATTTTATGGTATTTGTGGCTCTGGGAAGACGATGCTTGCTACCTGCCTCGGTCTCAAGGCGTGTAATGAAGGGTACAAGGTCAAATTTATGACCATAACCCATATGGTTGCACGACTCACGAAGGCTCGTGAGGAAGGATATCTGGAAAAATTCCTCTTGGAGCTGGGAGCACTGGATCTGCTGATACTCGATGAGTGGGGCTATTGCCAGATTAGCAGGGATGCCTCACAGCTTCTCTTCCAGGTGATAGCGGAAAGCTATGAGAAGAAGAGCCTTATAGTGACGACAAACCTCCCTTTCAGCGAATGGGGCAAGCTCATGACCGACGAGCAGATTGCCACTGCCATTATTGACAGACTCGTTCACTACGGACACCTCATAAACACTGGTTCTAAGGACTGGAGGCTGGAGCATTCCCTGATGAAGGACCAGATAGTCACCACAGTCAAGATGGGAAAAGGGGGTAACCCCTGATGGACATGCAAAACAAGGAAATACTATTTGAAATTGTTTCTAGTGGTAACTTGCGTAAGGATGTCCAGAAACTGAGGGAACTTGGTTACGTAGCAGGGCTCCTGGTGGACCTCACGGTAAAAGAGGACACTACCTTCCTTTGCATTCGATACAGTGATGAATTTACCGAATTCATACGAAATCGTAAAGCAGGAAGGCATAGGAAAAAAGAAAAAGTGCTAATCACTTGTGGTGAGGTGTTCTTTCTTAAGGCAGCTGAGGGCGCAAAAGCTGCTGCCGATACTCTTGGGATGCCTTTGGCAACTTTTTACAGGCGTTACAATGAAAACAAGAGAAAAAATGAGGAGGATCTTTTTGTCTGATGAAGCTATTCTCATATTTAATTGTGAGAATGTGCAGTAAGAAATATTTTTTCAGTTGAGGTTTGCTTCCTTGTGAAAAAAACTGCTTGGAAGCAAATATTGATCTTTAAAATATTGGGAATTTGAGCTAAACAACATCGCTCTAAGAAATAAATACAATGTTTTATAAAAAGATTAAAGACGGAAAAAAGAAAAGATCAAAATAGGGAAATACCTACTATCATTTTAGGGAAAAAGGCTTGATTAAACACACTGGCTCTGAATGAGTGCGATATGCCTGTCATTCTCCTCGATCAGGACATCCTCG
>CAZPOJ010000572.1:0-1171 GCA_964588005.1 uncultured Sphaerochaeta sp.
ATGTTCTTTACGCAGTCGTATGCACCAGTGTCCTTGCTGAAGGGCAGCAAGCCCTCTGGGAAAAGCTCAATCATGATGGGTTTCTGTTTCTCCTGCATCGCAGCGGTCTCTTTCTTGGCGACCTCTTTGAAATGGCTGATGGGATCCGCATACAGATGTTCGAACTCATCGACATACCCAATTGTTCTGATATGCCTCTGCTTCACTTTCCCCTCTTTTCGATAGCCTTCGACAAATACGATGAGCGTTCTCCCTGTCTTTTTCTCAGGAATCGTTTGTACAAACATGCCATGCCTCCTGAGATGAGTGTACAGTACTAGCAAACGCATAACAACACATAACGACTATATTCTTACAAATTATTTTAAAAAGGCAAATAAAAAGCCCCTTGAGGGCTGTACTGGGAGATTTTAGGTGTTGTTAGTTATTTAGGAGTGACAAAGGCCGGAATTTGGAAGCACCATGGTCATCATCTCTACCATCCTAGGGATCATAACAATTCCACTGAGTTTTCTGCTTGCCTCCTAATCCCCAAAGAGGATGTATTGCTGTATAGTTGAGTACAGACGCATTTTTGCAGGAGGCCTCATGAAAAAATATAGTATCACTCTTACGATTCTGCTAATCTCAGCACTCCTTAGTGCGGCTGGGATACAGGAGCCTAAAAGCATTACAACCACTGAGTCAAATCAGGATTTCTTTACCCGATCAGTACAGCAGTTCTCTGACCACCTGTTTTTCGCAAAAGAATTTGAAAAAGAGAATAGCATGCTCTCCCCTCTTTCGGTGTTGCTTGCCTTGGGGATGACCACCAACGGAGCTGATGGCTCAACCCTCTCCTCCATGCTTGGTGTGCTGGCTCCAGAAGAAGGGACGCTCGACCAGCTCAATGATGCAAACGCCACCTACCTGGACAGCATACACAAGCTTAGGGATATCGAGCTTAGCATTGCAAATAGCCTTTGGCTTAACAAGCGGGTGGTTTTTGACAAAGCATTTCTCAACAAGACACAAGATGTCTATCATGCCACTGCGAAAACCTTGGATTTCTCGGCAAAGAGTTCACTTGCTGCCATCAATGGCTGGGTCAAGGATGCGACTAGGGGAACCATTCCCACCATCCTCGATGCAATGGACCCCGCTTCTCTGATGTATCTTATCAATGCTGTCT
>CAZPOJ010000573.1:0-1158 GCA_964588005.1 uncultured Sphaerochaeta sp.
TATAGTTCTACTTTTGGGTTTTTCGTTACCTTAGCCATTTGTATCATACGCCCATACCCATTCCGTTTTGTTCTTGCTTTGTATGATTCTTATGCCTGGATCTTTTTCTTGTCCCCTGTACAGCTTTCGTACATCAATCTGGCTCACCTCAGCTTGGTTTCTATCCATCACCAAACTGAGCTGAGACTCTCTTTCCTAGAGGGCCAGACTGCCCATGGGATCCCAAGGCTTGAGGACAATTGGATCCATTTTGAGCAATTGCCTCTGTTCCTCGCTCAGATATTTCTTGTGTACTACGATCTGATAGGTGAACTCATTGAACCAGTCATCGCTCATGACAAAGAACCCCTTTTCCCCTGGCTCCTCACCCCAGCTGTTCTCTACCCTCCAACGGTTTGGCTTGCCTTCCTCATCCAGGTTGACTCCGGTCAGTACCATGGCATGGGTCATCAGGCTTTCGCCATAATCGAGGCGTTGGGCCTTATCCATGGGAAAGGTGGTGGAGAACAGGTTTTCCAGGTCATAGGTATCGAGGGCCATCATCCCACTTTTTCGGTCTGAACTCTGTCCGACATCACAGCCGAACCAGACACTTTTGCCGTCCTGCATCTGTTTGATGGCAACTTTCTTCAGCTCCCCGATGGGAAGATTCAGGTAGGAAACAGCCTTTCCTCCGCGGACATTGCCAAGATATTGCACGGTATAGGTCTTCCCATACGGCTTATCCTCTGTCGGGGCATTGATGAGGCTGACATAGTCGTCAAGATCCATGGAGACGTATTCCTTGTAGAATTGCTGGGGAGTGGTATTAGAGATCCTGATGAACTTACCATCCTTGTCCCTTGTTTCATAGGTGAATTTCTTTGGAGGGATGCCTATCGAGATGCAAAGCATGTCATAGATGGTGGACAGCTGCTCTTCCTTCTTTGATCGCAGTTCTTCAAGGGTTTTTCCTTCACTGCTGCCATCTCTCAGAGCGCAGGCGAATTGGCGAAGCTTGAGGGTAAGCAGCTTGTTCATCGTCTTGGTCTCTTCCGATACTTTGCTCTCGGGCATCGCTTCCTTGGGAACAACACCATACTTGCGTATCAGGTTGGAGAACATATCCCACTGCCCGCCATCACCAAGGGGGTCCTTGAGCAGGTAGCTCACGACCCT
>CAZPOJ010000574.1:0-1155 GCA_964588005.1 uncultured Sphaerochaeta sp.
AGTACATCCAAAGCAGGATCAATACCGATGATCTTGTGCTTATGGAGGCAGGCACCTCTTCCTTTTCCCTGGCAAGATACCTAATAGCCCATAGTGCAGCACAACAAATTGTAGTCCTCAATCCGGGTATGCTCAGGGTCATCTGGATGAGCCAGAGGAAGAGTGACAAGTCGGATGCAGTGAAGATCGCCTGCATCGCACGTGATATGGCTATGGAGGCCTGGCCGACTATTCCCATACCCACAGAGCAGGAGCAAGCTGAACGATCGACCATAAACTCTTATGTGTTTATCAAGAAGCAGGAGACCCAGCTGGTGAACAGGCTCTATGGGCTGTTCAACTCCCTGGGATATCCAGAGATCAAGCGGACCATCTTGAGGGATGATCCTGAAGGCAGGAGGCTTCTTGCCAAACAATTGCTTTCAAAGCATCGCTTAGCACTGCAAGATGCTGAGATGATGCTGGACCAGCTGGATCTGGTCCAGCAGCAGATTGAAGCCAGGTTGGAAAGTCTCAGGAAGATCTGCCTTGCCCATTCTAGGCAGGCCTTGTCTTGGCTCTCAATCCCAGGAATTGGTCTGATCAATGCTGCTACACTTATTGCCTACGTAGGTGACGGATCAAGGTTCTCCAATCCCCACCAGCTTCTGAACTATGCAGGGCTTGTTCCAAAGCAGGATCAGAGCGGAGATTTGGATAAGCATCTGGGTATTACCAAGCGAGGCAACAGGGCAATAAGAAGAAATATTGTCCAAGGAGCATGGGTGGTTACTACTCTGGAACCTACCTGTCCTATCACAAAGTATGCATATCGCAAGAAGAAGGAAGGCAAGCAGAAGCAGAAGGTCGCAGTGGCAGTCGCGAACAAGATGCTTCGAATAGGATTCTCTCTCTTGGAATCAGGAGAGCTCTATCGACCTATGATGGAGAATGGAATTGGTAAATTAAAGGAGAAGCTACGGAAGTATAAACTACAAGCCCTCATGAAAACTGTCCTGGCCGATTAGTTTTCATAAGAGCTTATAATATGGCCTTGAACTTTTGCAAGCCTTGTATACACATAGGCTATCATTTCTTATGCAAAAGTCAAGGCTGTAAGCAATTTAAGACTATTTTGAGATAGTCCTTGACTTACGTGAACTAATAAAAACGAAT
>CAZPOJ010000575.1:0-1152 GCA_964588005.1 uncultured Sphaerochaeta sp.
GCTTCTGTGCAAGTATTTTTTATGTGCTCTGTTTCCTAAGCACATTTGTATAATACAAGTTAAGGAGACTTATGTCAATACTAGAAAGCAAAAAAGGTGAAATGTTTTAGCATTATTATTAATAATTATTAATTCTATAAAATATAAGTGTTTGAGCAAGAATGTGCTATTTATACTTGTGACAATAGAACGTTCTAGTGTGTGAGAAGTAATGGATTAGTGGATTTTATAGCTTTTTTAAATACTCTATTTCTCTTGTATTACGTAGAGTTCCGTTGGAAGTAGTGTAGAAGAATTACTAGAGTAGTATGCTAAACTGGTGTTCAAGAGTTCTGGTTATTAGAATGACTCTTTCAAGTAAGTGTAGATGAAGCAGTATGATAGGGAGATCAAGTCACTTATTCAGTATACTTTAGAAGCATTCAATATTTACCAAGGTCGAGCTTGCCCTTGAGGAATAAGAACCAAAAGCTTCAAGGTTTCCTCGTTTATAGGTTTACACTTGTTTTCAAAAGTTGTCGATTGCTGTAAGGCATCTACAGGCCATATGCAAGCATGTGCACCAAGGCAGGTGCCACTTCCAGGGTGCAGTGTCATGGTGCCCCTACTGATATGCTGGCTTCGTATGCGCTGGTGGATATCCCTGAGTCGGAGACGCTGCTTTTTGATCCTGACTTCTCGTTGCTTGCTGCTTCTGCAGCGGCTTTCCATGATAAGCCAATCGTATCAAGTGAAACATTCTCCTGTATCTATGGGTCGGTTTCCACCTCCCAGACGCCTCCGGGCTTGGGAGAGGAGCTGGTGGATGACCTCAGGTGTGTTGCTGATGCTCAGTTAGTCTGGGGGGTGAATAGGGTGGTGTGGAATGGGAAGCCTTTCGGCACAGAAGAGGATCGTAAGAGATTCTATGTTTCGGACCTTCTTGGTGGTAATTGCTATCTGTTTATTGCACACTTAAAGATAAGGATGCGCATAAGATTTAGAAAGGCGGTCGATCATCTAAAGATGTTCGGGATAGGTGTATTTAGAGGAACTAGGGAATGACGAAGTATTCAAGCAAAAAAGAACCCAAAACATTTGCTGTGGATTCTTTGGATATTCTTACCTGAGCCCCCGGTTCATACCGGGGCATAAGCGTCTTTTGGCTCATAG
>CAZPOJ010000576.1:0-1150 GCA_964588005.1 uncultured Sphaerochaeta sp.
GTCTCATAGGTATCGGTATGGGGGGCGCACTTGTAGCCCACCATACCATCCAGTGCGCCGAACATCTTTGTTGTAAGCGTGGCATGCATGTCCAGGCTCGTGATTATGGGAAGATCAGGATGGATCTCCCTGATGGAAGCGAGCAGATCCTGCTCAGCCTCCCCAATGCCATCGACACGCATCGAGCCATGCAAGGACAAACTGATGCCGTCAATATCCCCAGCTTCTTTCAAAGCTGTTAAGAGCTCTTCCTTCAACTCCAGGTAGTAAGAGTTGTCCCACACCCCATTGGGCACAGCACGGGCAATAAGGGAAGGGATGATCTCATACCCTGCACAGGTGAGGGTGGCGATGATGCCGCTGGCGGCATCACGACCCTTCCTCTGTAAGAACTCTTCACCCCTGGTCACCCAGATATCATCTCGGCCGGTGATGATGGGGTTGAAGGTATCACTCTCATGGTGGAGCCCCCCTATAAATATGCGCTTCTTCATAGGGACTCTCCAATCTTGGTGACACTCTTTACCCTGCTCAAGTCAGTGTGGCTGATGGCGAACTCAGCCTGCCTGAGCATTCCACCCATGTAGATATGGTCAGGACGGTAGGTCATCTTGGAATCGGTGGTGCCAGGAAGGAAGACGTGGTACTCCTTGGCCCCCACCTTGTTGTCGAGGTAGGCGAAATTTCGCTCGGTGATACCACAGCCGGGCATCACAATGATCCTGTCACCGGCCTGCTTGACCAAGGCAGCGAGCACCTCTATTCCTTCGATCACCGTAGCCTCAAGCCCGCTGGTAAGCAGACGGTCGAACCCAAGCTCGATCAAGGTCTCCAAGGAAGCCTCGGCATTGGGCGTCATGTCAAAGGCCCGGTGGCAGGTAACCTCCATAGGACGGGCAAGCTCTATAAGCTCCTTATTCCTAGGCACATCGATCTCCCCCTCAGGGGTAAGGATGCCGAAGACCACACAATCTGCCCCGGCCTCCTTGAACAGACGGATGTCCTCCTTCATCGCCTCAAACTCCAGGTCGGAGTAACAGAAGTCCCCGCCACGGGGGCGTATCATCACACTCATGGTAATGGAACTGTTCGCCTTTGCCACCTTGAATGCCCCGAGGGAGGGGGTTATGCCACCCTCAAACAGGTCGGC
>CAZPOJ010000577.1:0-1150 GCA_964588005.1 uncultured Sphaerochaeta sp.
TATATGTAACGACATAATTATTCGTGCTTTGATTGGCACAGCGAACTTAGCTTGTCATTTGTAACAGTGAAATCAGCAAAGTATTCGTCTAGGGTTTCCTTGAGAATCCCTTTGGAATCGAAATATTTATTGTGTGTTTTTTCTCTTCTTGTGATTCTCCAGACCCGTTCAATGGGATTAAGATCGGGGGAGTAGGGAGGGAGGAACTCGATGTCCAGGACATCCCTGATGTCCTTGTATTCGTCTAATTCAAGAATCAATCTCGCTGCTTTTCTGTGCCAAGAGGCGTTATCCATAATCAGAAGATGCTTTTTGTAGGATGTATCCATTTCCTTGATATAGTCACGAATTGAAGCAATTACGGTCTCATACGTGAACCAGCTGACCTCGGTCATGACCAGCCTGCCCGTACGGGGGCTGACGTACCCACTGTAGGGGACATTCGCCTTGCCTGGTTTTGACTTTATTTTGGGCTGCTTTCCTATGGGTGCCCAAGTTCTGGTTACGGAAGTTGTGATCTGGAAATGGACCTCATCCTGGTAGATTATCTCCAAATCGGGATCTTTCTCCTTCTCAGCTATTTTTTTTTAAAGTCCTCACGCAATTTTTCGCCGTCACCTTTGCTGGGCAGGGTCTGCGGACGCTGCAGGGAGAACCCAAGTGTATGAAATAGCCTCTGACATTGACGGACGCTCATCTTTACACCAAAGCGCTTTCCCACTAGATTGCTTACGCTTTTCCCGTCCCATACATTGTAGCCATGAACTGAAGACGCGTCCTTTAGTATGGATTTCAACTCCTCAAGCTGTGTGAGGCTCAGTTTTGGGGGTCTGCCTGTGGGTTTGCCTATTGCAAGGGCATCGTAGCCGTTCTCGGTAACCGTTTTAACCCAGCTCGTTATCGTGTTCTTGCTCTCTGCACAGTATTCGCTGAGAAAGGAAGGGGTAAGGCCTGCCAGGACAAGAAGTACGAGTTCCACCTTATGCTGATATTTGGCATCATCGGTGGAATGGACGATCATTTTCCCTTGGACTATCAAAGAGGCTCTGTTTTCAATTACCCTTGTATGCATGGCGGTATACTCCTACTTGAGTAGTATACAACGTTCATTCAATAATTCAAAGTACAATTGTTTATGTCGTTACATATA
>CAZPOJ010000578.1:0-1148 GCA_964588005.1 uncultured Sphaerochaeta sp.
ACTAGTACCGTAGAAGTATATCTGGTGCTTTCCAAAAGGGGTCTTTCTTGTACTATTCCAATCCCTCATTCAACAACACATAGTGGGCATGATCTTCCCAATTCCCATTGATCTTTAGGTAGTTCTTGCTTACTCCCTCATAGAAGAATCCTCTCTTCTTCACAACCTGGATCGACCTCTTATTCCTGGGCATAATGTTCGCTTCAATGCGATGAAGGTGGAGGTCGTTGAAGACAATTTCTACTACTTTAGCAACTGCTTCAGTCATGTATCCGAGGCCGGTGGCTTCTTTGTCCAATTTATAACCAAGAAAGCATGACTGGAATGGTCCACGTACAATGTTTGACAAGGTGACATTCCCAATGATTTTCTCTTCTCCCTTTCTTGTGAGATAGAGACTTAGTTGTTTCTCTTGGGAGTCGAGGAGGATTTCCTGCTCAATCCTCTGGAGGATTGCCTCTTCGCTGTAGTAAAAATCATCGCGAAGCGGCTCCCACGGAGAAAGGAACGTTCTATTCTTCAGGAGAAATGCTTGGAATCTTTTCAAATCAGAGATGGTAACGGTTTTCAGATATAATCGTTCTGTTTCATAGCATTTCATACAATCCTCCTGGAAGCTGAAAGGGGATGGGAAAGTAGTAACAGATTCCACCCAACTTTTCCATATTAGGCAGTGTAGCTAGCAAGAAACCTGAAACTTCATTTTTTCTTTCATTGACCTGACTGATCTACCAAGCACAGGAAAATTGTTTCCAACAACCAATACCCCAAATTGGAATCTACCATGGTATACTGGTTTCCATTACCAGTACTTGTTCATAGGGGGTACTCCCAGATGGCTGAACATAGAGGTATCATCATCGTTGGTGCAGGAATTTCTGGACTGACTGCAGCAACCTCCCTCGCCATGAGAGGACACTCTGTCTTGCTTCTGGAGAAGGGGAAGGTACCTGGAGGGCTGGTGAACTCATTCACTCGAGAGGGGTTCCTCTTCGATGGGGGAGTGAGAGCCCTGGAGAATGCCGGCATGCTCAAGCCCATGCTACAGGAGCTGGAGATTGATCTTCCTCTTCTGCCAAGCAATGTTTCTCTCGGGGTTGAGGATAAGATCATCAATGCAAATTCCAAGGATAGCTTGGAAGCCTATA
>CAZPOJ010000579.1:0-1146 GCA_964588005.1 uncultured Sphaerochaeta sp.
TCTATATGCGGCAGCAGATATTGTCACTTCCCAAATCCCTTGATGAGTCTGCTTTCCTCGATGGCGCAGGGCATTTCAGAATTTTCTGGTCAATACTGCTGCCCTTATGCCAAAGTGCCCTACTGGCTACCGGCATAATGTGTCTGGTTTTCAGCTGGAATGATTTCCTCTGGCCCCTGATAGTCATCAATTCGGCAGAAAAATATACCCTTTCCATAGCAGTAGCCAACCTGCAGGGCCAGCACCTGACAAAAGACAACCTCCTGCTCACTGCAGCGGTGGTTGTTTCGATACCTATGATAGTAGTGTTTATGATTTCCCAGAAATACTTTATCGAAGGGATAGCCCTCTCTGGTATCAAGGAATAAGAGGTTAGTTTCAAGCTTAGCTTGAAAATGTATACAAAAGGAGAAAGACATGAAAAAAAACATGCGTTTTGCACTGGTGCTGCTAATCTTGGTAGCCGTTGTAGTTCCTCAGGTTTTTGCTGCAGGAAAAACAGAAGTCGCTCAGGAAAAGAAAGAGATCAACCTCTGGTATTGGGATCAGAATGCTGATGAAGTGTACAAAGAGATGATTACCGAGTATGAGGCTCAGAATCCCGGTGTATCTATCAAGTTGACAGTTATCCCTTGGTCAGGCTATTGGACAAAACTGCAGGTAGCACTTCCTACTGGATCAGGACCGGATATCTTCTGGCTCAACCACCCAAATGCAGTCTCATATCTGCCCACCGGCTTAGTTATGAACCTTGAAGATAGTGCAGCTAAGATCAATTTCGACAACTTCAACGAGATTTATTACAAGCCATTCATGCATGAAAACAATCGTTATGGTGTCCCTATTTTCTTTGACTCAGTTATCCTGTATTACAACAAGGCGATGTTCGATGCAGCAGGTGTTTCCTATCCTGACGATACCTGGACTTGGGATGACTATCTCAATGCTGCAAAAAAACTGACCATTAAAGATGGTGATACCACGGTTCAGTACGGTGTTGTTGTTGACCCCAACATGCAAAGCGGAGCATCTAACTTTATCCTGCAAAACGGCGGCAAGCTCTACAGTGATGACAGGATGGAACTGCAGATTGACAGCCCAGAATCCAGAGAGACTGTTCAGTTCATGCTTGATATGATCTATAAG
>CAZPOJ010000580.1:0-1146 GCA_964588005.1 uncultured Sphaerochaeta sp.
TGAGAAAGAGATTGATTTTACTGAGGTTGAGTGGGAGCTCTATATTGGCATGGGGCTGTTCTTCTAGGGTAAAACAGAGAGGAAAATGTTTGGGCATGATAGTCATGCTCCTGCTTTTGTCTATTCTTTCACCCTTGCATGCCAACCAAGCCAGGATCTATCCTGTAGGCTCAAACGTGTACGAGGCCATCACTCGCCTCTACGTGGCACAGGGGCTCTCCTTGCCCTCTAGTGCAGGTCCTTGGAGTCTTGATGAGCTATCCTCTTTGGTGGAGCGGCTGGATGAGCAGATTCTCTCCTCTGCAGCCATGGTGACCTACACCTATATTCAAAGAGAGCTCTCTGAAAAGAGTTCCTCCTTCTCCTTGGGGGCGAAAGCTGCCCTTGAGGGGTACCTGCACACCAATACCACGGACTTTACCACTAATGACGATTGGTATTATAACCATGACCGGCGAGAAGCCCTCCTATCCCTACCCATGGAGATAGCCCTAACCGATCATTTCTATGCATTTGCCGACCTTGAGCTTACCCTTGGCAAGTTTGATTCGACCGATTCCCCCATCAAGGGCAGTTCAGCCCTGTATGGCAAGAGCCTGCTCACCACAAATATACAACTCTCTGGGCAAATAGATGCAAACGTCCCTTACCGTGCCTTTGGGGCCTGGGGCGGGGCAGGGTGGCTGTTGCAGGTAGGGCGGGACAAGCTCTCCTGGGGACCGGGTACAACTGGAAACTTCCTGCTTGGCGACCATCTCCAATACCACAACCAAGGACGCTTTGCCGCCTATAGTGATACCTTTAAATATACCTTTGTAACTTCATTCTTTCCCCATCCTGATGAGATCTGGGATGCAAACCAGAATGACACCCTTGATACGGCGGGCTCCCCCGAGCCAGGATACTCCCAAGCTCGTCCCCTGGTCGGGCTGAAGATGTTCATGGCCCATCGATTTGAATGGAGGCTCTTTGGCGGTAGGGCGGGCTTGGCCTTCAGTGAGGCTCTTATGTACCAGCCCCAAAGCGGAGCTTTTGACCTACGCGTCCTTAATCCCATGATGTTCTACCACAATTATTTTATTCGCAGCGATGCCAACTCCATCGCTTCTATGGAGCTTGATATTGCCCTCGCTCCTTTTTGGAATC
>CAZPOJ010000581.1:0-1145 GCA_964588005.1 uncultured Sphaerochaeta sp.
CACGGATTTTAAACAGAGCCAAAAATCCGTTTATAATACAAATATCTTGAAATGAGGGTTAATGGTAATTTTAGGGGGCTAAAAACGCTATAAATAACTGAATGATAGTTTATTAAATAAGATTTCTTATTTTACAAATAAAAAGATGACTAAAAAGATGCCCAAAATGTGGTGAAAACAGTACCAAAAAGAATGGTAAAAAGTACAATAAACAGAGCTATAAGTGTTTAAAATGCAATTATCGTTTTATAAGTAAACCTAGGAATTTAGAAAGAAAATCCACTCAGCTATTTTCAGATTATTTTGATGGTAAACAAAGCTTAAAACAGCTCTCAAATACGTACCATTTAAGTATAAAAACAATCAGATCTAAACTCAAAGATTACCAAATAAACACACCTGATTTTACTCCAGAAGAAACAGTAATTATTATGGACACAACTTACTTTAGACGCAATTTTGGTGTTATGGTATTTCGTGATTATTATAATAGTAGAAATCTACACTGGCGATATGTAACAACTGAAACAGTTAAAGGCTATAAGCAAGGCATAGATCTTCTAAAACTTCAAGGATGGACAATTAATGGCATCGTCTGTGACGGCAGAAAGGGCTTAGCTAAGGCGTTTAATAAGATCCCTGTACAAATGTGTCACTTCCATCAACAAGCTATTATACGCCGTTATTTAACTCAATATCCTCGGGCAGAAGCTAGTCGAGAATTAAGATTACTATCTTTACAATTAAAAAATATTGATGAAGAATCTTGGGTATCTACTCTTGATCTTTGGTATGAAAAATGGGGAAGTTATTTAAAAGAAAAAACCACAAATCCAGTTACGGGTAAATGGCATTATACACACAAAAGATTAAGAAGTGCATATAGAAGTTTAAGAACCAATACACCATATCTTTTTACATATCAAAAGTACCCCAATTTGAACATCCCGAAGACAACAAATCCACTTGAAGGAATCTTTGCTGAGCTTAAAACTAAACTAAGAAATCATGCCGGAATAAAAGATGAAATGAAAATGAAATTAACAGACCATTTTTTATCTAAATAGCCCCCTAAAATTACCATTAACCCAAGAATTCCCAAACTCCAAAGACTTATTAGTGAATTTTTAATTAATAATGTCTTG
>CAZPOJ010000582.1:0-1141 GCA_964588005.1 uncultured Sphaerochaeta sp.
ATGAAAATAAATTTACTCCGGGACTTGATTTAGAGAAATATTTATTTAATTTTGCCCGTCAACTGAATGTCTGGGGCGAAGAAATAGCCCTGGAGGACCCCGGCGATCCGCCGCACTATATTAGAACGAGAAACACATAATCCCAGCCTTAATACCCTGGAAAAATGATGACTAATGAGATTCTCTGTGATGTCGGCAATATGACGGAACAGGAAAAGTTTGCTTTGCTTACCGAGGTTATGAACGACTACGAGTATCGCGAAAGCAATTTGATTCAGGTTTTGCATATGGCTCAGGCCATATTCGGTTATCTTCCTGCCGAGGTTCAAAAATTCATTGCGCAGGAAATGAAACTCTCCCTATCCAAAGTGAATAGCGTTTTATCGTTTTATTCCTTTTTCTCGACTCAACCCAAAGGTAAGTACACGGTGTCGGTATGCCTGGGTACCGCTTGTTATGTGCGAGGGGGCAAGGAAGTGCTTAATAAACTAAAAGAGGTTTTGGGCATCGAAGTGGCCGAAACCACCGAAGACAAGATGTTTTCGCTGTCGGTAATGCGTTGCATAGGCGCCTGCGGCCTGGCTCCGGCAATGAGCATCAATGGCAGGGTTTACAAACAGGTAAGCCCTAACAAGATTCAAGGCATTCTCGGAATGTTGAAATAAACAGAAAAAATCTTCCTGCCATGAAAATAAACACTGTTGCCGATCTCGAGGCAATTAAAAACGATTTTCTGACCAAAGAGAAAGAATTTCAGTACACGGCTCACATTTGTTATGCCGCCGGCTGTCTGTCGTCTGCTTGCAAAGAGTTTAAGGAGGCATTTATTGCCGCTCTCGAAAACGAAAACCTCCTGCGCAAAGTCAAAATCAATCTGACCGGTTGCATGGGTGCCTGTTCCATGGGGCCCACCCTGATAATTAATCCGGGCAACACTCTCTATTGTAAGCTGGATGCTTCGAGCGCGGGGCCCATTGTGAACGAACATATCCGAAAAGGGCGTATTGCCGAACGCTATTGTTATCAGGATCCCGAAACAGGCAAAGCGATTCCCAATCTTAAGAAAATTCCCTTTTTCAAACATCAAAAAAAGATAGTGCTGCATAATTGCGGACTGATCGATTACGCTTCGGTGGAAGAA
>CAZPOJ010000583.1:0-1138 GCA_964588005.1 uncultured Sphaerochaeta sp.
TAAGAAATGATAGCCTATGTGTATACAAGGCTTGCGTCAGAGCCGGTTATAGTATGAGCTCTTATGAAAACTAATCGTCCAGGATAGTTTTCATGAGGGCTTGTAGTTTATAAGTCCGTAGCTTCTCCTTCAGTTTCTTATCACCATTCTCCATCATGGGCCGATAGAGTTCTCCGGAACGCAAGAGCGAGAAGCCAATCCGAAGCATCTTGTTCGCGACTGCCACTGCGATCTTCTGCTTCTGTTTGCCTTCCATCTTCTTGCGATATGCATACTTTGTGATTGGACAGGTAGGTGCCAGCGTGGTAACCACCCAAGCACCTTGGACAATATTCCTTCTGATTGCCCTGTTGCCTCTCTTGGTAATGCCCAGATTCTTGTCCAAATCTCCACTCTGATCCTGCCTTGGGATAAGCCCTGCATAATTCAGCAACTGATGCGGATTGGAAAATCTTGAGCCATCACCAATGTAGGCTACAAGTGTTGCGGTATTGATTAGCCCAATGCCGGGAATCGAAAGCCAAGACAGGGCTAGCCCTGGATGTGCGAGACAGATCATCCTAAGATTTTGCAATCTGGCCTCAACCTGCATCTGAACCAGATCCAGCTGATCCAGCATCATCTCAGCATCATACAGTGCCAATCGATGATTTGAGAGCAATTCTCGGGCAAGCTGCCTGCGGCCTTCGGGATCATCCCTGAGGGTTGATCTCTTGATTTCTGGATAACCCAATGAGTTGAACAGGCCATAGAGCCTGTTGACGAGTTGGGTCTCCTGCTTCTTGATAAACCCATAGGAGTTGACCATTGACCGTTCTGCCTGCTCCTGTTCCGTAGGTATGGGAACAGTTGGCCAGGCTTCCTCAGCCATGTCACGCGCAATGCAGGCGATCTTTGTCGCATCTGCTTTGTCGTTTTTCCTCTGGCTCATCCAGATTACCCTGAGCATCCCAGGATTGAGTACCACAACCCGTTGTGTTGCACTATGTGCTATAAGGTATCTGGCGAGGGAGAAGGAAGAGGTGCCAGCTTCCATAAGTACAAGGTCATCAGTTTTGATCTTGCTTTGGATATACTGCCATCCCTCTTCATCCTGTGTCATCTTTCCAGAGAACATCCTCTTCTGGAGAAAGCCCTC
>CAZPOJ010000584.1:0-1137 GCA_964588005.1 uncultured Sphaerochaeta sp.
ACCTGCTCCTGTACAGGAAAAGGTTGTAGCAGCAGCTCCTGCCAAGACTGTAAGGACTCCCATGGAGTATCCCTACGGCGTAACAGAGATCATTAAAAATGATGACGGCTCTGAGGTCTTCGACCTGTTTATCGTACATACCAATGACCTCAACGGTAATATCTACACCGAGAACGGTGGAGTTGGTGTTGCTAGGTTGTCCACCATGGCAACCGTCGGAAGGTCGATTACCGACAACTACCTGATGTTGAACAGTGGCTCTGTTGGGGAAATTCCCACCGACATGGCTATGACTGCAGCAGACCTGATCGACTGGATCGGATACGACGCCTATACGCCCCAGGCAGTACAGCTTGCCACCGGCATCACCGGTACCAAGAAGGCCCTGCCCTTGAGCGTGAACGCTCTCGATACAAAGGACTATCTTGTTGCCCAGCCCTACCAGGTTTACAACTTCAATGGCTTTACCGTTGGAGTCGTGGGTCTTGTAGCCCCTAAACCCATCCAGGGAGTCACCTTCGATAGCGACCTGATCCTTGAGAATGCACAGTATGCAGTGGACATGGCCCGCAGCCTTGTGGACTACCTAGTGGTGCTTGGAGACCTTGGAAGCGAAGGCGAGCTGAGCAGCGAGATGGTTTGCCAGAACATTGACGGTATTGACCTGTTTGTCGACGGAAACGGCGACGCCATGGCCAAGACGGTCAACGGTACCCTCATCGTCCGTGCTGACAGCCAGCTGAGAAGCATCGGTGCCGTACAGCTGCAAGTAGAAAATGGCAAGGTCAGTGCGACCTATCCTGTGATCCTTCCTGCCGCTGACATCCTCGATCCTATGAACAGCGCGATTGCCGCCTCTTACGAGCCCATGGCCAATGCAATGGGGTATACCCTCATGACCACTGTCCCAGAGGACCCGGCTGTAGTTGCCCTTATTGGTGCATCTCCTGTGGTCAAGGCAGCAAGACCCGCACCTGTTGAGGCGTTTGCCAAAGCAGCAGTTCCTGCACCTGTGAAAGTTGCTGAAACAGTAGCTGTAGCCGAAGTAGTGGCTATAGAGCCTGTAGCTGAAGTTGTAGCAGTAGAGCCTGTAGCTGAAGTTGTAGCAGTAGAGCCTGTAGCCGAAGTTGTAGCTAT
>CAZPOJ010000585.1:0-1133 GCA_964588005.1 uncultured Sphaerochaeta sp.
CTTATGCTGTTCTCTTGTAAAGCTCTTCCACTGGGACTGTACCTTGATATTGGTTTCAAGCTCAGGCCCGGTTTCAGCATAGCGTACCCCATTCGCTATTGCTCGTTTGAGTCCCTCATGCAAGATGATGACATTTACCCCTCGTCCCAGATACTCCGGTTTTACAGCAATAAGATAGAAGTCCATAATCTCATGGTTTCTCTTTGCCTTCAGAATTTGCATGAACCCAAGAGGAAAGAGACGACCCTCATTTCTCTGCAAAGCCTTGGACAGGGAAGGTGCCATGATCCCGAAGCCAATCACATTGTTTGCTGCATCAACAACAACAAAGATGTACTCCAAGCTTATCAGACTCAAAAACTGTCTGATGGCAAGATCTACCTGTCTATCATTGAGAGAGTAAAACCCATAAAGATCTGCATACGCTTCGTTGTACATGTGAAATATCTTATGGGCATAGGGAAGAACCTCTTTCTTGTGGGAAAAGGAGAGTAGCCGATACCCATGTCGTTTTTGTGCAAGATTGCTGACTCTCTCAATCCTGGCATCAACCTGGGTAGGGACGTGTATCTTGTACTCCACCCAGTCAACCTCTTTAGTAAAACCCAATTCTTCCAGATGCTTTTGGTAGTACGGGTGGTTATAGAGGGTTATAAACATTGACACTTGGTCAAAGCCCTCGATCAGCAAGCCTTGCTTGTCAAGATCAGAGAATCCTATGGGCCCTATGACACGCTCCATCCCTTGCTCTTTTCCCCAAGCAAAGATTTTTTCGAAAAGCATGCGACTTACCTCGATGTCATCAATGACATCAAAGCGAGTGAAGCGCATGGTATTACTCTGGTTGGCCTCATTGAGCTTGTTGTTGATCAGGGCAGCGATCCGTCCAACCACCTTTCCATTATCACTGGCAAGAAAAGCCACAGAGTCCGTAAATTCAAATGCAGGGTTTTTGTGGGGATTGAAGTTCAACCTCTCATCCAGCAATAGGGTAGGCACATAGTATGGATTACCCTTATAGAGCTTGTTTGGAAAAGTGAAAAAAAGGTTCCATTCATGGTTTGTAGTTACTTGCTGGACAGTTATCATCTGAAGGCTCCTCTGAAAATGTGGTTATTGTATCGCATTACTAC
>CAZPOJ010000586.1:0-1133 GCA_964588005.1 uncultured Sphaerochaeta sp.
GAGCAATCGATTATCTAAGGAGACATGCTCATGGCAAATGACAACAAGAGCAACGCAAGTGAAGAGGACCTTCTTGTAGGGACCATCCAAGTACTTGCAGGAAAAACCAAGGCCGACCCCAATCCAGAAGAGCTGGAACAGTTAAAGCGCCTCATCAAGAAAAACGTTCCCTTCACCCTTCGTAGCTATTTTATGGCGTACCTGCTTCGCGAGATGCTTAACGCAAACAGCCCCAAGACCAGGACAGCACCACCACAGAGGACAACCAAGGCCAAGCAGACACCAAAGGGTCCCCAGGCTGCCGAGAAAAAACAAGAAAGACCTGCACCAAAAAGACGTGAGGACAAAGCTCTTCCTGAAGGCGCAAGGACCCTCTATCTCAACATCGGAAAGATGAAACGCCTGTATGCCAAGGAACTCTCACTCCTGCTCCAAAAAGAGCTCGAGATTACCCGAGAGGACATTTTCAGCCTTCGTATCCATGACAAGTACTCTTTCATCTCAATGACAGAAGAGAACTGCGAAAAGGCCATAGCCAAGCTCAACGGCATGGATATCAAGGGCCGCACCGCAGCCGTCAGTTATTCCAACAAGGAGTAGAGAGTGTTCGTAGAAAAGATCGTTGTGGGACCATACCAGACAAACTGTTATATCATGGGCGATGAGGAGACCTCCAGCGCCTGGATCATTGATCCGGGTAATGAGGGAAGCCGTATCATCAAAGCCATTGAGAGCCACAACGTCTCCCCTGTTGCAGTCCTGCTTACCCACACCCACTGGGACCATATTACTGCCTTGGGTGAACTGAAAGAGCGGTGGCCACACCTAGAGGTTCTTGTCTCAGAAGAGGATTCTTCTTACCTGGGCTCCCAAGCCTATGAGCGATTCTCCAAAGTATGCTTTGACAAGAGTTTTCTCCAAAGGTATGAAAAGGCACTGAAAGGGATGAGTGAAGCGACAGGGTTTCTTCAGGACAACCAGTTTCTTCAAGACAGCCATCTTTTGGTCATGCATACACCAGGACACACAAAGGGAGGCCTCTGCTTCTACCATGAAAAAGGTCAGTTTTTGTTTTCAGGCGATACACTGTTCGCCGGAAGCATCGGCCGCACTGACCTTGAGGGTGGTTCCTA
>CAZPOJ010000587.1:0-1133 GCA_964588005.1 uncultured Sphaerochaeta sp.
TCCACGCCCCCATATTCTCCCTGATGACCGTGCTGGACAAGGACCAGGAGGTCGCTGCTGCAAGCAGCGGGGACCTGATAGTCTCCTTCCATGCAGCTGTAAAGGTTGCCAAGGAGATATTCTGTGTAGATATCCCACACAAGGCTGATGTGGTGGTTTCGGTCGCCAAGTTCCCCATGGACATCAACCTCTATCAGTCACAGAAGGCGATAGACAACGGAGCCTTGGCAACCAAGGACGGAGGCACCCTTATCCTGGTCTCTTCGTGTAGGGAGGGCCTAGGGGATGAGGAGTTCGCCAAGTTGCTCAGCAGTGCAGAGACACCCGAGAAGGCCATCAGCAAGATAGCCCAGGGCTACAAGCTTGGCTACCACAAGGCTGCCAAGATGGCAGCCATCTCCCAAAGGATGCAAGTGCAGGGTTTCACCACCCTGGAGGATGCTGTCCTGGGAGGACTCTTCATAGAACCTGTGCACAATCTTCAGGAGGCTGTGGACAGAGCATTGGAGAAGGCAAGACAGAAGGGAGTTCAGAATCCTACGGTACTCATCCTTCCTGATGGATGCGTGACTGTGCCGAATGTGAAGTAGAAATGATATTTTGCAAGGAGACCACATGGATCATATTGGAGAACGCTTGAAGAAGCTCAGAACTATAACAGGTCTTTCACAGAAGAAGGTTGCTGAGTTTTTACAGAAAGATCAGAGTTTCGTGGTAGGATATGAATCAGAATCTCAGTCTATCAGTTCAGATGCACTCGACTCCTTGTCCTCTTTATTTTGCTGCCCCCTTCAGACAATATTCTCAGATGTGGATGCTGCAGAAGCCATTGGCATTTCATACACTAAGGATGACTTCACACAAGAAGATATAGTAGCCTTGGCTACGGTCAATAGGATTGTATTGAACCAGTTGGAAATGGATAAACTCCTGCAAGGCTTATAAGCACGAGTAGTATCTGCCTAGTGATGAGTATAGCATTTACTGAAGTTCACAACTCTTCCGAGCTATGAGCTTCAGTTTCAAGTGACAATCTCTTCTTGGGTACATATAGAGTATCATCTTGCTGTAATACGTTAGGATGACCTCATCAGAACTCCTTTGTTTTTCTTATGGAAGCACAAGCCTCTGCA
>CAZPOJ010000588.1:0-1132 GCA_964588005.1 uncultured Sphaerochaeta sp.
TAATTTCGTTAAAAAAGGAGGACAACACAATGAGTAAGAACGGCATTGGAAACTTTACTAGGATTTCTAAAATCTACATGGATAATCCTGATATTAGAAAAGAAATGTTGAAAAACGAGGTTTCTAAGAAGATATTGGTTGCTATGGAAGAAAAAGATATGTCTGAGGCAAATTTGGCTAAAAAATTGAATACTACACCATCGGATGTATCACAGATATTGAATGGAATTAGGAATCTTACGATTGATACAATCTGTGAAATATCAATGGCTCTGGGAATGATAAGCCAGATTAGCTTTGTAGATATAGATAGCCTTTCCACTACCTGATGTACCATTGAAGGGAACGAAAATAGATGCAGGACCTCCTGAAGATGACGTTGACAGTCACCCTAATGCGGATAACAAGCCCTTGACACTTGCATTCCTACCTTTGATTGTAAGGAAATGAGAGTGAAAACCAGCAGAAGGAATTGAAAGGATCAGGGCCAAGAGACTCAAGGCGTTAGACCAAAAACGCACTTAAGAATGGTACATATTATATCAATTATATTAAACTGTTGACTTATTAAGATATCAGTCATACCATAAGCATAGGAGAACCTCATGAAAGTACTATCCCAGGAGAAACTTGCCTCTCTGGTCAAACAGAAGAGAGAAGGTCTTGGTCTGACTCAAGAAACACTAGGAAAAGCAACCGCAATACATAGGCAGGTGATCGGTAGAATTGAGAATGGATCCTATCTTCCCTCCCTTCCTCAGCTCGATGCGTTGATTGCGACCTTGGATTTTTCGTTTGAAGAGTTGTGCCTTGATGAAGAACCACAAGGAATGGAGAATTTGTATCTTAGGGGTAACATACAAACTCCAGAAGCTAAACAACAGTTTGATGCCATGTTTCACATGATGATGACCCTTAAACGCAATGTGGTCCTTCACGATTTGTATAAGGATGAAATCCATGGTTAGACCAGTATGTCCGGATAAGGCAAGTCGTAGAAGGATTGAGCTGATGGTAAAAGAGAAACGATCCTGCATTGGTGGTATGGATCTTCCCGTTGCCAACAATCTTGTAGCTTATTGTGAATCCCTGGGACTTCATATCATACAGGCCCCTGTATCTTCTTCTCAAG
>CAZPOJ010000589.1:0-1129 GCA_964588005.1 uncultured Sphaerochaeta sp.
TAACCATTGCATCCCCCATTAAATCTACTCAGCCGGTCTTTGTGCTGATGGGAGCATTTGTGGTCTTTGGCGAGCGGCTCAATCTATGGCAATGGCTGGGTGTGCTGATCTCGATTACCAGTATCTTTTTGTATTCCTACGCCGGCAAAAAAGAAGGGATCTCCTTTAAGCGCAATCCCTGGATCTGGTGTTTGTTTCTGGCTGTGTTGATTGGTTCGGTCAGCGGACTTTACGATAAATACATGATGGTGAATTTCGACCGCATGGCTGTGCAGGTCTGGTATACCATTTATCAGATATTTATTATGCTGCCCTTGTTCTTTATTTATATGTACCGTAAGAAAAGAGGCAAAGAAGAAGCCTTCAGTTTCCGCTGGTCCATAGTGGGTTTGGCAGTGTTTCTCTGTCTGGCCGACTTTTTGTATTTTTACGCCTTGAGTTTGCCCGGCGCCCTGATTTCGGTGATTTCTCCCATACGCCGTTCAGGGGTGTTGATTCCATTTGTGGTGGGAGCTTTGTTCTTCAAAGACAAAAACATAAAAACCAAAGCCTGGATACTGCTGGGTGTCTTTATTGGAATGTGTTGCCTCTATTTGGGCTCAGTATAATTCTTTCTTAGTATGAAAAAAACCCTTATGCTCCTGATTTTCTCCGGCCTGTTTACCTCGGGCTTGTGGAGTCGCACTATTACTGAATGTTTCAAGGATATGCCGGCGCATTTGCTGCCCGGACTGAATACCGCCATGAGGCTGGATATGGTAGATTTTTATAACAGCGGCAAAACAGCCAGGATGCTGGGCGTGTTGGGTGCAGAAATGGAATTGAAAATACTGACTGAGGATTATTTACTGTTGCAGAGCTCAGCTGTCAGTACTATGCAGCTAAAATTGCTGCCCTACCAAAACGGAAGCCGGATACTGGCAGTGATCAACACCGTAAAAGCTCCGGCCGCCAGCAGTGATCTGCATTTTTACAAGCTCGATTGGCAGCCGGTTGATACTTTGGCAAAGCCTCGTTTGAGTTCTGCTCAGTTTTTTAATCAGGATTGCCTGCGGCAAAAAAGCTCCGGCCAGGATCTCAGTGTAGAAGAATTGTGCAGTTTGTATTTTTATGAATACAACTTTCAGAG
>CAZPOJ010000590.1:0-1125 GCA_964588005.1 uncultured Sphaerochaeta sp.
TTATTTAAGAATCGGTCTAAAAGCATGTATAGCGACCTGCAAGACGATGATTGCTTATTTACCTCTGCCCTGGTTTGAGTTCAAAGCTCACTCGCAGTTGCTGGGGTAAAATGTTATTCGCTCTCATCAATACTACAACCCCTGAATCCCTTGATACCTATACTCAGAAAATGCAAAAAGAACCTATCCACTGGGTAAGTGCTTATAAGGCCCTCCCATGGCTAGCAACCATGTACAATTAACTAGGATAAATATTAGTGATAATTACACCTTTGACAGTACCCTTCTTGTCAAAGGTTTCTTCATAGCAGATCCAATACCCTTCTGCTTTACTTCCTTTATATCCCTGCCTTTGCCTAGTTCTAGTTCAAGAGATTTTCCCTATTGAGAATGAAATATTGGGGAAACCCAAAAAGGGCGGCTCCCCAAAGGAAGCCGCCCAAGATCAAAAAACTAATTCTTACTTAGCGGGATAGTGCTTGGAAAGGAATTCCATGAACACATCGCTGAGCAAGGAGCCCTCAGTCAGGACTCTGCCAAACATTGAGTATCCGTCTCCACCGGCTGCCATAAAGTCATTGGTAGCTACCTTGTATGTAGCATTCTTGTCGATGGCTTTACCGTTGAGCAGGACTCTCAAGATACGCTTACCAGGAGCACCAAAGCGGTTGTACACAACCTGCAGGTCTGTCTGGGAGAAAGCACCATTGCTGGCGGGGAGCTCGCTGTAGCCATGCTCGAGAGCTGCATACACTTCAGAACCCGTAATCTCACAGACGGTGATGATGTTCGTGAATGGGAGTACCGAAATGACATCCCCAACAGTTACATCACCTGCCTTAATCGAAGTTCTGATTCCACCGCCATTGGTGATGGTGAAGTCAGCTCCGCTCTCTTCGGTCATTGCCCGAGTGATCAACCGGGAAAGGTTGGTCGCCTTGGTGCGCACATTCTCACGTGCGCCGTCAAGGTTCTCGGGAACATGGGCGACGACCACATTCATTTTCTCACTGAGTTTAGCCGTCATGGTTCCGATGTATTCGGAGACCTGAGGATCATCAGGGATACTAGTGATTCCATAGGAGCGAGCAAGCTCGGACTCTGCAGGATTGAGGACATCTTTAG
>CAZPOJ010000591.1:0-1122 GCA_964588005.1 uncultured Sphaerochaeta sp.
GCCCATACGGTATTCATCTCCTGAACGTGCGTTTATAGAATTGGCAAGCACCATCCAAACAAAGGAGGAAATCCTCCAGGCGAAGGTAATGCTGGAAGGAGCCGCGAATCTTCGGCCGAGGCTGCTTCAAGTGTTGCTGGAAGCCTGTGGTAGCATCAAGGCAAAGAGGCTGTTCCTGTGGCTTGCAAGGAGTGTAGATCACCCCTGGTACCGGCATGTTGACATCTCCGAGGTAAATCTGGGTACAGGAAAACGTCAAATTGTACCCGGCGGCACCCTTGATACGCAGTTCATGATCACGGTTCCAAAGGAGGCCATGGATGGGCAACAAGAATCCCTATTTTAGACAGGTGGAACTTTTGGTTCGCATCTTGCCTTTGGTTGGGGAGTACCCCTGTTTTGCACTGAAAGGAGGAACGGCAATCAACTTGTTCTATCGTGATATGCCACGTCTCTCCATAGACATTGATCTGGTGTATGTGCCGGTTAGGGAGCGTATGCAATCACTTGATGAGATGACGATAAGCTTAAAAAGCATGGGTGATGCCATCGTCGCACGTCTTCCTAATGCAAGAATTCAGTATTCGCAAATGAACCGAACAAGGCATATAAACCGGCTGATTGTCGAGGCTGACAGGGCAGTGGTAAAGATAGAACTGTCCCCGGTATTACGAGGAACTGTATATGAACCTGCCTTCATGCGGATAACTCGGACAGCTGAGAAAGCCTTTGGTTTTGCAGAAGTTCGGGTGGTTTCGTTCGAAGATCTGTTTGCAGGGAAAATGATGGCTGCATTGGACAGGCAGCATCCAAGGGATCTCTTCGATATAAAGGGTCTTCTTGAACATGAGGGGATAACCGATAGGTTGAAGGAAACCTTCATAGTCTATCTGATCTCCCATAATCGGAGGATTGTTGAAATTCTCGATCCGAGCCTGATAGACATCAAGCAAATGTATGAAATTGACTTTGTCGGGATGACAACCAATCCAATTACATTAGCGGATCTGATAGATGTGAAATCAGACCTGATACGAACTGTACATGGTTTGCTTGATGAACGGGATAAAAAATTCCTCGTGGACTTCAAGGCAGGTTATCCCAATTGGTCATATTTCAGTG
>CAZPOJ010000592.1:0-1122 GCA_964588005.1 uncultured Sphaerochaeta sp.
GTAGTGGAGCAGCTTGACTGGATCAGGAGGTTACTAGATGAAAACCCTATCTTCAACAAAACTGTCTAAAACGGTATCTGAGCTGCGAAACCAAAAGAAAATGACTCAAGGAGAACTCGGAGAACTCACCGGTCTTCACCCCATCATGATTGGGCGCATTGAGCGAGAAGACTTTATCCCATCGATCTTGCAGCTTGAAGCCCTGGCAGATGCCCTTGGATTCGAGATCACAGAAATGTTTGTGGAAAAAGAAAGGGCACAATCCTTTGCCTCTCTATGTAGCGAAGCTGTGAGTGATGAGGAAAAAGAAGGTATTGATACACTGTTCACCATGATGGTTTCCTTAAGACAGCAAATCCTGTTAAGAAGTAGATTCGAACAGGGATCAGAAACACACCCTTAACGTGCTGGATACTGATTTACTGGTGAAAATCCGATAGCCAATATTTTCATGATTCCCTTTTCTCCCAGTTCCTGTACAATATCCTTATGAACAACTACGAAACCATCAAGAGCCTCTGCACCCAGACCAATAGAAACTTTGAAAGCATTGAACCACTCATTCTGGATTGGAAGAAGAGCACTGCCCAAGTCAAGAAGGTGGTACAGAGCCTCATTGCCCTCGATAGGGAAGAAGATATCCCTGATGGCTATGGGAGCTCCAGTGCAGCAAGCTACCTCTATGCCCAGGTGCTAACTGATAGTGCGGCTATCAAGAAGATGCTTGCCCAGAGAGGATCTTTCTTGACCAGCAAAGCGCGGGCTACCCTTGCATACTGGGGAGAACACCCCGGCTTCTGGTGCTTCTTTGCCATCGAGCAAATAATGGAAGAACCTGGGTTTCTGACAGTTGTTGACCTCTTAAGCGGGGAAAAGCACCTTGTATACTCCACAGCCCTGTGTGATATGCAACAGTCAAGCAAGACGAAGGACAAGCACTACCTCTGTCTCTTGCTCCCCAATGGGCAGTGCATGCAAACAGCGGCTATGATCAGGTACTACCCTCTCTCTGCTCGGGACCTCCGGTTATACGTTTCGATGTTCGAACCTAAAGAAGATCTGGGCACTGTCATCAACAAGCACTATGTCCGCTTCTTCAAGCTCGATCTTCTCTCATCGCAA
>CAZPOJ010000593.1:0-1120 GCA_964588005.1 uncultured Sphaerochaeta sp.
GGGAATACAAGAAAAACCACCCGGATGCCCAGATGGTCTTTGATTTTCCCCCAAAGCCACAGGATGATGACAATGAACCAGAGCAAGTTCCGATGTACAGCAGGCTGAAAAAGGTGAAGGAGGATGCGAAATGATATTTGAGGATGCATTTGGAATGAAGGCGACGCCGTTTTCCAATTCGATACCTGAAGAATACATGCTTGAGAACGAGATGTTCACCGAGACGCTCGCAAGGCTTAGGATTGCCGTTGAGGAGAGGATGTTCTGTTTGCTGACAGCCCCTTCCGGATGCGGCAAGAGCACTGTCCTCAGGAAGCTCAGGTATTCGCTGAACCCCCGCAAGACGGAGTTCCTCTATATCTCAGACTCACAGCTGACTCCGAGATGGATGTACAACAAGCTGCTGGAGCAGGTAGGGTGCCGGGGATATTTCTACAGGGGGGACGGAAAGAAAGCATTGCATGAGAAGTTCTCCGTATTGCGGGATATTGAGAAGAAGGACATCTGCTGCGTGATCGATGAGGCTCACCTGCTCTCGCACGAGACCATTGAGGAGCTGAGGTTCTTCCTCAATTGCAATATGGACAGCCACACTCCGGTCTCGCTTGTGCTTTCGGGACAGCCGGAGCTGAAGGACAGGCTCAGGAGCAACATATTCACAGCCATACGGCAAAGGGTAAGCATCGTGTGTTCGCTGAAGCCGTTGGACAGGATGCAGACAGGCAAATATGTAGAGGCCCATCTCAGATACTCGGGTAGCGAGGATGCCGATGGCTTGTTCAGCACTGAGGCTTTGGATATTGCCCATGCATGGTCCTCGGGAGTGCCGAGGCTCATAAACAAGGTCTGCACGCAGGCCCTTGTCAGGGCGGCAGGGTTGGAATGCAGCCATGTGAACGCCCAGATGATGGATGACGTCATAAAGACTGAGCTGCTGTAGGAGAGCTGACAATGGAAACGAACCCAGCCTTTCAAGAAGTCTGCGAAATGGGAATGATCATTGACAGCCAGGATGAGGAGATACTGTTCTGGAGGCATTTTGCCAAGGACCTGATGGGTACCCTTGGTGATTCGGATTTCAAGGCTGTCCTTTTCGGTTCCCTGCTCAGGCACAGAAACC
>CAZPOJ010000594.1:0-1119 GCA_964588005.1 uncultured Sphaerochaeta sp.
CTGCAAAGAGGTCAAGGTCTGCGACCGTAGACTGTTCACACCTCACATCTGCTGTGCCGTCCAACAGGGAAATGATGAGGCCGAGCTTTGTCTGGAGCATCTCGTTTTCCCTGCCCATCTCATTGGCCTGGATGATTGTCACTTTGAGCAGCTCTGCAAGCTCTTCCTTTGAGGCATGTGTGAAGAACGCATCATCAGGAAGGGGCATGGGAAGATTGGCAAGATCCTCGTCTTGCTTGCTTTTGAGCTTTGAACCCAATGCTATGATGACTGAACGGTCCTTATGGCTTACCTCAAATTTCATGAGGAAATAGTATCATGTTTTAGCAGTTTTGTACAGACAATAATAGCATAAAAAGATACTTTGGATACATTATATGTGACCAAAGTATCTTTTTAAGACATTGTTCATAAGTTGGTCTTGTCAGGAGATTTTGACATCTGCCCAGGGGACAAACTTGCGGAACACATCAATCCCATCCAGCAGCTGCCCCAGCTGCTGGGATGTTATCTTCATCACCTCACCCTCATCGCGGGGCCATGCGAAGGTAAAGCCAACCAGACGTTTTTGTATGTTCCAAAATCCCGTACCATCCCAGAGGATGCACTTGATTGATGTCTTGGCCTTGGAACAGAAGATGAACAGCCCGCCCTGCAGGACATCCATCTTCATCTGTTCCTGGATGACTCCCACCAGACCGTCAATGGCCTTCCTGCCATCAGTAAAACCAGGGCGCAAATAGATAGGAACATCACCGACATCCATCATAGCGACACCTCCATTTCAGAAATTGCAGCAGGCTCTCTGGGGATGCCAATAAAACCTACCAGGACAAGAGGCTTAGTGTTCTCTCCGGCTTTACGATATTTCAGACCGCTTTTGCGGCGGCGCCTGGTACTGGTCGTCTTCTTATACTTACCACTAGGATGGTAGGCTCTTTTGTTGATTGGTTCGATTCCAAATCTGAATGCGCTTTCTGCTATCTGATCCATAGATTCCTCCATGGTCAACAGCATAACTTGGATCAAGATAGGAGGTTAGTGCGTAGTTGTACGGACTGACACTATCCACTTGGATTACATGGGTTCCCTTCTCAGCAGCTTTTTGTTTCAATCTTG
>CAZPOJ010000595.1:0-1118 GCA_964588005.1 uncultured Sphaerochaeta sp.
ATCAATATTCCCAGATTGGTCCCTTCTGGGAATGAGAGCAACATAATTCCTCAGTTGGGCAGCAGTACCAAATCTTTCACCGGTGCCGACATATGCTATGAGGGTCGCTGCTGATATATCCCCGATACCAGGTATTGATAGCCATGATCTCGCCTCTTTAGGATGTGCCAGGCAGATTTCGGTGATTCTCTTATGGATGCTTTCGATCTGGAGCTCTGTGAAATCCAAGAAGTCCATCAATATTTCCGCACTGTAGGTAGCACTCTCATTATCCAGCAGCTTGCTGGCATACAAGCGTCTTGTCTCCGGATTCTTGAGATCTGATTTCTTGAGGTCTGGATATCCCTGCCCGTTAAACACAGCATGCAGCTTGTTGACAATCTTTGTGCGGAACTGTGAGTAGGATATGTGCAGATTCATGATAGATCTTTCAGCTGATTCCTGTTCTGTGGGAATAGGGATAAGACACCAATTTTCGGGATGCGTATCCCTACCATACTTTGCAAGCTTTGCAGCGTCTTGCTTGTCTGTTTTACACATCGACTCAAAAATGATGTGTAGTTGCATAGGGTTGAGAACAAACACATCCGCCTCTGTATTGTTCTTCAGATACCTTGCAAGGGTGAAGGAGGAAGATCCTCCTTCCATGAATACAGCATCGCCTTCGGTCATTTTTGAAGCAAGAACTGTTCTTCCTCCTGGGTTCATCTCACCGTTGAAGAATCTCTTCTTCTGAAAACCGTCTTCGTTGGATAAAATACATCCGACTAGGGTTTTCTTGGAAAGGTCCATTCCAATGATCCTAGAAGCCGTTAACTCGTTAGGTCTGTCCATATTGGCAGCCTCCTAAGATAGATGTACGGATAGTTGGGAAGCCTTATGACTTGAAGTGGTAAATGCCCCTTCATTTTTATTATTGAGATCATCCCCAGGGAGAGGTCCTCCCTGGAGAGTCTCGCAGTGGTCTTCGATGATCGGTTAGTGTAATTTTTTTATTGAGGTATGTCCGATTGCTCGTCATCCATCCCAAAAGCCCCTTACACAATCACCGGTTCCCAGTCTTCCGTCAAAGACAGGATAACATCTACTGCCCAACTACGGACATACTACTTTTTTTG
>CAZPOJ010000596.1:0-1114 GCA_964588005.1 uncultured Sphaerochaeta sp.
AGGCAGTCAGGTTTGCCACACTTGAGCAGGGCCATCTTGAAGGAGTCCTTGACGGTGGCCGCCGTCATCTCCGAATAGAATCTTCCAAACACTATATATCTGGTTGCATCATCAATCCACCCTATCCAATACACTTGCTTGGGACTCCCGTTCGGGCCTATGGGAAGATACGGCCCGTACTTTATGTCGCCTTGGAGAAGCATCATCCTATGCTCCTTCTGGTACCTTCTGGTCGAGACAAGGTTCGGTGTCTTCACGTATTGCATCATCTGTCCCTTTGAGTATCCGGCCTGCTGTAGCTTGCGCTGTAGGGTGCTGCGCTTTATTTCGCCTCTTTCAACGAAATTCTCGGAAACCAGGATGAAGATGATGTCTTCGACGCTCCTGCTCGGCAGTTCTCTCCTCAAGATGATGGCCTGCTCAACGACTTCATCTGAAATCGTCTTCAGGTCATCCCTGTTCCTTGTGACAGCCACCAATCCCGGCAGCTTGTCCTTTTTGAACCTTTTGACATATCGCCCGATGGTACGATAAGACAGCCCTGACTCTGCGGCGATCTTCTTCTGAAGGGCGACGCGGTCGGCAGTGCTTAGTGTTTCGTCAAGCAGTGGTGCTATAAGCTGCACCTTGTCAGCTGCTTTGTACAATTTTCCATTTTTCTCGTTCATTTGAGCCTCCATGTACTGGAGGATAGCATTCAGGCCGGGGACAGGTAACAATAACTCGGTGGGCACTTTCCCCTATTGAACAATACATGAAGACGTATGATTTTGCTCAGCCAGTTGGAGGCCTTCCAATGACGGTATACTGGTTTCTCATCCAGCTGCAGTTCAAACTCTTCCGTGCTTTCCTGTACGGGGTATGACTGCTTCAGTCCAGAGAGCAACGAGGCAAATCCGCACGATTCATCAAGGGGTGTATCCTTTCTCAAGGTCAGCTCAAACTCCTGTTCCAAGCTTGCATGCCACTGCAACCATTGTCTCTGGGCCGCATATTCGGCTGCACACGTGTCTCTAGGGAATCCTGCTAGTATGGTCCTGGCTATGACGTCGGTAGTGAATCTCTTGTACGGAAGGAGGAACGATGGGAGGACTCTATGGCTTTTGTTACATGA
>CAZPOJ010000597.1:0-1114 GCA_964588005.1 uncultured Sphaerochaeta sp.
CATCTTTATTATTTGCGTTGCACTAAGGAGTTCTTTGCCCTATACTCTTTTACAGGCGTAGTGTTCTGCTAGGATGTGTTGCCTATACTCAATAATGTATGTTGCAGGGAAAGACTTTGGTTTTTCCTGCCTATTTTCATGTAAAGGGAGGATGGTGTTTTGGTTACGGAAAACAAACCACAGATAGATTTCGAGAAACTTGTCAGCAACCTTGCTGATGGGGTCTATTTTACCAATCCCCAAGGTATATTTATTTTTGTCAACCAGGGGTTGGCTCATCTCTTAGGTCACGAGACTCCCTCAGAAGTGATAGGGAAATCAATCTATGAGTTCTTCGATGGCAGGAATGCACAGAAGATCAGGGAGTTCTTTGCGCATGAAAGACCGGAAGAGCTGGGTGCCGCTAGGTTCGAGGTACAAATTATGCGTTGTGACGGCACACTCGTCTGGACAGAGGTTCGTCCTACCCTCAAGATTCCCAAGAGCTGTCCAAAGGGACACTTTGGAGTGGTCCGGGATATTACAGAGTTCAAGCGCCTGGAAGAGCGGCTGCAGAACCTCGCCATCACCGACGAGCTTACCGGCCTCTACAACAGAAGGGGGTTTCGCCTGATGGCAGAGCAGGAACTCAGGCATGCTCAGCGTATCAATGCTGAGACAGTCCTGCTGAGCATCGATGTGGACAACTTCAAAAGCATCAACGACACCTTTGGCCATGAAGAGGGTGATAAGGTACTGGAGCTGGTTGCAAAGTCCCTAAATGAGTCTTTTAGGGTGACCGACATCATCGCCAGATGGGGAGGAGATGAGTTTGTAGTCCTCGCCCTTGATGCCCCTTCCGGATATGTGCCACTACTTTCAGACCGTTTTCAGCTAATCCTGGGCAAAAACGCACAAAAGAGCCTGCTTCCCTGTCCCTTGAGTGTGACCATAGGGATGGAGAGTACAGAAATCTTTGAGGACTCCACTCTTACCAACTTGATCATGAGTGCTGACAGGGATATGTATCAACAGAAAAGAGTGAAGCAGAGCATATAAAGAAACCCAGCCAACAAATCGCCTGCGTCTCATGCATAGGTCACTTACCGCTGCTACCTTCCGGTCCTGACGGGGT
>CAZPOJ010000598.1:0-1113 GCA_964588005.1 uncultured Sphaerochaeta sp.
ATCGCCGTGAATGGCATCGGCAGCATGCATGAACATCGCCGGGGTACCTGTTGAATTAAAGGAAGCTACCATCTTGGTGGCAATATTGGCACTTTTACCAATACCGGTAACGATAACCCGCCCCTCCATCGCAAGGATCGCTTTAACACTTTTTACAAACTCATCGTCCAGAGCTGAGCCCATATAAAGTATGGCATCAGCCTCTTCTTTCATCGTTCTTTTTCCTGCCTCCAGGATATCCTTGTCAGAGAAGTTATAGTCTGCATTCATGGTGTTTTGCATTTGCTTTAATGATAACGTATGCCTGAGGAATATGGTATACGTTAATTTATTTGAGATGTCAGGTTATCGACCAGGCGGCTGGCACCGACACGGAAGAGTGTCGGACTGAGCCACTCCTCACCCAGAACTCTATTCATCACCTCCACGTAAGCTTTCGCCTCTTCCGCGGTAGAAATGCCACCTGCCGGCTTGATGCCGATCTTCTTTCCGGTTTTGGCATAATACTCTTTCACAACCTCAGCCATCACTTCCACTGCTTCAATTGTTGCCGCAGGCGATGATTTCCCTGTGGAGGTTTTGACAAAATCAGAACCCGCCTCAATGGCTATTTGGGAAGCTTTACGAATATTCTCTTTTGTTTTCAGCTCGCCCGTTTCCAGGATAACCTTCAGATGAGCATTCCCACACGCCTCTTTTATTGCCACCAGTTCAGCTTTCACCTCATCGTACCTTCCTTCGAGAAAGAGACCACGGTTTATGACGGTATCAATTTCATCAGCGCCTTGCTCTGCGGTCCATTTCACCTCCGCTATTTTGGCAACCAATGGCGCCTGTCCGGAGGGAAATGCTCCCGCCACGCAGGCCGTTTGTATTCCTGAGCCGGCAAGAGTTTCTTTTACAAGCGAAGCAAAGGGAGGATAAACACATATTGCAGCGGGATGTGCTCCGGCACCGTATTGTTTTTGCAGGGTGAGGGCTTTGTTACACAGAGCCGTCACCTTCTCTTTTGTATCGTCTCCCGAGAGGGTGGTAAGATCCACAAAGGAGAGTATCTGTTTCAGGGTGGTATTATCCATGGCTAAAATTTTATACAAAGATATGGATTATAGG
>CAZPOJ010000599.1:0-1112 GCA_964588005.1 uncultured Sphaerochaeta sp.
ACAGTATCCCGCATGGGATGGTGAATATGCTGCTCCAAGGGGTTCTTGTTCCTTGGGAGCGCAAGTTTGGAAGGTGCAAAAATGCCCAAAATGAAAACAAGACGATCCGCTGCAAAGCGTTTCCACGTTACAGCAACTGGCAAGGTCCGCTATAAAAAGCAGGGTCTTCGTCATATCCTCACTAAGAAAAGCAGTAAGCGCAAGGGTAACCTCCGCGCTCCTGGAATTCTTGCCGACTGTGAAGCAAAACGGGCCAAGTCCATGCTTCCTTACGGATAAGGGGGTAAAGATATGCCACGAGCAATAGACGGAACTAAACACAAGGACAAACGTAAGAAGATTTTAGAGCTCGCCAAGGGCTACTATGGTCGCAGAAGTACCAACCACCGCGTCGCTAAAGACGCAGTTGCCAAAGCTGGTCAGTATGCATACCGTGGTCGTAAAGAGCGCAAGCGGGATTTCCGCAAGCTCTGGATCGCTAGGATCAACGCAGCTGTGCGTTCTGAGGGGATTAACTACTCACAGTTCATGCACGGCCTGAATCTAGCAAACATTGAGATCAACAGAAAGGCTCTCTCCAATATGGCTATTGAAGACAAAGCGGCTTTTTCTGCTCTCGTATCACAGGCTAAGGTTGCACTGGGCCAATAGGCTTAGGGCAATTCGCTGAGATTTTGTTAAGGAGGGATTATGTCAATTCTTGATACTGTTCAGATGTTGGAGCTGAGAACTAAGAAAGCAGTTGGTCTCATCGCAATGTTACGAAAGGAAAAAGGTGAACTTCAAGAGAGGTTTGACCTTGTCAATACGCACAATGCAGAGCTAGAAGAGTATGTGGAGAAATTCACTACCAGCAACAGCCTCATTGAACAGAGTATTGCCAGTGCTATGGCGAGTCTTTCGACCATCGAAGGTCTGGACGACATTCTTCTCATGGACGATACTGCTGTCGAACTCGAGGAAGCTGAAGGTTTCACCGCAGGTGATACCGCCGGTGCAGACGAGATTGACCTTGAAATCCTTTTGGAAGAATCTCCTAGTCTTTGATACATTGTTTCTTTTTCAGATGATGTCCAAGAAGACGGGGCCTTACGGCCTCGTTTTCTTTTCTT
>CAZPOJ010000600.1:0-1109 GCA_964588005.1 uncultured Sphaerochaeta sp.
TATTTGGGAACCTATACTGTTGTTGATGGCAAGTTGATCCAGATCGACTAATCGTAGTTCTAATCCCGGTCATAGGGAAATTGAATGGACCGGTGTTGTTTACACCGGTCTTTTCATGTTATCGTACTATCCAGTTAATATGGATAAGGAGAGGCGCATCGTGGGAACCGCTGAATTTTTCCAACATCTGATGAATGGCCTGACTTTGGGGGGCATCTACGCTCTGATCGCCCTAGGGTACACAATGGTGTATGGCATTCTGAAATTCATTAACTTCGCCCATGGTGATATCCTCATGGTAGGGGCGTATGTCGGCCTTTTTGTCTTTGACCTTCTCAGGGGAAGTTCTCCTCTGGGAACCTGGACGGTAGTGGCCTTTTTCCTAGCTATGCTCATAAGTATGGCAGTCTGTGCCATCTTGGGCATGACTATCGAGCGAATCGCATATAAACCCTTGCGTAGGGCAACGAGGCTTGCCCCGTTATTGAGTGCTATCGGTGTCTCTTTCATTCTTTCCAATAGTGCTGCCTGGATGTTGGGTACCCAGTCCAGGAAGTTCAACTACCCGTTTGACAATAGCTCCATCAACCTGGCCGGTGTCATCATCACACCTCACCAGATACTGATCCTCGTAGTATCGCTTGTCATGATGCTTGCCTTGAAACTCTTTGTTGACAAGACAAGGATGGGAAAGGCGATGCGTGCGACAAGCCTTGACCAGGATACCGCAATGCTCATGGGCATCAACGTGAATAAGGTCATCAGCCTTACCTTCGCCATAGGTAGCGCCCTTGCTGCAGTAGGAGGGATTCTCATTGCCTTGGACTTTAAGGTGTACCCCAGCATGGGGACCATGACAGGGCTCAAGGCATTTGTCGCTGCAGTTGTCGGTGGTATCGGAAATATTTCAGGTGCTATGTTTGGAGGGATTCTCCTCGGGCTGCTTGAGACTTTCGGAGTTGCCGTGTTGGGCATCCCTTCTGGTTTGAAGGATACCATCGCCTTTGGTGTGCTCATCATCATTCTGCTGGTGAAGCCTGAAGGCCTATTCGGTAAAGTCGAAAAGGAGAAGGTGTAATATGTTTAACTTTTTTCTTTTGATACTCATC
>CAZPOJ010000601.1:0-1108 GCA_964588005.1 uncultured Sphaerochaeta sp.
GCATCAGAATAAAGCTGGCTTCACCAGAGCAGATCAAGGATTGGTCGTATGGTGAGGTGAAGAAGCCCGAGACCATAAATTACCGAACGCTTCGCCCCGAGAGGGATGGTCTGTTCTGTGAAAAAATATTCGGTACCACCAAGGAGTGGGAATGCTATTGCGGAAAGTTCAAGTCTATCCGCTATAAGGGTGTCATCTGCGACCGCTGTGGTGTTGAAGTAACTAACACCAAGGTGCGTCGTGAGCGCATGGGTCATATTACCCTTGCCGCCCCCGTCTCCCATATCTGGTACTACCGCTCAGTTCCCTCACGGATGAGCATGCTGCTGGATATTACCCGCAACTCTTTGCAGAGTGTTCTCTACTATGAGAAGTACGTGGTCATCAACGCAGGGGATACCAGCCTCAAGACAAAGCAGCTGCTGAGTGAAGAGGAGTACTGGGAGGCCCGAGAGCAATATGGTGACTCCTTTGAGGCAGGCATGGGTGCAGAAGCTGTACGGAAGCTCCTGATCAACCTTGACCTCGAGGAGCTTTCCCGCGAGCTGCGCGAGCAGATGCGTCTGAAGGCTGACAAGGCTGACAAGCGCCTGCTCAAGAGAATTGAAGTGTGTGAGAACTTCCGCGACAGCGGCAACAAGCCCGAGTGGATGATTCTTACCGTAATTCCTGTCATCCCACCCGATCTGAGGCCTATGGTCCAGCTCGATGGAGGCAGGTTTGCCACCAGTGACCTCAACGACCTCTATCGTCGTTGTATCAACCGCAACAACCGTCTTGATCGACTGGTCAAGCTCCACGCTCCTGACATCATTATTCGTAATGAGAAGAGGATGCTGCAGGAAGCTGTGGATGCCCTGTTTGACAACTCAAAGCGTAAGCGGGTGGTCAAGGGTGCCTCCAACAGGCCTCTGAAGAGTCTCTCTGACATGCTCAAGGGCAAGCAGGGCCGCTTTAGGCAGAACTTGCTCGGTAAGCGTGTCGACTATTCAGGTCGTTCCGTTATTGTCGTAGGACCTGAATTGAGGATGCACCAGTGCGGTCTCCCCTCAAAGATGGCCCTTGAGCTCTACAAGCCCTTCATCATGAAGAAGCTGGTCCAAGATGG
>CAZPOJ010000602.1:0-1100 GCA_964588005.1 uncultured Sphaerochaeta sp.
CGAGCATGAGCCTTCCAAGACTCAAAACAAGCGTCAGCCTTTTCTTTCGACATCTTCCCCGAAAGAACAAGGTTGCGATGTTTTCTTAATTTCCTTTTCCGCTTGTTGATATTTTCCTTACTGATTGCCATGTAGACAGCACCGGTATCGGAGATCCTGAATTTGAATCCAAGGAAGTTGATACCTTGGGAAAGTTTGAAAATCTTTGTCTTTTTCTGGTTTAACGTAAGGCCAAGATTTTTCGCCATGTTATCAATATCTTCAAGACATACTTTCAAGAAATCCTTGTTGTTGCTGATAAGGATAAGGTCATCCATATACCGCACATAATATCGAACCCTTAGTTTTTCCTTGATATGGTGGTCCACGCCAGATAAAACCAATAGCTGGACCAACTGCGTTATCTGGCTACCAAGGCCAAGACCGATAGCCCTGCCATCGTCATCGTAGCTATCCACAATCTTGCAAACATGACCGTATGCCCATCTGTCATCCACCACCTTCTTGAGTTCTTTCTTTACCGTCTCATGTGGTGTGCTTCCGAAATAGTTCTTGAAATCAAGTTTGAGGACATACCCCTCATTACCATATTTCCTGTAGTATTTCTGCAAATGGGTCTTGAGCCGCCTACGGGAAAAATCCGTACCGCGATTCACTTGGCACGCACCGTTGTCATAAATGAAGGTTTTGGTCACGGCATCATAAAGGTAGTTATCACACAAGCTACGTTGGAACACTCGGTCCTTGAATTTGGTTGAAACTATCTCCCGCTTCTTCGGTTCAAAGATTGTGAATTGATAATAGTTGCTGATATCGTATGTTTCTTCATCGAGGCAATTCTTGAGTTTCAAGGTACTGATAAGTCCATTGTTGCTATATCGAGCGACACTATCTTTCCACATGACACCTCTTCTACACTTTTGCATCGCCTTGTATAGATTATCGAAACTACAAACTTCTTGTCGTATATCGTCCACAATCAAAACCTCCACAAAATAAATGAAATAAGCATTGTGTATAGCGACAATTACTTCTTTGAGTAAGCCGCATCAATACTTCTAATTCGCCTTTTTACAGGACAGGACAGCAACTCCTTGCAT
>CAZPOJ010000603.1:0-1100 GCA_964588005.1 uncultured Sphaerochaeta sp.
TATCACTAAACGCACGTACAGAACGTCTTTTTTCTAGGAGTTTTAATGTTTCATTCATGGCTAGAGTATAGCAATAGCACCTCTGTAATGCAAAGAGCAATATACAAATGAGAGCTTTTACTCTATCATCAAGGTATGAAAAGTGTAACGGCATACCGCTTCCGATGGCTTATTCTCTTCTCTCTGATGGCTCTCATCCTCTCAGTAGAGGTGCAGTGGCTGAACATGGCCCCTGTTGGCAGGGTTGCAAACCTCTACTACCAAGGCCAAGTTTCCACGAGATTTTCCAACCCGGTGGAGTTGCTTTCCCTTGCCTATCTGATCATTTTTGTCGTGGCCAGCATTCCCACTTCCTATATGATACACCGCTTGGGGGTGACGCTGAGTATTCGTATTGCTGCAGGGATGATTATCTTTGGTGCCCTGGGCAAGTGGATATACCTCTCTAATTTCCCTATAGTGCTCTTTTGCCAAATAATCCTGGCCCTCGCCCAAGCGGTGGTGCTCAACAGCATCACCGAGATAGTCTCTCGGTGGTTTCCCATACGCGAGAGGGGAATGGCCGTTGGTATGGCTTCAGCAGCGCAATATCTCTCCTTGGGCATAGTGATGGTCCTCTCCCCCCTGATGGTAGTCACCCGCGCCGGTGCTCCCAACTACGGTGCTGGGTTTGAGAGGATGATGGGCACCTATGCCCTCATCTGTTCGGTCTTTGCCCTTACTGCCGCTTTTCTTATCCGGGAGAATCCTCCAACTCCCTCCTCTGCATTGCAAAGGGCTGAGGATGTTTCATTTATCAAATCCTTTAAGGCAATGAACAAGGTCTCTTCGTTACGGGGCCTTATGATCATATTCGCTGTTGGCTGGGGGGTCCTGGCGACCATTCTGGTAAAGATCGACTCCATAAGTGCCTTGTTGGGCTTCCCTGACTCTGACGGGAGGCTTGGCATAGTGCTTCTGGGGGGAGGCATGATAGGGGCAGTATTGCTGCCCTCCCTCTCTGACCGCTGGAGAAAGCGCAAGGCGTTCTTTGTATTTTGCAATCTCTGCTCAATACCGGGGGTATTGCTCCTGGTGTTCAACGACGAGGTGGGAGCGCT
>CAZPOJ010000604.1:0-1094 GCA_964588005.1 uncultured Sphaerochaeta sp.
AAGGCCCTTACCAAAGTGGTCACTTCAGTTTCAGGAAAAAAGAAGGCAGGGCTCACCCATGCCCTTCATCACATCGCCTCTGTAGAGGGGTTCGTCGCGGCCCTCTATGCCCTTTTCGGTGATAAGAGAGCCGATCAGATACTCTCCCTTTCCTATTATGTGCTGGTCACCAAGAACGAGGCCCTTGACGACTTCTGGGATTTTGACCAGTCGCATGTCCACCCCTGTGGGAGGGAGATCAGCAGCAGCGAAAGCAGCGCCATCCTCGCATCCATAACAGAGGAGCATGTCAACGAGTTCTACAAGATCATACGGAAAGCAAATCCCACCAGGAGCAAGGAAGAGCACTTTTGCGCTTTCGATGGGACCGCGTTTGCCTCATTTTCCAACGACTTGTCAGAAGTGGAGGTCTCCAAGGGCAAGCAGGACCCCGACCTGAAGCATTTCGCCATGGCCGCAGTATACAGCAGCAGGGAGCGGCGATGTGCCTATTACAGGATATATAGGGGCAACATCCCCGACAGCAAGACCATCGACAACTTCGTAGATGTTGCCAAGGCCATGGGATACAATTTCAGCAGGGTCGCCCTGGACAGGGGCTACTGCAGCTGGAACAACCTCCAAAGGCTCCACTATGACTGCCGTTACGATGTCATCATGTGCATCAAGTCAAATATGACGGTATACAAGGATTCCCTGAAATCTGTGAGGGGAACCTTTGAGGAGGACTGCACCCGGTACCTGTCCGAGCATGGGGTGTATGCAAAGACCGTACGCCAGGAGATCGTGCTCACCGACGACGAGAAGAAGGAGTATCCCACCAAGGTCCATGTGCATGTCTACTACAACAGGATGAAGGCCGCAGACCAGGAACCCAAGCTCTATGGGGAGCTTGAGGACTCCATCGCCTCCCTTACCGAAAAGGTTGCAAGCAAGGAGCTTTCGGTAAAGGATGCCCAGAAGAGGCTTTTCACGTGCAAGCACAAGTCGCTCATCATCGTGCGCAAGACAGGAAACAGCACCTGTGTGTTCGAGATGGATACCAAGGCTGTGGATGAGGCGAGGGGTAAGTTGGGCTATTTCATGCTCATAAG
>CAZPOJ010000605.1:0-1094 GCA_964588005.1 uncultured Sphaerochaeta sp.
GTGTTGTTGAGCCAACACAACCAGGTGGTCGCTGTCGACCTTATCCAATCCAAGGTTGATATGATCAACAACCGCGTCTCTCCCATCGTTGATGCTGAGATCAGTGATTATCTTATAAATCATTCTCTTGATTTGATTGCAACCACAGATGGAGATAGTGCCTACAAGGATGCAGACTATGTCATCATCAGCACACCAACCAACTATGACCCTGTGAGGAACTTCTTTGATACCTCTTCTGTTGAATCGGTGATTAAGCAGGTTATGGCAGTGAACCCATCTGCCATCATGGTAATCAAGTCTACAGTCCCTGTTGGATATACAGTTTCTGTCAGAGAGAAGTATCAATCTGACAACATACTGTTCAGCCCTGAGTTCCTTCGAGAGGGAAGAGCTCTAGAGGATAACCTCTATCCCTCTCGGATCATAGTAGGCTGTCCTTTGGATGATGCCAGATTGAAAGAGGCTGCAGAAAAGTTTGCTTCTCTGCTGGCTGAAGGCGCTATAAAGAAAGATGTTTCTACCTTGGTCATGGATCTTACAGAAGCAGAGGCTGTTAAACTCTTTGCCAATACCTATCTTGCACTACGGGTTTCCTTCTTCAATGAGCTGGATACCTATTCAGAAATTAGAGGATTGGATACCAAGTCCATCATAGATGGAATTGGTCTTGATCCCCGTATTGGAACGCATTACAACAATCCCTCATTCGGATACGGAGGCTACTGCCTTCCCAAGGATACCAAACAGCTCCTAGCCAATTACGAGGATGTTCCTCAAAACATCATGACAGCAATTGTTGATGCAAATAGAACCCGTAAGGACTTCATTTCTGATAGGATTCTTCAGAAGGCAGGCTTCAAATCAAACAATGCTTCTAGCATTGTAGTTGGAATCTATCGCCTGACCATGAAGGCTGGTTCTGATAACTTCCGCCAATCTTCAATCCAGGGAGTTATGAAACGTATTAAGGCAAAGGGCATACAGGTAGTAGTGTATGAACCCTCTCTTTCAGAAAAGGAGTTCTTTGGTAGTAGGGTCATCAAAGATCTGAATGAGTTCAAGAAGCTGTGTAACGTCATTGTTGCCAATAG
>CAZPOJ010000606.1:0-1092 GCA_964588005.1 uncultured Sphaerochaeta sp.
GATGAAAAGTTACCTAAAACGACCTACTCATGCCATTTTATTGTCGACAGTTCTTTTTTAGCATGTGTTGTCACACCATCTTTTCCTCACTTCTATCGGTAGCTGGAGGAGGGGGAGCGCTGATTCCATCGATGGCAGCCATAATCTGCTCGTCAAGTTCCACCTCAAGGGAGGAGAGGGAGCCTTGCAACTGCTCAACAGTAGCAGCTCCGATGATGGGGGCTGTGATGGCAGGATTTGCTGCAACCCAGGCAACGGCCAAACTAACAGGGGAGAGCCCCCTCTCTTGGGCCAGGTTGGTAAAACCGGTCGCTACCTGTTGGTAGAAATCCCCTTCATACCTGGCTTTGTAAGTCTTGTTCTCGACCAGGCGTCCGACGGGCTGGGCATTCTGGCCGTAGCGACCGGTAAGAAGCCCCCCTCCGAGTGGGCTGTAGCTGATTACCCCGAGATTCTCCTCTTGCGCCAGGGGCAGCAGTTCAACCTCAGCCTGCCGCTTTGCGATGTTGTACATCGGCTGGATGCAATGCACTGAGGTCAGTGCGTGCAGGTTTCCTATCCCTTGCATCGTGGCTATCTGCCAAGCTGCATAGTTGCTCACCCCTACCGAGAGGATTTTCCCTTGGGAGACAAAGTCGTCAAGGGTCCTGAGGACCTCTTCAAGAGGGGTGAGGGGGTCGTAGTGGTGGATGAAATAGAGGTCGATGTAGTCTGTCTGCAATCTTCTGAGGCTCTCATGCAGGGCATGGGTAAGGTGTTTTCTGGAACTCCCTTTCCCGTTTGGCCCATCGGCCATGGCCGAGCCCCCTTTAGTGGTGATGACCACGCTGTGTCGCTCATCGCGAATGAACTCGCCCAGGTACTCCTCGGCAACCCCTTTCTGGTAGACATTGGCCGAGTCGAAGAAGTTGATCCCCCTCTCCCTGCATGCCAGGTACATCTCTTTGGATGTTGTCTTGTCAGCCCGTCCTCCAAAGGACATCGTGCCAAAGCAGAGTTCCGAGACCTCTATGCCTGTCCTGCCCAGTGGCTTGTACGCTATATCTTTCATATGTTCTCTCCCTATTCAAACAGAGTTCTTCTCCTACTGTA
>CAZPOJ010000607.1:0-1090 GCA_964588005.1 uncultured Sphaerochaeta sp.
ATTAAACGGAATATGGAACTGTTTAAACTTCTCCTGTACTTGCTCATCTGTCATGTTACGATACCCAGAGACCAAAAAGGAGAGAAAGGTATCTCTTTCAGATCGTTCAGCCGACTGGGCTATATCCTTGAGATTGAGTAGCGTTGCTTCATCCTGCAACTCCTGTGTAGCTTTCGTAACAGCCTCAAGCAGCTCTCCAGGGTGAATAGGTTTGAGCAAGTACTGGATAATCCCCAGATTAAGGGCTTGCTGAGCGCAGGCAAAGCTATCATTGACCGTCAGAAGAATAATAGGCAGCGAGGGAAACCTCTCATATACCTCCTTGGAAAGAGCAAGACCATCCATACGCGGCATATTGATATCACAGATAAGCAAATCCACTTGATGCTTCTTGAGATACTCCAAAGCTTGCACCCCATCCTCAGCAGAGGGCAGTATGGAAAAACCAGCTTTGTTCCAATCTATAGCACTATGCAGTTTTCTTATGATTAATGGATCATCATCAACGAACAGTACCTTGTACATCAGTATACCCCTCACATAACCTTAGGAAACGTAACAGAAACGGTGGTGCCCTCTTCCCTGCGGGAAGAGACGGTAACACCGTATTCACTTCCATATCTAAGTTGGATTCTATCTCTGATATTCTTAAGACCAAAATGGTGAAAGAGTGAAGACCCCGAAGCGTTGAAAATACCTTGCAGCTGCTCTTCCTCCATACCACAACCATTATCGACTATGGTAATACCTATGGTGTCTTGCGTATCTGATACAGTAAGAGTAATCATGCCCTTCTCTTTCATCCTGCTAAAGCCATGAAGCACGGTGTTCTCAACAATGGGCTGAATAAGCATTTTCAAACAGGTATAGTGTGCAAGCCTCTCCTCCATTACAATTCGATACGAGAAGAGCTGAGGATTCCTGATGCTCTGAATCTGTAGGTAGTTCTTCACCAACTCCAACTCCTCTTTCACGGTAATCGCGTTTCTTCCCTTACTGAGAATGCCCTGATAATACCTTCCAATGTACCCAAGCATACCCATCGCCTGAATATTGTTTCCTTCGGAGATGAGTGTATTTACATTATCAA
>CAZPOJ010000608.1:0-1088 GCA_964588005.1 uncultured Sphaerochaeta sp.
ACGGCCGTGATGACATAGGCTTTGCCGTCCGCCTGTATGTGTATTACCGTATTCTCGACAAACTTCCGCTGTTTTACTTCACCGTTCTTCCTTGTCTTCTTCTGGTGTCTCACCCCCACATCATCGATGCTTATCATGCAGGTCTCACAAGCCTTTGCCTCCATGCCCTGGGCAAGCGGAATATCGCATATCTGCTCTTCCTCAGGCTTGTCGATGTTATAGGTGCTTATCATATCTGAAACTATCGCACTCCACTGCTCATCTGACATGTCTGTGACCTTTGGCTTGGTGATGCTGCTGGGCAGGGTCTTGGTATCGAGGGGGAGTGCGGTGTCGGGATCAAATCCATTGGAGGAAAGGATGGAGGATGCGGTATCCGAAAGGGCTTTTGATACGCGCCACCCTACGCTTTCTGCATGGTCTGCTATCGTGCGATGGCAGAAAAGTTCCCCCTCATCCCTATGCATCGCCCGATTGAGGAATTCCATGCAATCCCTGTAGCTGAGCTTCGTCAGCGTTTTGAGGGACAGCTCCTCAAGGGAGAGGCTGACAAACCTTTGCTTTGGCGTGAGGAAAGTATCGAAATCATCATCGATTGTTAGGCAGAATCGGCCTATTTCTGAGTCTGCGGCTCTTTTTTGGCTTTTTTTTTCACATCATCACTGGCGAAGACTGCCTCGGCGAACTCCTTCTCCGCCTCCTTGCGCGTGGAGATGAGCGCCTTCTCATACTTGTCGATATCTGAGAGAAGCCCTTTCATTGTCTTCCTGTCGATCTTGTCGGGATGCGTAAGGTCGCACTCCTTGGATATGGTCTTCTCCACAACGGTCCCATCATCGAGCGTTGTCTTGATCGTGTACTCAAGTCTTGCCATTCTTTTTTCCTCCTGTCTTCCTTGCTGCAAGTTTCACCTTCTCCCTGGATAGGATCTCCTCCGGCTCCCCTTCATTGAAGGCTGCCCTCAGGTAGGGAAGCCTTTCGGAGGGAACATATCCGAAGGATAGGATGAGGACGTGGCGGGATTTGCCCTCAACCCTTTTGGATTCCACCAGAGAGCAGTAATACCCATCCCTACCGTTCTTATTGTC
>CAZPOJ010000609.1:0-1084 GCA_964588005.1 uncultured Sphaerochaeta sp.
TACATCTTCGGGGAGCAAACCATCACCTTTACACTGCTCCAGTGCCTTGATCAGAACAGCTTCAACTGGGGCATATATCGTCCTAAGGGTAGAAGGAGTTGTATATTCTGTCTTGTCCTTCTTATACATTGCAGCAACAACTTCCTTTGCCTTCCGGTATTTTTGCTGTATCAGAAGAGCATGAAGTTCATTGGCACACTGCTTTATCTCCTCTGGAAGCAACTCCTTGGAATAGCAACAGGCATCTGTGCCCTGGCTTTTCTTTCTAGAGCTTGCAACAAATAACGCTTCCGAATAACTTTGGGGGATATCAATGATCTGGTTATAGGAAAGACCTATCTCCATCACCACCTCAATACCAGAAAAAACAGTTCTTGCCATCAGCTCAAGATTGGAAGCCATCTCTTGTGGAGGAAGAATCTCCTCTGTATTGAACAAGAGAACATAGCGATCACTCCGATAGGAGACAATGATATCCTTATTGCCAAAGAACTTGAGAATATCACCGCGTAAGGTTTCATCCTCCGAGTTCTTCATAATGACAACACTAACCGTAAAATAAGGATTTTCAAACGTCAGGCCATATCTTGATGCAACACTGTTAGCATCACTTTCAGTCAAATTACCCTCTGTGAGGATATAATTAAGGAACAAGCCGCTGATCATATCCTGTTGGTCCTGCAGCTTTCCTACACGCACATTCTTTTCGACTAGAAGCTTGTCTATATTTTGCTCCAATAAAGCAAAAGCATTCTCCTTACCATCCAGACCAACACCCATCTTCTCAAGCATCTCTTCTAAAGGCTTGGCATTTTTTCTGCCTTGCACAAAAGATATGAACAAAGCCAATAGGCCGATGACAATGAGCACGGATATGCAGATGATGAGCATCAAGCGCAAAGGAGCCATGGGCTCCTGCAAGGAAGTGGCAAACAAAAAGGTAAATGGCTCAAATCGGGAAGGACATACATATATCATATATGCCTTAGCAGAGATGTGTGTCTTTATAGAAGGAAGCGTATGTCCCTGTAGGAACTTAGAGAGTTCATCTGAATTTCCAATCTGTGTGATGACTTGTTGCCCC
>CAZPOJ010000610.1:0-1083 GCA_964588005.1 uncultured Sphaerochaeta sp.
ATTTAACCGAACAGGTAAAAAGAGGTGTTATACCGAATAAATTCCGTATCTTTGTCGCCTGTAGTTTCAAAGTTTCTATTGAACCCGTGCGCGATTTTGCTTTGTTTTTTCAGTGATCTGACAAATCCAGTCGTGTTTTCGTTGATCTCAATAGCAGCTTAGGTTAATGCGATTCCCCCGAAGCACTAAACAAGGCTTCGTTCTTAATTTTTGGTATGATACAATCATTTAATATAGGAAACAGACAGATCATGTTGCCGGTTGTTCAAGGTGGTATGGGGGTAGGTATTTCTTTGTCCGGACTGGCTGCTGCGGTGGCCAACGAAGGTGGCATTGGCGTTATTTCCTGTGCCGGCCTGGGTTTGTTGTACAAAAAACACCCGGGCGATTATCTCAGGAATTGCATCTGGGGGCTCCGCGAAGAATTGCGTAAAGCCAGGGAAAAAACCAGGGGGATGCTGGGAGTTAATATCATGGTAGCTTTGTCTAATTTTGCCGACATGGTACGTACCACCATCGAAGAAAAAGCCGACATTATTTTTGCCGGAGCCGGATTAGCGCTTGATTTACCCTCTTATCTGAGCAAAGACAGCCAGACCAAGCTCGCACCCATAGTTTCTTCTGCCCGTGCAGCATCGATTCTTTGCGAGAAATGGCAAAAGAATTACAATTATTTACCTGATGCCATAGTGGTGGAAGGCCCCAAGGCCGGAGGTCACTTAGGATTCAAAAAAGAACAAATCGAAGACGAACATTTTGCTTTGGAACAATTGATTCCCGAAGTCTTAAGTGTTACCGAAAGATACCGTAGTCAAAAGAATATTCCGGTCATTGCTGCAGGGGGCATTTCGACAGGAGAGGATGTTTTACGTTTTATGAGAATGGGAGCTTCTGCCGTACAAATGGGCAGTATTTTTGTACCCACGGATGAATGCGATGCCTCGGAGAAATTCAAAAAAGTATATATTCAATCGGCAAAACAAGATCTGAAAATTATTCAAAGCCCGGTGGGTTTACCGGGAAGAGCTTTTGGCGGTGCCTTTTTGCAAGGAGTAGAGCAGGGCAGCGAAAAACCTAAAGGAT
>CAZPOJ010000611.1:0-1081 GCA_964588005.1 uncultured Sphaerochaeta sp.
TACTCCTCTCCTATGCTGCGGTTGTACAACCCAGTAAGAAAATCCCTATTGGCATACGTATTCTGATTGTACAGAAAGCCCATGAGCAAGCTCAAGGCAAATGCTAGGAGCATCACCTCCACCCCCTCAATATAGACTTGCACGAAAGCACCAGCGACTATAGGAGTAGGCAACAGAAGGTTAAGAAAACTCTGTACGTTTTTTTTAATCCAAAGATTACGAATGCTTTGGAGTTGTCCCCCTATAAAATAGAGCAAATTAATTACAATAATTATATAGAAATGTGATCCTCTAGAGTACGTACTTCCTACATCTATGGAGAATATCATTCCATTAAAGAGGCTTACTATGGTAAATAGAGCGTTAGTTAGGAGAGGAATTGCTGCCAAAAGCCCAAACTTCTCAGGGATTTGCTCCCATCTCTTATCCAATTGATCCACATAGAGAAAATAGAAATAACCAGGTAGTGGCGAAAGCAAGTAGAAAAAGAAGGCAACAAGGGAGAGCACAATCCGCGAGCCGGGATATACTCTTCCTGAGAGCAGGTTCAAACATAAATCCAAGGAGAGCAAGGACAAGGCACTGAAGAGCAACATGACAAACAGCGAGTCCTGAGCCTGTCTTTTCCCTCCCTGTCCGAACACGTAGTAGAGCATGATAATGACAAGGATGTGGCTTATGATGGAATTTTGCACATAGTAGAGATGGCCCAAGATAACCTCCGAAATATTTCTCACAGTATACATACTATTGTTCTGCTAGCATAGAAGAATCATGAAATACAGAGGAGAAATGTGAGAAGTTATGTACAAGGTATGTACAAGGTGACAGATATGTAACAAACCTATTTATTTAGGTATGTCTAAGGAGCACTCCACCAGTGCAAGGGTCCTCATACTATTGGAAGGATGAGAAGAGAAGTTGCTCTGCATGGCTTTTCTTCTCAGTCTTGCGGGTATGATGAGCTTCTTGGTAGTTTCTTGCTCTCATTCGTTGCAATTGCAGAGAAAACCAGGGTCACCGAATTCTGGAAGGCTCTATTCTTGCTTCCTGCCCTGTTGTACGCTACGATTGAGTATGA
>CAZPOJ010000612.1:0-1080 GCA_964588005.1 uncultured Sphaerochaeta sp.
TTAGAATCGTTCATGGTGTCTATGAGGGCAGTGAACTGTTTCCAAGGTAGGGGGAAATCGCCTTCTGCAAGGAGCAGGCCAAGTCCCAGTGAGATTGTAACCAGAGGTTGTTCCGGTAGGACTAGCTCTGGATAGGAGCGCTTAAGCAGGGCGGAGAACAAGGTGTAGGAAGTTTCGGATGAAGTAAAGATGCCCATCTCCCCGCTTCTATTGTCCCGCACCAGCTCTATTTTGAGAAAGTCACACTCAGTTTTAAAAATATGGGAGTTGGGCAGGCTTGCATAGCTTGCAGCCTCACTGACAAACCTGAATATCTGTTGCTTGCCTAGTTCCCTTGCATCCCAGGTGCCTTCCAAATCAGAGATGTTGAAGTTCTTGAGCTTGAAAGGTTGCCAGATCTGCTTCACCTTAAGGCCCTCGCCGAAAAACAGAGGCATGCTCTCGATAGTCTCCAGCTCGACCAACTTAATAAAATGCTTGTTGATGGCAGGTCCCAGATCAAGGCCAGGGGAGAACAGTGAAAAGAAGAACTGAAAATCAGAGGCTGGAAAGGAGAAGAACTTAGGAAAGCCTATGGTTTGCAGGCATGAACCATTGGGCAGCATGAGGCAGAGGTAGTGCTTGTCCTTTGCAATCGGCTTTGTCTGCAAATATGTGATGGGTAGGGAGTGCATAAGGTGGGTATCCCCTGTCACCAGGTCTTCAATGATGAAGAAGTCATCCCCCAAGGCTTCTGTGATGGCAAAGTAACACCAAAATCCTGGGTTACGCATCCAGTATGCAAGGGATTTTCGTGCCTCGCTTGGCATAAAGCCTTCGGTCTCCTTGCGTATCTTCTTGATAGTCTTGGGATCGGTAAGCAACTGGGCATCGGTGTACAGTGATGCTTGGTCTATCCAGTAATCCTCGGGCATATCGGTTAGAATGGATTTGGAGAAGATTTCATTTACAGTCCTGATGATGGTAGTTTTGTCTTCAATCCAGTCGAAGATGTATTCATTGTAGCTAGAGTAGGCTTTGGTAAACAGGTCACAGGTTTTCTTAATCTCTTTGAGGTTATACATGCTCCCTATTGTACAG
>CAZPOJ010000613.1:0-1079 GCA_964588005.1 uncultured Sphaerochaeta sp.
GATACTCTGCTGTCTCATCGTCGTTTGTAAAGATAGCTCCGCCATCCCCATAGCAACCTAGAGGCTTTGCAGGAAAGAAAGAGGTTGTTGCAGCATCACCAAAAGAACAGGCTCTTTTTCCTTTGTACATTCCTCCGAAGCCCTGAGCTCCATCTTCTAGCACCTTCATCCCATATCTATGAGCAACCTCTGTTATATCATCATAATCAGCAGGAAGGCCGAAGAGGTCGACAGGGATAACAACCTTAGGTATCAGCTTCCCTTCTTTTTTTACTGCAAGTATTGCTTTCTCTAAGCTCTTCGCATCCATATTGAATGTATCAGGGTCAACATCAACAAAGACTGGTGTGGCACCTTCAAAGGAGACAACCTCCCCCGTAGCAAAGAAGGTGAAGTCAGGAACGAACACGGCATCACCTGGACCTATATTCCAAGCCATCAACATCATGGTGAGGGCATCAGTACCATTAGCGCAGGTGATGCAGTGCCTTGTTCCCACATACTCAGCAAGTTGCTTCTCGAATTCTTTAACCTGTTTGCCACTGATGAAGTTGCAGTCTGTCATTACTTCGAGGATTGCCTTATCCATCTTTTCTTTCAGTATCTGGTACTGCTGTTTCAAATCCCTGAATTCCATATACATATCCTTATCAGTTTTCCTGAAGACCTGACTCAGTCATTCCATAGGTTCGACTACAAGACTTACACTGTAGATTCTCATCAAGTACTTCTCCACACTCACATGCCCATCCCCTCTGTATTGCAGGGATACCCAGCATCAGGGCATGGTCAGGCACATCCTTGGTGACAACTGCCCCGCTCCCGATGAGTGCCCATCTTCCAATGACGTTTCCACAGACAATGGTGGCATTGGCTCCAATGGAGGCTCCGTCTCTGACCAGAGTCTTCTTGTACCCCGCCTTTCCTTTGGGATACTTTGCACGGGGAGTCAGGTCATTGGTGAAAACACAGGAGGGGCCACAGAATACATGGTCTTCCAATACAACTCCCTCATACAGGGAGACATTGTTTTGTATCTTGCACCCATTCCCGATAATTACATTGTTGCTTATATTTAC
>CAZPOJ010000614.1:0-1078 GCA_964588005.1 uncultured Sphaerochaeta sp.
GTGGTGGCATCGCCGTGCGTGATCTCAAGGTATACGGAATTCTTGTCGTATATCTGGTTCAGGAGAACTTCGAGCGCTTCAGCATCGGAAGGCCCCTCGACGATTACGAACACAATCTTTTTACGAGCCACAGTATTCTCCAGCCTCCCTGAACGCGAGAGCTATTTCAGCATTGTTCGTCTGCTCGTAGAGCTCCTCATCCTGCTCCCCGAGCATGATGTCCCTGAAATAGAAGTCGCGGAGATTGTTGTTCTCTTTGACGTTTGTCATGCGAACGTAGCGCTTGTGAGGATTTGTAGTAGTGAAGGCAATGAATCCTCGATCCAACGTTTCCAGGGGGCGCAGATTATGCGAGGTGAAAATCAGCTGTCCCTTTCCCCTTTCTGAGATGATGCTGAGCAGTTCTCCGAGAAGATATTCAAATACCCCAGAGTCGAGCTCATCAATGGCAACAGTGATGGATGTCTGATTGTAGACGACGATGAGAAGCTGGAGAATGGAGACGATCTTCTTGATGCCTTCAGATTCATAATTGAGAGGAATTTCCCGGTTGTTCTTGTGGGACATAAGCTGGATCCGGCTGCCTTCCTCTCCATTCTCAAGAACCTGCGTCCCCAAATCCTTGAAGTGAATGGTAAGTCCGGGGATTATCTGCTCCAGTACCACATTCATGGTCTGGATGACTTTTATGACTACGTCCTTTGCCTTCTTTGGTATCACAGCCGGTTCATTGAGAGGAATCATCATCGTGCCGATGGCACCCGAATTCCCTGTTGTATACTTAAAGACCAATGGCTGTGCATTCAGGCTTATAAGGCCGGAATTGGTTGTGTTGATGACAAATAGCTCGTGGTTACCGAAATTTACCAAGCTTTCTATGAGATGGGCATAAAAGGAAAGCTCCATGTCAGAATTGGCGGATTGCTTCACCGTGCTTCTCACAGCATTCAGAAACTCTCTTGAGAACACAAATGAACGGGATTGGGCGTTTGAAAGTTTTTTCGCGACTTCAAGATCAGTATCGATTTGCTTGCTGCTTCCAACCAGAAGCTGTTTCTTCGGTCTCGGAAGAAACAAT
>CAZPOJ010000615.1:0-1078 GCA_964588005.1 uncultured Sphaerochaeta sp.
CGACCAGGTAGCCAGCGATATGGCTCTGGTGTTGAGCCTGCTCGACCAGCAAGGAGATACTGTTGCCATATCGCAGCCTACAGTAAACAAAGTTGCAGGAAGCGCCACCTTTGGGGCTACTCTTCCCTCAGGTTCCTACACCCTCATCTCCAAGCTCTCCAGCCAAGGCGTGGTGGTCAGCGGCTCGGTAGAGGCAGTGCGCATCGTGGCAGGCACACCGACAGCAGGAGCTCTGGAGATGAAGATGGGGGACCGCTCAAACATCTTCACCATGACGGTCATCAACGACACCATGATGCCCCTGGAAGGAACAGTGACGTGTAACCCTGCAACCCCTACTGCGGGACAGGAAGTCACCCTTACCTTTGTCCCAAGCAACCTCCAGGGCCTAGCTGCACAAGATTTGGTCATATCGTGGTACTGTGAAGGCGAGCGAGTCGGAACCAACTCACTCTCCTACACCTCAATTCCCAAGGCAGGGTCCCACCGCTATGATGTCATCGTCAGCCATGCCAGGCTGGGAAGCCTGGGGAGCACCACCATCCTGGTGAATATGCCGATTAACTAGTACTACTTGACATATGTTTACTCATCCATGATTATAGGAGTCATGGATGAGTTATATATGCCTTTTTTTCTCGAGACAGTAAGCTGTGGCTTCCCCTCCCCTGCCCAAGACAGCAAGGAGGAGAGCCTTGACTTCAACGCCCTCTTGTTCAAGCATAAGGCCAACACCTACTGCCTGCGTTGCAGGGGGGATTCCATGAAGCAGAAAGGGATTTTCAGCGGGGACATCCTGGTGGTAGACCGCAGCCTCAGGGCAAAGGCCGGCGATGTCATAGTAGCGGAGGTGGGGGGAGCTTTCACCGTCAAGACGCTCCTGATCGTGGGGGGAAAGGCGATCTTGCACGCTGAGAACCCCGACTATGCCGATATCCATCTATCCGACGAGGAGGAGCTGATCCTCTTTGGTGTGGTCACAGCGGTAGTGAGGACCCTCCGATGATAGGCTTGTGTGACTGCAATAGCTTTTACGCCTCGTGTGAGCGCCTGTTCCGCCCTGATTTGCGCCATCGCG
>CAZPOJ010000616.1:0-1078 GCA_964588005.1 uncultured Sphaerochaeta sp.
AAGCATTTTGTGACAAGACTTGCTCCTCTTGCTCCAAAGACCTTTGGGGATCAGATGCTCCCTCTTGCAAAAAGGAAGAACACCCTGTTCCCAACAATATTGTCAAACCTATCACGGCCAATACGGCGAAAAATTTTCTCATACGATCACCCTACTCCTACGTTCATTACGGAAACGAGATTGCTCTTGAATAATATAAGCAAGAGGTAGTTCCCCCTTTCCTAGTTTATTGGTTAAATAGGTAAATAACTCATCAGAAAGCCCGTACAGGCCTGACCCTGCCATAGCCGTTGCCCCGGTGGTAGCCGCCCTGATTCCCACCGTAGAAGTTCTGGTCCCACGCGCAGTAGGCATCGTACTCCGAGGAACTCCAGTAGACATCGACAGAAAAACCTCCAATATTCTTCCTCTTGAGATTTTGATACATCTTGTTCAGTTCATCCTTGCTGGGCAGGAACCAGTCGTCATATGCAACACCATCTTTGGTAACCACCAAGTCAAAACACAGCTTTGCTGCATAGTCTGTCTTGTTTCGAGACGGCTCGGCATTGCCGAACTTTGATACAATTTTCTCTGTATTGAGTTTTCCCGTCCCTATCGCTGTACCGGTGCCTCCTACAGTCGTACCGTAGCCTCCCCAGACTTTACCGTTATATTCATAGGCTGCAGGGGCTGCCTCCAGATACCGCCAGCCTTCACTGTAGCTTCCCTTGTCGTAGAATACATACCCCCCAGCAGGACCAGCCTCTCCTACTTGATACACGAATCTTGGAAAATATACATCGTTGATTCCTTCCTCGATCTCTAAGCTGACAGTATTCCTCTTCTTTGATGAAACAAGTTCAAACGTAATCCCTTTCGCTTTGGCGTCTTGGGATGTCTTTGCCGTCAGATATACTGAATTTGCTGCATCGGCCTTGCCCAGCAATCGCCCCTCACTATAAACCAAAACAGGGCCTTGGTTGCTTTGAATCGGAAGCAACCCATAAAGGCGCGTCATCGTCCCATCGCTGATCACAAAAGGTATAGTGTTAGCTGTAACATCTCTGCTGCCTTCCTTGCGTGCAATCAAGCCAGG
>CAZPOJ010000617.1:0-1073 GCA_964588005.1 uncultured Sphaerochaeta sp.
CTGTTTCATCCTATCCAATTTCGCCTCAAGCAACTCTCGGCGCTCAACACTGGCATTATCGAGAAACCTGAGCTGTTGGGCGACATCGGCGTAGCTATAAAAGAGGAGGGTGTCGGCGGGTAGCCCGTCTCGCCCCGCTCTTCCGATCTCCTGATAGAACCCTTCAAGGTTTTTAGGTAGGTTCCAGTGAACGACCCAGCGGACGTTTGATTTGTCGATTCCCATCCCGAAGGCTACAGTGGCACATATGATGAGCGTTTCATCCTTGAGGAATGCATCTTGGGCACCATGACGATCTTCTGTGCTCATACCAGCATGATACGCATCGGCCTTGTATCCCAATCGGTTGAGTTTTTCAGCCAGGTCTTCGGTAGCAGCGCGGGAGAGGCAATATATGATCCCCGCCTGGTTGTGGTGACTCTTCAAGAAATGCCGCAATCTTTCAAATCGTTTCTGTCCAGGCAAGACTGATAGGTGGAGATTGGGACGGTCAAAACTAGACTGAAAGAGTGAAGCCTCATCAATGGATAGTTGTTTTAGGATATCCCGCTGGATCGCAGGGTCCGCAGTTGCCGTCAAGGCCAAGAGAGGAACACCGGGGAGCATGTGCCGTAAACGGCCAAGCTGTGTGTATTCGGGACGAAAATCATGTCCCCAGAAGGAGATGCAGTGTGCCTCATCCACAGCGATAAGATTGATATTCCACGTTGGGAGGCTGTTAGCTACAGAAGATCGCAAGAGTTTCTCTGGACTAGCATAGAGCAGCTTGAGCTTGCCCTGTGCAATATCACGAAGAACCTCTTCTGCTTCATCCTCTGATTGGGTACTGTTGAGGAGCGCTGCCGCCACACCATTGGCCTTGAGCGCTTCCACTTGATCATGTTGCAACGCAACAAGGGGACTTATCACAAGCGTCAGCCCATCCATGCAGAGTGCTGGCACCTGGAAGCATAGGGACTTACCGCCTCCGGTAGGCATCAGGGCAAGGGCATCCTGCCCACCCAGTATATGGGCGATGACCTTTTCCTGCAGGGGGTAAAAGGTTTCATATCCAAAGACACGGTGCAAGACTT
>CAZPOJ010000618.1:0-1067 GCA_964588005.1 uncultured Sphaerochaeta sp.
CCAAAGCAAAGTGCCTTGGTAGTGTCAGCCATCGGAAGCGGTCTCAGTGAAGCCGAGGCCAGAAGCGATGCCCTGGCTTCTCTTTCTTCAATCCTGTACTCCCAAGTTTCGAGTTTTGTAGAGACCACAAAGAAAGAGAGCGAACTTGCCGGTGTTATCGTTGGCAACCGCTCTTTCTTCTTGGAGGAGATCAAGGTTTCTTCTGACCTTCCGCTTCTGGGAGTTTCCAATACTGTTTTGGGTACCTCGTATGACTCCAAACACAAGGCATTTGTGTATGAGGTAGAGGCAGTAGTGAAGGCTTCTACTTCCCTTCCGCTATATGAGAGCGAGTTGAAGGATTTTGCTAAAAAGATAACCCTAGTGGAGGCCAACCTTCCCCAAGCAAAAGATTCACTGGCAAAAGAGGAACAGCTGAACCTGTTGCTTGGGTATTACACAGAGTTTGAAAAACTGGGGTATGTTGCCCGTGCCCTTGGAGCGACTGCGCTCCCCTCCTTAAGCCGATCAAGATACTCCCTTGAGCTGCTGCTGATGGAGGAGGGTAGGGTTATCGACTCCTACGAAAAAGCTGCCCTGAACCTAACTAAGGCAGTGAGTAAAGATGGTGCTTATGTATACCCTGCCAAGCTGAACGGTTCAGGCGGAGTGACTGAGTTTGCCGAACAGCTCGCCTATGCCATGCAGACCGAGCTGGGAGCCAAGGCAGCCTCTGATGCCTCTAGGGCGAAGTATTACCTGTTTGGTACCTATACCCTGAAAACCGAAGGCAAAGAAGGAATCTATGTGACCTACCGCCTGGAAGACCGGGAGGGGAGCGTTGTCTCAACCTCAATGGCAGAGTTGCTTCCCTCAGTATATGAGGGGCAAGAGATAGTCCCCATCGCCTACGACTTCCAAAAGCAGCTGGAACGGGGCAATGCTGTGGATACAGGTTTCTCAGTGGACATCAGGATGAACGGCAAGAAGGATTACCTTTCCTTCCATACAGGTGATGAGCTGACCATAGAGGTGAAGGCAAGTGCCCCATGCTACTTCTATGTGGTTGGGTATGTATTCAATGAACT
>CAZPOJ010000619.1:0-1066 GCA_964588005.1 uncultured Sphaerochaeta sp.
TCTACGACGACGGCATGTTTGCCGCCCTCTTTCAGACCAACAGCCTGCCCACCACTGTCTTCGTTGATAAGGAAGGTAGGGTGGTAAAGGGCTATCTTGGCTTTGTCGCCGAGGATGTGCTCTATGCCGACATAGCCCTCTTGCTCCAGTAGGCCCTCTACAGCTCCAGCAGTTTCTTTGCCAGATTGTCAGTCATAAACTCCAGGCCGAGCTTCTCCCTTCGGTAGGTGGTCTGCTTCTTGATGTACTTAGCCAAGGTGTAGGGAATCTCCAGCTCCTCCTTCCAGCGTGAGGGTATCCCCTCATCGCCGTAGAACGAGCCTGCCAAGGCTCCATAGATAGAGGCATTGGCGTTGGCGGACCCTCCTTTCATCACCACAAGGTGCATGCCTTCTTCGAAGCTGCTGGTGTGCAGAAAAGCATACAAGGCAAGTTCCAAGGAGTACAGGACACTCTCGTTCTCTCCTGATGGCACCTCTTTTCCCTCCATGGCTTTTTGGATGGCTTGTTGTACAGCCTCCTCGATGCCAAACTTCTTGCTGGTTGCCAGCAGATAGTTTGCAAGTCTGAAGGAATGGTCTGCTCCCCTGATGGCCTCTGCTATGGCCCAGGCGAGGACCTTGTTGGCATCGATGCAGTGTTGGCTGAGGTTGGTCATGATGCACTCAGCTTCAGCCATGGCGGCAATCTCCTTCTCTGTCTTGTTTGTCCCCGCCACCCCTATGGGCGCAACTCGCATCAAGGCATAGGTGTTCTCGCTTGTACTCAAGGGTTCTTCCTCGAATAATTCCACAAGCGATGGGCGTAGCAAGGTCGGTTCAAGCTTGAACCACTTGCGATAGGTAGCTTTTGTATGGTCAGCGTCATAGCTTTCAAGCGCTATCATGCTTTGGGACAGCAGGATGCCCAGAACACCGCATTCGGTAATCTCGCCGCTGTCGCCCCACTCTCTTTCAACGCTGTACAGCTCCCTAACACCTTGGGGAAACTCCTCAAGGATGGCCATCTCCTCTTTTCCTTCTACCTGGATGCCAAGGGCATCCCCTACAAACATCCCTAAAAGGGC
>CAZPOJ010000620.1:0-1066 GCA_964588005.1 uncultured Sphaerochaeta sp.
AGACGGAAGTTGTAGATGTCCCCGATGGCTCCCTGGCTTGCAGGCATGTTTATCAGAACCCGGCTGGTCTTTACTGTCCTGCTGAATGCATTGACCTTTTCCTGCTCGTCTTCGTCGATGTAGAGGACACTGGTATGCCCAAAGCCTCCAAGGACGACAAGCTTGGCAGCCATGGCTGTCCCTTCGCCAAAGTTGTCACACTTGTACATGGCAAGGATCGGGCTGAGCTTCTCGTGTGCAAAGGGCTCTTCAACCTCTACAGAAGTTACTTCCCCAATAAGGACCTTGGTGTGCTTGGGAACGGTGAAGCCCGCTATCTGGGCAACCTTCTCGGCACTCTGGCCGACAATGGCGGCGTTGACGCTGTTGCGCTTGGGATCGAGGATGACAAGACGCAGCTTGGCGATCTCCTCGGTGCTGAGGAAGTATGCCCCACGGGAGCTGAACTCCTGTTTTACTGCTGGGTATATATCCTTGTGGCAGATGATGGCCTGCTCCGATGCGCAGACAACGCCATTGTCAAAGGTCTTTGACATCAGAACCGAACTGACCGCCATCTTGATGTCGGCACTCCTGTCCAGGAGAGCCGGGGTATTGCCCGGTCCCACGCCAATGGCAGGAATACCGGAAGAGTAGGCACTCTTGACCATCGAGGGCCCACCGGTTGCAAGGATGAGGTTCATCAAAGGATTCTTCATAAGGTAATCGGTCTTGGCGATGGAGGGCTCATCAATCCAGCCGATGATATCCTCAGGAGCCCCAGCCTTCACAGCGGCTTCCAGGATAATCCTTGCTGCCTCACAAGTGCACTTCTTGGCACGTGGGTGTGGGCTGAAGATGATGGCATTCCTGGTTTTGAGGCTGATGAGGCTCTTGAAGATTGCAGTGCTGGTAGGGTTGGTGGTGGGGATGATGCCGCAGATGACACCCTTGGGCTCTGCAATCTTCTGAATCCCAAAGGCCTTGTCACTCTCTATGATGCCACACGTCTTATCATCCTTGTACTGGTTGAAGATATATTCGGCTGCAAAGTGATTCTTGATGACCTTGTCCTCAACAATACCCA
>CAZPOJ010000621.1:0-1063 GCA_964588005.1 uncultured Sphaerochaeta sp.
TACAATGATTACATGCTCGAATGGGTGGAAAGCAAACCTACGTTACTCAAGACAGTACAGGCGATATTCGCCAAAGCCGCTCTCAGCAATTTGCCTCATGAGTACTGGATAGCCCAGGCATCACTGTACACCGATGCCCACATGCTTATGGATCCCAAGGCTATCAGGAAGATGCGACGCGCTGTTAAGGGCGTTGCATCAGATGATCAGATAAAGGCCCTCTCTTTCTGGGAGGACAACCCAGGGTTCTGGTGTTTTTATGCCATCAAGGAGACCCTTGGGAATGACTTCTTCCTCATTGAAGACCTCTTCACTGGGGAGACCCACCTAATGCACGCACCAAACATCGCTTCTATGCAAACAAACCAGGTAGCCCGCAACAGGCATTACCTGAGCCTGATGCTTTTCAATGGCCTATGCCTGCAAGTCATAGGACTGTCCAAATACACCTCCCTCACAGCTTCTGATATGCAATTCTATCTCTCGTTGTTCGCCCCCGGCCTTGAGCTGGGGCCTGCCATCAACAAGCATTTCATGCGAATGATTGAACTGGATACGATCAGCAAGCTGCCGCGCTTCACTGAAGGGTCCATGCAGCTAAAAAGGACGTGGCAACCATTCAAGCTTGAAAGCTTTGCCATTGAGGACCTTCCTGGGCACTGGGACCTCAAGGACAGGAAAACACAGCAGAAGTTCACCTTTGTCGGATCTGACAGCATGGGGGACCTGCCCACCTATACAACCCTCGAAGCAACACACACCGGCTTGAAGGCAGCCTTGGTCAGAGAGAAAACTAGTGGGGAGATGGGCCTCATGACCAGCAGCGATGCTTCCTACTCCTTCTTCGCTGCTTTGCTCAACAGCTCCTTTGATGAGCTGGACCTACCAGAAGAGCCCGCTGTATCCATTTCCTTGTCCCTTACCTCACTGTTGGATGGGGGGAACTATCCGGTACCCTGGAAAAAGTACCGGAACATCCTTGCCTTAGGGAAGGGGGATGCAAACAAAGGCAATGCCTTACAAATCCTGGCTGAAGAGCTGGCATTGCAAAATCCAAGCAATC
>CAZPOJ010000622.1:0-1061 GCA_964588005.1 uncultured Sphaerochaeta sp.
CATTACCATACACGTTTTTATAAATTGAGATGGGTTGATCTAGATAATTCATTTTGTTGTTGGTTGTAGGTTGTGGCCCATTCAAACGCCCTGCAGATGACTCTTTCAAGCAAAATGGGCCACAACCTGGATTTGTAAGAAATTAACCTTTTAACATTTATGTGGTTGTGGGTCGAAACTCCCGAAACGAGCATCAGCACTTGCTTTAAGGGGACTACAACCCACAACCACTACTTGCTTGCTCTCAAAATTTTACTTATTGATTGTTGAGTCATACCAAGACTTTCGGCAAACTTGGTATAGTTCTTTATGCCAAACTTTTCGTTTAATGCTCGTACTAGTTCACCAGTCGAAAAAAGTTTTGTCGGCTGACTTAGTTTGTCATACACCTTTTGGGCACATCTCTCAAAATAGTCCATACATCGTATAGCGTAATCCATAGATATACTACTAATTTTACTTTGTTTGTCTTCATCCCTTATAATGGCCGTAATCAATGCCCAACGTTGAACATAGATTAGTAGCTTGGAATAAACAGCGGACATATATCCATCTGCTTGGTTTATTTTATCAACCGTCATGTTGTAATAGGCTTTATATAAACTCATCGCTTCCGGACTAAAAGTCAAGACTATCTCTTTCTCATGTTCTCTTTTTTCTATTAACGACTTAAAGAAGTCTAACCACTTGATATCTATTTCCTCTGGGACAGTAGCATCTGAGTAGTAAGCTGCTAGTTGTTCATCAGGATTACAGAACAAAAACCTCTGCAAGAAGCCATTATTCCTAAGATTTGGAGTCCCTAATACACTCGGCATCACATCGGGCTGAATGCCTCCTAATATGTTTAATAACGGTTTATCAATAAACATGACATCCTCTGATTTCCTGTTAACGATAATAGATGTGTTGTCAAATATTGAAAGAAGCTCGGTTAATTCTCCAGATTTATTGTATCGACCTACTTCTTCCATAAAACCACTAAATTCATCTCTCGATAACAAAACTCCATTCGGATTTTCATGTAAACATTTGTGTCTGGCTTCTGGTGTAGAGTCAAT
>CAZPOJ010000623.1:0-1056 GCA_964588005.1 uncultured Sphaerochaeta sp.
TCATACCCCCGTCACGAATATTTCCGCCGCATTATGTGCAACCTGATAGGTGTTGATGTGGTCAAAGGTGAAATACCTTACAGCGAAATGGACTTCCTGGGTAAGATGGTTGAAGGAGTATCCTACTACAACGCCAAAACATTTTTTAAATTTTAAACGATCTATATAAACGGCTGCAATGAAATTTTTCTTTATTTTGCAGCCGTTTATTTATGACATCAGATCTAATGAGTAAAAGAGTGGTTACTTTCGGGGAAATTATGTTGCGTTTAGCCAGCCCCGATTATTTGCGTTTTAACCAGACGACGAGCCTGAATGCCAGTTTTGGCGGAGGAGAGGCTAACGTGGCAGTATCGCTGGCCAATTACGGGATTAAGGTGGATTTTGTAAGCCGGCTGCCCCAGAACGACATTGCAGCTTCCTGTGTTATGAATTTACGCAAACACGGAGTCGGCACCGAACACCTCATTTACGGAGGCGAACGTTTGGGCATATATTTCCTGGAAACCGGAGCCGTAGCCCGTCCCAGCAAGGTAGTATATGATCGTGCTCATTCTTCTGTTGCCGAAATTAAGCCCGGCATGATTGACTGGGAAAAAGTATTACAGGGCGCAGACTGGTTCCATTGGACAGGCATTACTCCGGCCATTTCCGAAGGTGCAGCCCAGGTTTGCCTCGAAGCCATCAAAGCCTGCAACAAAATGGGCATAACGGTATCCACCGACCTGAACTACCGCAAGAATCTCTGGAAATACGGCAAAAAAGCATCTGAAGTCATGCCTGAACTGGTGGAAGGCTGTGATGTAATTCTGGGCAATGAAGAAGATGCCGAAAAAGTCTTTGGCATCAAACCCGAAGGTTTCGAGGTTGAAGCTACTCAGGGCAAAGTAGATGCTGCTGCCTTTGAGTCGGTTTGTACTCAATTGATGCAGCGCTTTCCCAGGGCAAAAAAAGTCATCATTACACTGAGAGGTTCCATTAACGCCAATCACAATACCTGGGCCGGAGTGCTTTACGACGGGAAAAAACTTTACAGCTCAAAATCCTACGATATTA
>CAZPOJ010000624.1:0-1050 GCA_964588005.1 uncultured Sphaerochaeta sp.
CTTAATCTTAATCATCGCCTCTGCCAGCATCTTTGCTGTCCAAGATTCTTTCGAAGTAACAACAACCATTGGTGAGATCGGATATATGAAGGTTTCAGAGCTGGCAATTGCAGGCAATACATCTCAGGCATACGCTGACACAGGCCTCTTCGGAGACCTGACTATTTCAACCAGCGGACCACAGACATTCTCTGCATACCTCACCACACTTTCAAACAAGCGCACAGGGTATGAAGTCACCATGATTGCCACTCCCATGACAAGCACAGTCGGCAGTGCCACTTCCTATATCAATTACACTGTGGGATGTGGAACAGGTTCGATCACTACCAACGGAGCTTCGACTACCACTACTGCTGTCAAAGTCGTGGACGTAAACTCCCTGGTCGCCCTCACCGGTGATTCAAAGCAAATAACGCTCAGTGTTGACAAGCCTAGTTTTGATGCAGCGGTATCAGGCACCTATACCGGTACTGTTACCTTCAATTACTCAGCTACCTAATAGCACATAACTCACTTCTTAGATTGTCTGTCCACAGAGGCCTCCACCCGGAGGCCTTTGCTTTGTCCATTGACCAAGATGATACTCTTAGACTAGCATGGAGGTGCTGGATCTGGAAAAACGGAATGGGGTGCGACTCCCCGACGGTCCCGCCACTGTAATCGATGATGAACACAGATTTGCCATTGTCCCATGGATGAGAAGGCCTGTCAGTAAGAAGAATCGTAAGTCAGGAGACGTTTCCAGATTGACATTCTTCGTGGTAAAAGAGACAGCGCCCATACTATATCTATAGGCACGCCCTACCTCCACGAAGAAGATGCACATCATTTCTTTTGGAGGCCCTTCATGAAGAAGCGCGGAATCTTCTCCCTGGTCGTACTGCTTGCCCTCTCTACCCTCTTTGCAGCACAAACTACCAACATCGGAACTGCCTACGAGCTCGTCATCTCTGACGTAGCATTCGCACAAGCAGAAACAAACAACTCATCCTCTGTCTCGGTCATTACCAAGGCCCAGATCGAAGCGTACAACGCACAATCAACAGG
>CAZPOJ010000625.1:0-1050 GCA_964588005.1 uncultured Sphaerochaeta sp.
CCATGGGCCTCAAAACGCTTCGCCATCTCCAAGGGGTCGGAAGCATACTCCTTCTTCAGGGAGTAATCCCCTTGGCTGAGACGTACGCACGCACCCTCAATAATATCGATCGCAGGAATAATATCCATCAGACTTCCTCCAGAAAATTCTTCAACATCCGTTCCCCGGCACTGCCACTCTTCTCAGGATGGAACTGGCACCCCCAAAAGTTATCCTTTCGCAAGGATGCTGTAAACCTCACAGAGGCATACTCACTTGCAGCTATAGTATGGGTACAAAGAGGCACATAATAACTGTGGACAAAGTAACCCCAAAGAGGGTCTTGTAAACCATTGAAAAGAGGAGAATCCCCCGCATCGATGGTATTCCATCCCATGTGCGGTATCTTCTCATTGTTGGGTGCCTTGAATTTCCTGACCTCTTGAGGGAAAATGCCCAAGCACCGGGTCTCGTGCTCTTCACTGGAACTGCACATCAGCTGCATACCGAGGCAGATACCCAGGAAGGGCTGCTTCAAGGTAGGCAACAAGCTATCCAAACCGCAGTTTCGAAGGTAAGCCATCGCTGTCGATGCCTCACCCACTCCAGGGAAAATTATTCTATCGGCCCTTCTGAGCTCCTCATGCTCCCCAGTCACCGTCGCCTCATAGCCAAGACGGGAGAGAGCGCACAACACCGAACGGGTATTCCCGGCGTTATATCTGACTATGGCAATTCTCATAGGACCCCTTTGGTGGAAGGGAGGGCGTCACTGAAAGGATACTTGTGAACAGCCCTTTTGAGGGCACGTGAGAAAGCCTTGAAAAGGGCTTCGATCTGGTGGTGGACATTCCCTTCTGTAACCTTCATTGCCAGATTGCACTGTGCGGCATCACTGAACGACTTGAAAAAATGCTCTATCATCTCCGTAGGGAAGGTACCGACATACTCACGGTGCAGAGGGGCCTCCCACAACAAGGAGGGGCGTCCGGAAAAATCCAGGGCAACCTCAGCAAGCACATCGTCCATAGTCAGCAGTTCGAATCCGTAGCGGCTTATGCCACGCTTCTC
>CAZPOJ010000626.1:0-1049 GCA_964588005.1 uncultured Sphaerochaeta sp.
GAACATGATCAGAGCTAACACGCGCACTGCCTCGCACACGTGTGCTATACTTAGGTAGCTATGAATACAAGAGAAACTATAACCAGATTTTACCATGAGTTGGACAGAAGCTATTTTATGGATATGCATAAAGAGCTGGCGCAAGAGGACCGACCGTTTCCCATTGGGCATGGACAAACGATTTCCCAGCCAAGCCTGGTCTTGGAGATGACCATCCTGCTAGACATTGGAACGCAGAGCAAAGTGCTGGAGATCGGCACAGGCTCAGGATACCAAACGGCGCTATTGGCAAAAGCTGCTGGCAAGGTGTACACCGTTGAAAGGATAGAGGAGCTACACCTGCAGGCAATTGAGAAACTTACCAGAGCGGGATTTGCCAATATTGAGTTTACCCTAGGGGACGGCAGCCTGGGCTGGCAAGAACACGCACCCTATGACCGCATAATGGTGACTGCTTCTGCTACGACAATGCCGACTGCACTGCTCGACCAACTTGCTCCAAAGGGAAAGATGATCATACCCGTAGGCCCTCCCGGCTCGGTTCAGGACCTTCTTCTGGTAAGGAAAGATGCCTCTGGAAAGATTGAAAAGGAAATCATCACCAAAGTGCGATTTGTCCCCTTGGTCGGTGAGTATCAAACAGAGAAATAGGGTATCTCGTACAACCTAAACACGGTCCAGGTGTGTTTGCGCCTAGGCCTTGTAGTTGTAGATGGGTTGTATGATATCAAGTACATCCACAGTCTCCCCAATCGAGGCAAGGATTTCCGAGATGGGCTTATACGCCGAAGGACTTTCATCTAAGGTACCCTTGTGGACCGAACTGGAATAAATGCCCTTCATTGCATCCTTGAAGGAGCCGAGCTTCAACTGCTTTTTCGCCTCGGTCCGGCTTAGGACCCTACCCGCCCCATGGGGTGCCGAGTAGTTCCAGTCGCTGTTGCCCTTGCCAACGGCAAGGATAGAACCATCTCGCATATTGATGGGGATCAGCAATCTCTCGCCCTCGTATGCAGAAATTGCACCCTTGCGGATAATGTTGTCCTTAA
>CAZPOJ010000627.1:0-1045 GCA_964588005.1 uncultured Sphaerochaeta sp.
AGGTTCAGGTCCTAGTGGCCGCAAGGTCGTGAAAGTTCGAGTCTTTTCCTGGGCACTTACAGCAAACCCTATATGCAAGAAATTGCTCTGGGTTTGCTTTTTTTTATCAGACGGCTCCAACCCCCAATACAGGAACCTTATTCACAATTGCTCAATGAACCTGTGCAACCCTATAGTAACCTTAGCGCCATACAATTGAAAAACACATAAACCCTTCTGCTAGTTCTGCTTAATCATGATGAAACCCCAAAGATATCTTTGATATATTTAAACATTTCATTACTGTGCAGTTCCAATACAACAAGCCATGCTTATCTTAACAGCCAAAACAATGGCGGAGTAAATTATATGGAGGTTGGCCTATCTGAGCATGCAATACGTATTTAAAACCATCAAGACAACGGAAGACTGACGCAATCACAGCTCTCAACGGATCTAAAGAGGACTGTCAGAACTCTACAAAGAGCCTTGAAAGAACTGAATAAAAAGGGCCAAGTACCGGATGCTCCTTACTCATGGGTATGACTACTCAGCCATACGAGTAGCCTTTTTATGTAGTGAACCATGCATCAGCCATCAAGCTCCTCGCTTCGGAAGTCAGGGGGATGAGATCACTCTTATTCAGAAGATCCAAGTTGAATTTACGATTCAAGGCAGCAAAATGCTTCAAACCAAATGCAATCTTATTGAGATATGAAAAGAGACCTATAGCCCCAGGAGGGAACTGATTTGCCTTTGTACCATAGAGGGCACGCAAGTCAGGAAGATCACAAAATATATCTTCAATCGTTGAACCATATGCCTTGAATCTTTGTGGCACCTTTCCACTCATGATTTGCTCCCCAATTGTTTTACCGGACATCGCTGCAGCCATTGAAGAGCGACACAACCCTATTCCTAATACGTGACCATCCCCATAGGCAAGACCTTTAAACACCTGGTCTTCACTTGCAAATCCACCAGTCATCACGATGGCAGGCAAGGCTAATCCTTCGTATCGTAATTGAGCACAGAGGCGAACCACGACATCTTCCAAGCATATGGT
>CAZPOJ010000628.1:0-1043 GCA_964588005.1 uncultured Sphaerochaeta sp.
TGTTCGGCGTAGTCATGGGTATCATAGCCGTTCCTTTCATCCTCTTGTTTGGAGTTCTTGTGGTCCTGAACTCAGGCTTTCCTGTTATCTTCAAGCAAAAACGGGTGGGGCTGTATGAACATGACTTTATGTTTTATAAGATCCGAAGCCTGAAGGAAGATAAGCAGTTGGAAAACTGTGCCAATCCCAATGGTACCATTACCCAGCGCCTTACCTTTGTAGGGAAAATCTTACGCAAGACCCGAATTGATGAGTTCCCCCAATTCTTCAATATACTCAATGGTACCATGTCTGTAGTTGGACCCAGACCTGAGATGGGCATCTATCATGACAAGTGGAAAGAAGAGATCCCATTCTATGGATTTCGCAATATGGTTCGCCCGGGGCTTACTGGTTGGGCTCAGATTAAGTATGGGCACACCACCTCCTTGGAGGAGTATATCCGTAAGACAGAGTATGATCTGTACTATGTAAAGAACAAATCCTTGATGTTTGATATCCAGATCATAATGAAGACTTTTGAAACTTTTTTCGGGATGAAAGGCGGCAGATAATGTTGATTTTTACCTATAGTTTTTGAAGCTGTTTAACAAGTTGGAAAAATGAAGAATATATGGATTATTAATCAAGATGCTATTCCGCCAGCATATGGGGGGCTGAATAGGCATTATTATTTTTCAAAATATCTAAGAGAAAATGGCTATGATGTACGAATTTTTACTTCAAGTGCAATTCATAATACTTCTCTAAATATTTTGAAGGGAAGGAATTTGTGGTGTGAGAAAGTAGAAGATGGAGTTCCTTATACCTTTGTACGCTCGACTCAATATACTGGACATGGGCTTACCCGTATTTTTGGGATGTTTTATTTTCCTTTCAATGTTTTAAGAGTCAGCAAAAAGTTTGAGAAGCCTGATTTGATTTATACATCCAGTCCGCCTATAATTACTGTGCTGTTTGCTCAACTATTAGCTAGATGGTTAAAGGGACCGTGATAGGCAATCGGGCTGAGCTCATTGCCAAACAGCACATAAATATAGGCG
>CAZPOJ010000629.1:0-1041 GCA_964588005.1 uncultured Sphaerochaeta sp.
TGGCATCTGTCTTTTTTGTTAGTTGCGGGATGCCAACGATATTTGCACCCACCACAGCCGAGTATACACTGGTAAAAACTTCACCCGATCCCATTACAACCCTTGTCAAGGGCAAATTGTCGATGAACCTGAAAAATCCTGGGCCAACCTATGAATTGTTGGAAGACTCAGAAACAAAAGGGCCTTCGCTGATGTTCTTCTATGCCTTTGACAATGCAATAGAGATCCCCTATAAACTTACTTCAAGTGAAATCAACTCCATCATATACAAGTTTGCCGAAGAGTATGTGAAAAACAAGTATGAAGGAATTCCGGTGGATGCATCGAAGGAGGTCCTCACGGTCAAGTTCAAGGATGCAAGTACTGATAAGGAAAAAGAGGTATACCTGTACAGCCTTAGCCCCCAGGGGATAGGCAATGTCTTCAATGCAAGGGACCAGTATGTGCTCTATGCCTCCAACAATCTGAATCAGGCAGCCCTTGATCACTTCACCCTAACGAGAGTAGATACTCCTCCTTCACAAAATGGGACGGAATATAGGCTGGAGCTGACCTGGAAGACCGCGGTCGGCTCAACGACACTGTTCAAATCCAATGCCCCCTCAGATCTGCTCTATGCATATGACGGACAGCCTTTCTCCCTTGAGAAGGAGAGTGTGAAGGTAAAGATCAAGAGTGGCAGTAATCATGAGTATTCCTATCTTGGGGAAAAGGAGACTATCGAGGAGACTGTTCCAGCCTCAATGAGGATGCATCTCTTTGCAGCTTTCTTTGTCTCAGGGCAGTTTTCAAACAACTTCTGGAGCAGGCTGGTTCACCTAGGTGCCATTCCCATAGAATTGGATTAGGCTCCTAAATCCAGATTTCAGCATCCTTCTTGCCAATCATCAGGTATCCTCACACCCTGGAAAGTGCATCATGCTCTGATGCATATTTTGCCTCTATGTGGGAAATCCAAAATCTGCAAAATGTGATGCTTACTTGGTAATAATATATATTCTGTTAACTAGAAATACTCCCGCATTGATTCCTATCAGCCAA
>CAZPOJ010000630.1:0-1037 GCA_964588005.1 uncultured Sphaerochaeta sp.
AGAAGATATTCTTATCCGACATGAAGGAGTTTGACACCATCCACAAGAAGGGGAAAATATAGACAATGGTGACCAGGATGATCAGGAGATAGCGAAACGCTATTAGTTGGTTTTTTTTCATCTGTATACTCCCCTAATCCAAAGGTTGTGCGTAGTGCTTACGTATGTAGAGATTCCCGATGGTAAGAAGCCCGACAAAGATCAACAGGATATACGCAATGGCAGAGGCGAAACCAACCCTGTAGTATACGAAGGCGTTGAGATAGACATCATAGACAAGGGTGTTGCTGGAGTTGCCCGGCCCCCCCTTGGTCATTGCGTAGATCAACTCAAAGTTCTTGAAGGAGTCAATGATGGCAATGGTGAGGACGAAGAAGACGGTGGGCAGCAGCATGGGAAGGGTGATCCTGAAAAAGCTCTGGACAGGATTGGCCCCATCAACCCTGGCCGCTTCCAGTGTTTCAGAGGGGATGTTCTGCAACCCTGCAAGAAAGAGGATCATGTAGTACCCCGACATCTTCCAAACCTGTACAAAGGCAACAGTGTTCAAGGAGAGCTTCATATCACCCAGCCAGTAGGGAGGGGTGAGGCCTACGGCACTGATGAGGTTGTTTATCACCCCGTAGGTCGGTCCGAGCATCCAGTTCCATACGATACCCACTGCAACAGCAGAGGTTACGACAGGGAGGTAGATCGCTGCACGGAAAAAGCTGATCCCCCTGAATTGGACGTTGATAAGAGTAGCCAGGGCCAATCCAAGGACAATGGACCCGACAACATAGATGAATGAGAACTGAAAGGTGTTCAAGATGATGGTAAGGAACTCTCTGCTACCAAACAGTTCCCTATAGTTTCCCAGCTTCAGGAAAGCAGGGGAGCCCAAAAGGCTCCAGTCGGTGAAGCTCAGGTAAAACGAGGAGACAATCGGGATAAGCCGAAAGACCAGAAGCCCGATCACTGTGGGTAAGATGAAGAGCCATGGAGTCAGTTTCCCATGCCATTTGTATGTTACACCAGCCATATTTCATTCCTTTTCA
>CAZPOJ010000631.1:0-1033 GCA_964588005.1 uncultured Sphaerochaeta sp.
TCTGCTCTTTCGCCGTAGTGGCAGCCAGTGGGAACAATGAACTGGGCTATATACACATAGGGTCAACGAGTGCCGACCCTGTCGTATCGATGAAGACCCTCACCTCTATCGATCTGTATGTAGAGGCCATGCAAACTGAGCTAGAGTTACAAGCTGATGAGATTGAAGCTGAAGTACTCCTCATGTTTTCAGATGAAATTAATGCATATTATGCCCTGGAACCAGAGATCTGGGAGACTGACGAGATGTTCGAAGAACGTTACGAGCAAGAGGAAGAGCAGTTATTCGAAGTTATGTTTAGCGAAGTAGATAGGATGTATACCGAACTGTTTGTGTACCTTGAGCAGCAGATAGAACTTCTCGATGGGTATAGGGACAAAGCTTGGGAAAACCTCCTCCGTTCACGAACCCTTGCCTCCAGTTCGCTCACGGTACAAAGCACCTCCTATGACCGCAATGCCCGCATCTGGTCGCTTACACTCACCAGCACCGACAAGCAACTCCCCTTTACAAATATTCCCCTTGCCGTTGATTTCACCACCATAGGGGATGAAGAGCTTACAAGGACTGAAATCATCAAGTTTGATGAGGCGGTCAAGGGCAATAGCCTGACAGCAACAGTTGATTGGCACTATATGCAAGATACTTATGATGGACGTTTTCTCCTCGTCATAGATGTCCTGTCCATTAGCAATCCCCTTACAGGCAGCAGTTATGCGGTGAACCTAGCGAAGCCTATTCTTATCAGGACTTATAAGGTGACAGGGGAGACTCTCCCCACTTTAGCAGTCATGGAGACTACAAAAGATTCAAAATCAGGGATTACCGACCTAGTCTATTGTGACGAAGTAGGGGACAGCTATAGCTTAAGTTCAGCAAATGATACACATTTCCTTGCTTGGAACGTCTCCAAGCAAGGGCAACGACCTATACTAGCTCCATATCCATTTCCAGTACCTGCAGAACCTGCTGTTAAACCAGCACCGGTTGCCAAGGATGAAGTTGTGTTCCGTATCGCCAACGGTGCAGAGCC
>CAZPOJ010000632.1:0-1033 GCA_964588005.1 uncultured Sphaerochaeta sp.
CAGGGGAGAAGGATAAGAGCTTGGGAAAAACTATCCTAGGCTTTTTGATCCTTGCCTTCCTTATCCTCAGTTTGCTGATCATCATAGGGAAAAGTGATGGGGACTGGATCTATGCGATGAACCTTACCTTCTCGTACCACCTGTTCAGTGGTAGCGTATTTATGGTCATTCATGGCTTCATCTCACTCATCTATCGAAAAAAGGCACATGGATGGGAGCAAGAGCGGCTGCTTACCGGCATCAGCGCCACCTTCATCCCCTTGTTGGTGCTTTTTCCCCTGGACCTGATCTTCTTCTGGAACCATGCCTTCAAGTTCACCTATCTCAGTTTCTCAGCTTTTGCCATGTACCTCTACTACTTTATCAGCAGAAGGTACTTCCTTACCTATGAAGCTATCACGGGAACCTCGGTCTCACTGCAGACCGAGTTCCTTGAAGAGCATGACGTATCAGCTCGGGAGCAGGAGATCATAGCACATCTGATCCAAGGCCTGAGCAACCGCGAGATCGCAGAGAAGCTTTTCATCTCCCCGAATACGGTAAAGACCCATATCAAAAATATCTACGCAAAGCTCGGGGTCTCCAACAGGGTGCTGCTCTTCTCTCTGTTGCAGGAGGAGTCAAAGCCCTAGCTCCTCTTTGCAGCTTTGACAGACACCGGTGAGATAGAAGGTGTGGTCATGTATGGTGAATCCATGCTCGGATTCGAACTGACGCATCTGCTCTGTGTAAAAACACCCACCAAGATCAATGAACCTATGGCAATTCTCACAGTGGAACCAGTGATGGTGCCCCTTACCTGACTTGGCAGAGTAGTAGCGCTCGGTCCCATGCTCGCTACAGTGCAGGACAAATGAGGTCGCCAGGCTATTCTTCTCCAGATAGTGCAGATTCCTGTAGACCGTAGCAGGGTCACAAAAATCACTGAGCTGCTTTGCAAGCTCGGTGACGGAGGTGGGTTCAGTGGAATTCTCCAATGCCTTGAGTATGGCTTTCCTAGCCTTTGTCATGCTGCAGGGTCCTCCTTCTGCTG
>CAZPOJ010000633.1:0-1031 GCA_964588005.1 uncultured Sphaerochaeta sp.
ACGCTCTTCTGCCCTCTCACCCATGGGGTACACAGCCCAGTGGTGCAAGGAGCAACATAGCGAGACGAAGACAATATTTATCGGTCCTTGCCTTGCAAAGAAGGTTGAAGCGGCGCGGATGAAGAGTGTTGATGGGGTGATGACCTTCGCTGAGCTTGCCTCCCTCTTTCTTGCAAAGGGTATCGACGTGCGTGAGATGGAGGAGTCTTGTTTGGGTGATACCTCTTTGTTCGAAGACTGTCGAGAGTTCGCCCTCTCCAGTGGCGTCGCCTCCAGTGTCCTCAGACGGCTGGAAAACCCCCAGGATATAGCGGTGCTTCCCATTGACGGCATAGACAAGAAGGTGGTCAGGACGATGAAGATCTGGGATAAGCGTCCCCCTGCAGCTGACCTGATCGAGGTGATGTGTTGTGAAGGTGGGTGTATCAGCGGACCTGGGACTGTGGTCAAGCCCGCTGTTGCCAAAAGGCTTCGTGGTGGCAATAAGGCAGCCACCCCGGTCAAGGCGATGCGCGAGCCTGTTGTGCGAGGGTAGGCTATGGGTGAATTCAATGTAACAGGAACCCTTCTTGAACAGGTAGATTCTCTTATTGGACCATGGGAAGGTAGTATCGAACGCCGGTACTGTCACCTCGCCAACGTATCCGCCCTATTGTGGGAGCATTTTGAACTGATCAACTGGGTAGGGTTCTATGTAAGGGAACCGGGAGAGGACCGCCTTGTCCTTGGTCCTTTCCAAGGGAAGGTCGCTTGCACTGATATTGCATTCTCGCGCGGAGTATGTGGCAAGGCGGCAAGGACCAAAAGGAGCCAGCGCATTTCTGATGTGCATCTATTTCCCGGCCATATCGCCTGTGATGAAGCCTCCATGAGTGAACTGGTTGTTCCTATAGTGGATAAGCACAATACCCTTGTCGCTGTGCTTGATATGGACAGCCCCCAAAGGGATTGCTTTACAGAAGAAGAGCAGAGCGTTCTGGAAGAAGTTGCCCGCCGGCTTGGAGAGATGCTTTGGTCTTGAGCCGATTCTC
>CAZPOJ010000634.1:0-1029 GCA_964588005.1 uncultured Sphaerochaeta sp.
TTAAGTAATGTATAAGATTTTATTGAGAATGTAAAGAACGTTAAGAAAGTTCTTTGCAGACAATTTTATTGCCGCTTTACCAGCTGTCTTTCTTATCAGTCAGGCGTATACTCCACGTTATTCTGTACATCTTCCAAGATGAATCTTGAGCCTTGGTTATCCATCGGATTGAGCCTAAGAAGCTTTGTGGCTAGTGCTTCAGCCTTTTCAAAATCCTTGTTCTTCCAATGCCAGAGGCAAAGCCCATGCAGGGCACGCAGATACGGCCTATTGTTGAGAAAAATCCAAGGAAACTGAGCTTCATCATCGAGGGGGAGTTTTTGCTCTGCAATATGAATGGCTCCAGAATAACAGTTGAAGGCACTTCTGAAGGCATGTGTTGAATCAAAACTCATATTTCCCATATGTACGAGGGCATCGATACACTGTGGATAGTGTTCCCAGAGTCTGGCTAACGAATCATATCGTTTCTTAGGTTCCATCTCTGTCGCCTCAAATATAGGATCCCCATCAGGGCGATAGAAACCATACCCGGTATAATCCTTGAACTCATATTCGTGGAGGCCAACCTTGGTGTACTCAAGTGGGGGTACATCAAGGTTGGCAAGGATGAACTCACTTTTCAGCACTGTCCCTGATACATAGGAAGTTTTCTTAAACTCCCACTCCTTCTCAACCTCAAAAGTGATGGTGTCCAGTTCAACCGTCTTGAAGTCTATGGCACTCTTTACAGAGACTATCTCGCCACTTTCCAAATCTCTCGTGCGATATCCCATGTTGTTGAGCTTCAGAACAAAATATTGCTTTTCCATCTATATCCTCTTCTAGGCAATCCTTACCGTGAAATGTCTTTTCGTCAAGCTATAACTCTTGCCCTCTTTCCTTTTTTTCAGCAAAATTGGCAAAGCTTTCCCAAAGGACAACCCATGCTCAGACTTGCAGAACAGATGATAGATGGCAACCAAATCCGTAACAGCTTTACCTTCTCCTTTCGTAAGGGAGCCCATAAAGGCGAAACCTATACCGCTA
>CAZPOJ010000635.1:0-1026 GCA_964588005.1 uncultured Sphaerochaeta sp.
TATGAGCTAATACTTGGGAATACTCCTACTGCTCGGCTCCTTCTACGGATCTCCACATTCAGGCGTTCAATGCCATTGTTGGAAGCTATCTTCCTCGCGTCAAGCTCCGGGAAATGATAGAACTGTAGGGAGTCCTCCAGTCCCTCCATGAGGCACTTGATTGCCTTGGGGAACCTCTGCCCATACTCTTCCTCAATTGCACGGCCCCAAGCCAGTGCGTCCCGCTCATCCTTTTGTTGCCATATCAGCTTCAGTTGTTTGGCGAAGGCAGCCTTTTCCTTGGGTGCCACATGAGCCAAGATGTTACGCATGAAGTGCACCTTGCACCGTTGCCATGAGGCCCCAAGAAAGCACTGGTCAATAGCTGCTTTCAAGCCCTTGTGTGCATCTGAGACAATGAGCCAGACCTTCTCCAAACCTCGCTCCTTGAGGCTGTTGAACAGGTGCTTGTATGTCTCCTCAGATTCGTTGTACATCGGCGTCACGGCGATAATACGCACCTTTCCGTCCAAATCCACGGCCTTTACCACCATGATGGCAACACTGATAATCTTCCTGCCGTCCCTGACCTTCTCGTAGAGGGCATCAACCCAGAGTACAGGGTACTCCTTCTCCAAGGGGCTATTGCGGAACTCCTCCACCTGGCTATCCAGCTCAGCGGTCATGTTGCTCACCTGCGAAGCGGTGATGCTCTCAATGCCTAGAGCCTTCGCGAGGTTGTCTATCTTCCTGGTGGACACTCCATTCACCCAGGCTTCCTGGACAACTTCAATCAGGGCCAATTCGCTACGTTTCTTCTCAGTAACGAAGAAGGGTACATACCCTCCCTTACGAAGTTTGGGGACCAGCATGTACAGGGTTCCCAGCCTGGTATCGAACCTGCGGGTGCGGTAGCCGCTGCGGTATGCTGTCCTAGCCTCATCATGAACCCCTTTGGGAGCATTGCACTTCTGCTCTATCTCAAGCTCCATCATCTGGCTTGTTGTCCATTCTAGCATGGCTAGCAGGGGATCCTCAGCTTCCTGG
>CAZPOJ010000636.1:0-1021 GCA_964588005.1 uncultured Sphaerochaeta sp.
AGCATAATAGCCAGAAATTTCTTCATAGATATATCTCCTTGTAAATTCTAAGCGTTAACTTTCAACTTAGGATAGTATACATTAAACCATGAATCAAGAGAAAAGGCAAATGCGTTCATTCAGCAAATTGACACTAAAAGTATAAATATAGCCTATTAGCCTTATTTTATTACATCCTTTCCGCAACCTATGCTCATTGGGATGACCCGCACTCCCATTTTAGGTATATTTGTATGAAGATATTGGAGGAACATGATGGTACGCCATGCTACGAAGAAAACAAAGGAAGGCATTTCCTACACTGTCAGCTTGTCATTTACCCTCTCAAGCTGGGCCTTTACCCTTTTTTTACTCTGGGGCCTGGTCGTAAATACAAGCGAGGGGGTCTGGCTTCTCTCCATGTGGCATCTCATCCTGCTCTTCCTCTTCTCCCTGACAGGAGCTCTCTTTCGGGATAGCTGGACCTTTGACAGGATGAAAAGGGAAGTGCGCTCTTTCTATGGAGTCGGACCTTTTGGCAAGCGTGAAACCATCCCATTCAGTGAAATTTCCCACCTTCGCCTGGAACACTTTGTCCGTGGCTCAACCGACAAGGATGCAAAACCGACAAAAAGGCGATTCAAGGCCATGATGGTTTTCTCGCTCATTCTCCACGATGAGAGTTCCCGTGATATAGAGATCATCCCGGAAAAAACCTCAGGTGGCAGGACAGAGGCCGCGATACAGGCAATTGCTGCGGTGAGTGGACTGCCTTTGCATGTGGACAGGCCCCGGGACCTGGACCTGCATGTTGGACTGAGGGATCCGGATTAACGTAAAACAACCATTGCACAGGCACTCGCCCCCTTGTCCTCATGCCCATACAACAAGCAAGGACACTCTTTGCAGAATGTCCTTGTGTGTAATGTAGTGGCTGCAAGGCCATTTCCTACTCGTGTTGGGCTGTACCCTTTGCAGCATCAAGTACGGCATCTTCCATGCTGATCTTGCTGACATCCTCCTTGCTGTAGAGCCAACAGGC
>CAZPOJ010000637.1:0-1020 GCA_964588005.1 uncultured Sphaerochaeta sp.
AGAGCTTTAGGCTTTGAAATTGACTTCCAGGTTGATTATCATGCATTGAATTTGTCTTACCTATAACTCTTTGGCTCTTACTTTAGTCTCCATATAATTTTCTTGACGCCGTCATAGAGTGAGGGTAGCATACTAATACACACATGTTTCCCCCTTAGGGGGAATACCATATTTGGAGGACACGATGAAAAAATCACTAGCTATTCTCATGGTTTTGTTGCTTCTCGTCCCTGCTCTCTTTGCCCAAGGGGCTCCAGAAGCACCTAAAGCAGCTCCTGTAGCTGCTCCTACAACAGGAAGTGGCAGCGTAAATGCCTACACCACAATGGAAGAACCCCTTGCTGCTAAAATGTTCCAACTCTTTGAAGCTGAAACTGGAATCAAAGTCAACTTTGTCCGCCTCAGCGGTGGAGAAGCTGTAGCACGACTGGAAGCTGAGTCTTCCAACCCCCAGGCATCCATCTGGGTTGGTGGAGTAGGCCTTGACCACATCACAGCCAAGAGTAAAAAACTCACCACCCCGTACATAAGCCGCTATGCTGCCAATACTCCTTCCCAGTTCAAGGATCCTGAAAACTACTATATCGGCCTCTATGTAGGACCCCTTACCTTTGTCACGAACCTCGACAGGGCAAAGGAACTTGGTCTTGACGTTCCCCGCAGCTGGGCCGACCTTACCAAGCCCCAGTACAAGGGTTACATCCGTGTTGCTAACCCCAACTCCTCAGGAACTGCCTACAACGTGCTGACCACCATGCTGGACATTTTTGGCACAGAAGATGCGATGATCGAGTACATGAAGGCCCTGGACAAGAATATCGACCAGTACACCAAAAGTGGCTCGGCCCCTGGCAAGAGCGTAGCAACAGGAGAGATTCCCATCGCCATCGGCTATGCACACGACCAGGTCAAGCTCAAGGCAGCAGGGTCTCCTGTTGTCATAACAGCTCCTTCAGAAGGAACCGGCTATGAGTTGGCTTCCATGTCCCTCGTCGCAGGCGGCAAGGACAGCGTCAATGC
>CAZPOJ010000638.1:0-1018 GCA_964588005.1 uncultured Sphaerochaeta sp.
ATAATTCTTCCCAAACAGTCTGGGGAACAATTGGTTCTGCGATGGAATTAATATTCTGATTTCTCTGTGCATACGGGATATTATTCATGATGAAGGATAAAGCACCTGAAAAGACTTCTTCGAGTTTACCGGAAAAATCACGGCTGTCCTTATAGTGCTCTGTATCAATATCTATATCTGGATAGGCTATTGCCTTGATGATGAAACTAGGTAACATATATCTTGAACGTCTTGAAAAAAGCAAAGCCCCTGCAAGATTGAGCATTCCATTTTTTACAAGATTCATGTTTTCCAAGAGTTTTTCCAAGGGGATGTTCTGTTCTTCAACGGTTTCCCCATAGACATCCTCAAAGAAATTGCTGAAGTACAAGAGATCCACATCAGAGCTTTTCATGCCGGGAACGGGTACTTCATCAGCATGAACCAGTCCTGCAGACTGGAACATGCGTTGCATTTCTTCTCTTGCAGTTACCTTTCGTTTGTCACTGCCACTTTTTACCCAGATAAGGCCTTGATTATCTGTATACGGTTTGCTTGTCCCAGGGGAGACGGTTACCACTATGACGATACCCAAATCCGTATGAACATTTTCAGAAAGAGGAGTAATGGAAGGATGCACATGCTGGGAAGCCACGTTGGAAAGCATATTGTTCAATCGCTGAACATCCTGCATCGACAGGCCTGCGATCGAGCCATCATCATGCACTCCTATAAATAGTCTCCCTCCAGCTGAGTTGCTGAAGGCTACCAGTTCAGCAGCAAGCTGATCAGGATTGTTCATAGTGCTTTTGAATTGGGTCAGGCTATCTTCTCCGTTTGCCAGAAGTACTTGCATTTCCTGTTGGTTCATTGTATTCCTCCCTCTTCACTAGTAAATATACGCTAAAACCAAGGAATAACCTAGAGACTTCGCTACCTTACTGATTAGCTGTATTTGACAAGGTATGGTGAAACCTCATTTCCAGATATTGTATCAAGCACCTCATAGACATATGAAGGGGAATCCGTACCTGGTATC
>CAZPOJ010000639.1:0-1016 GCA_964588005.1 uncultured Sphaerochaeta sp.
ACTCCAAACAAGAGGATGAAAGGAACGGCTATGATACCCATGACTACGCCGAACATAATATCCATAATCCTCTTCTCTTGGGTGATGGCCGTCTGATTAAAGAATATCTCGTAGTAGTCCCTGTACTCCTCTAGGATTATTAGGGGGATGCGATAGAGCCAGTCTTCAACTACTTCGGTAATGAAATACTTCTGGGTGCCTTTCTTTTCCAATTCATACACATCAGAGGCAACATCCCTGTACAGTTGGAGGTTTGCAATAAGGATGACTTCTTTCTCAACACCCTCAAACAGTTCCCGTGCCAGAGCAGCAGTGGAAGCCCAGCTGACTATCAAAATCTTCCCCTGGGCAGACTCCTCCACTTCAGAGAGCAGGCTACCATACGTTGCCTCATCACCAATGACAATGCACCGTGAGGGAGGTACCCTGCTAAGGACTATCCTATAGTACAGCATGGAAAATATAGGAATAGCCAGACTGGCAGCAATGGTGGTAGCGATAAACTCGTGCCGGTATACATCCCGTTGAGCACCAAAGATAAGGATGATAAAAAACATCCCCACCAAAACACCCAAAAAGGTGCCCAGCAGGGTTGATGTGACTATAGCATTCTTTGATTTCAGGGTATTCAGCTCAAACCCATGGAAGGCAAAGATGAACGAGACTACAGCAAAGTCCATTATCAAGAATTGGGTTATTCTGTATGGTGTCAATCGATCAGCATAGAGATATTGGAACAGAAAAAGAAGCATGACAATAACAGCCATATAAATTCTCTTCTGATGTACTATTTTTTTATACAATGTATCCTACCTGTAAAAACCACATGTGAAAATGCACTAACAGTGCCCTAAAATGAGGGATAAGAAGATGCAATAAACTATAAGGTAGAACAGTTTCTTAACAGCTCAAAATGACGAGTTTCTATTGTTTGGGTACAACTTCCCCAACCCAGATTGCGAAAGAAAAAGACTAAAGCATACCGCCTCCAAACCAGGACGAACCTACAGTGTAGA
>CAZPOJ010000640.1:0-1010 GCA_964588005.1 uncultured Sphaerochaeta sp.
TCTATATTGGGAAACGTATGCATGAGGTGCTCAATGGCATTGGGATCGGTAAAGGTAAGGTAGTCGGAAGTGAGGACCCTTCCCTTGATGCCTCGCTGCTGTGCATCTAGCAGGCCCTGTTGCAGCATAGCCAAGCCACCGCTCGTGATGAATGCTACAGAAAACTCAAAGGATGTGCAGGTCTCCAGTTCCTTGAGCAAGGTGGTGAGCACCTTGCTTTGCGGAGGATCATTGAGGACCAGGTGGGGCCTGAACTCACCTGAAGACCCTATGCCTGCATCAAGGAAGCCGGTCTCCAAGCTTTTGGGAAGCAGTTCGTGCACACGCTGTTTCATAGCCTACACCAACAAGGCGCGGATAGTCTCGACCAGGGGAAGGTCGGCTTCTGCCCATAATACTGAGTCCAGTTCATCTCTTTTCAACCACTTGGAAGCGAGGTGTTCGGTGAGCCGAGGCTCCCCACCCGCAATCTCACAAAGGTATCCATGCAAAGTAAGGGCAAAGGTTCTGTACTGGTGCTCAACGCTATGCAGATACCTCACAACCCTGATCTTTGTACCAAGCTCCTCAAAGATCTCCCTGACAATGGCCTCTTCTCCCCGTTCTCCTGATTCCAGCTTTCCCCCAGGAAACTCCCATTTCCTGGCAAGCTCACCACCCTCTCCACGCTGTGCGGCAAAGACCTTGTTCTCTCGTATGATTACCGCTGCCGCCACCTCAATATGTTTCATCCTATCACCCCTCATTTGGTATCTTAGCAGCATACATGGCTATGATCCAGGAGAAGTTTCATCTTTCATCAAGAGAGACCCAATAGGGTGCTGAGACAGCTATATTGTTACTCTGTGCTTGTATTTTTCGCATATTGCCAAGATTTTTATCAAAAATATCCCTATTTTCGCAATCTTTTGCACCTACTCTCTGAAGCTCGATTGACATTACCCTGTGCCCATGGTAGTATGCAGTTGCTTTAGTTTTTTGAGTTGCAGCTAGTCCGTTTTCCTATCTTA
>CAZPOJ010000641.1:0-1006 GCA_964588005.1 uncultured Sphaerochaeta sp.
TGGGAAGGTCAGAAAGAAGGGTCGCTATCCGATAGCGCACCTCCTCAAGCTGGTCATAAGGGTCAATGCCATCCTGATAGTAGATGGTGACCATGCTCATGGAGTTGCTGGAGACAGAGTCCATGCTCTTGTAGTTGGGTAGGGTCACAAACTCATCTTCAAGAATTGAGGTGACCTCCTCCTCCACATCCTCAGCTCCAGCTCCTGGATAGATGGAAAGGACCATGATGGAAGGCATGTTGATGTCGCTCATAAACTCGATGTTCTGGCCTGCAAAGCTATAGAAGCCGAATGCTACGAGGACGATGAGCAGCATCCCTATGATGACGGGATGCCGTATTGCTTGCTTTGAGACCTTCACAGAAGCTCTCCTTTGATGCGGACCTCTTGGTTGTCAAAGAGGATATGCTGGCCATCGACAACAAAATAGCTCGCATGATAAGCCTCGGGGACCTTGAAGAACGCTTCGTCCTCAAGATCGATAGGAAGGCGAATATATTCGACCCGTTGTGTCGCCGGATGATAGATATACCATGAACCATCACTCTTTCGAATCGACTGGCTCATGCGATAGGCATCATCCTGCTGCTGGTACGTGATGCTGACCGACACTGCCATCCCTGGGCGTACAAGCTCGTCTGCATCATCCAGGCGTGCTTCAAGGGTAAAGGTCTTGGACTCACTCTGCACAAAAGGGTCGATATGCAGAAGATAAGCACTGATGGGAGCATTCCAATTGGGATTGGTTATCTCGATGCGGAGGTCATCTAGGTTATTCCAAAAGGGTTCATAGTAGGGCTCTGGAACCTCTACCTTGACAACAAGGGATGATAGGTCTGCCATTACTGCCAGAGGTTGAGCCCCTCCGGTAAGGCTACCTACAGAGCTGTTCTTCATCAGGATGGTTCCTGACACTGGGGCCTTGATAGTTGCATAGCCAAGCTGCAGATCGGCAAGTTCGTACTGGGCCGCCGCAGCATCGCGTTGGGCTTTCGCCTGGTCATAA
>CAZPOJ010000642.1:0-1004 GCA_964588005.1 uncultured Sphaerochaeta sp.
AATGAAGCAATAAGAGTCTGTGATGACTACATGCACAAATAGCATCGTCATTGCAGGATGGCTATGCCCTCATGATGATAGATAGAATGTGAACGAACAGGATAAGCTCCAGGGCAAGCATAAATATAGATAAGGCTTTGATTTGGTTTCCTATGAAGGACACCTCCCACCTGTTGGTCAGAGCCGTGCTCCACTAAAAGGACGAAAAGATCAACGTGCACTTTTTTTCCTGAGTACTTGCTTTCAGGCTCTGTTCGCTGCTGAGCATGGAACTTGATACGTATCGAGTGCAAGGCTGTACTCTCATAGAATCAAAATAGTAATAATGCATTTTTTTCGGGATTCAGTATGTTGGAATTGTTGTTAAAGTAGGTTCTGTAATGTATGGTAAATTAAGAGAGAAAGAATATGTTTAGGTGCAAACCCGCTAAGATACTGTCTAGGAACAAGGACTAGATGCGAAAAACGAATCTCTAGATTTTTTATAATGATAATGGAGTATCTATGTATTAGGAGAGGCATTTTCTAAAGTGGAATTAGACCTGGCCACAGATTGATGGATGTGTATTTAACAAGGCAGGCAAAGCTTAAAACTGAACAACCCCGATGTCTTGTGCGAAAGAGGTGATGCTTATTCAAGCAGGTCCTCTGACCAAGGGGGAATCAATGAAGAAAAACTCTATTGGTATACTCTTAGGATGTACTATTGTCTGTTTGCTTATATTTCTATCTAGTTGCCCTTTACCACAAGAGCCACAAATATATTCAATTACCTATGAAGTTGATGGAGGGAGCATTGTTCCATCGGAAACAGTGCTAGAGAATGAAACTGTAAAAAAACCTGCTAGTGATCCAACAAAGGCCGGTTATACCTTTGATAATTGGTATGCAGAGGATACTTTTACTACTGCATGGGATTTTGATACACCAATAACAGAAGATACTATCCTCTATGCAAAGTGGATTGCTGATACCTATGCAGTGACATACAATGCAAACAGTGC
>CAZPOJ010000643.1:0-1001 GCA_964588005.1 uncultured Sphaerochaeta sp.
GAGTGGATTCTCAAGAACCCTCTTGAAAAGGAATGAAAACCATGGAGCAAAAGTTCATCCCACTATCAGTTCCAAACCTTAAGGGGAATGAACTGAAGTATGTGACGGAAGCTGTTGAAACCGAGTGGGTTTCTACAGGAGGGCCGTACGTAAATGATTTTGAGAGTGTTGTAGCCCAATATGTGAAAGCTCCAGGAGCTGTTTCCTGCCAAAATGGTACTTCTGGCATCCATATTTCCTTGTTACTTTCAGGGGTAACGCAAAATGACATAGTCATTGTTCCTTCACTTACCTTTATCGCTGCGGTGAATCCTGTACGGTATGTTGGGGCAGAACCTATCTTCATGGATTGTGACGACACCCTTGGCCTCGATCCTGCGAAGCTTAGGGAGTTCTGTAAGGGTGAGTGCAGTTTTGAGGATGGAAAGCTCATTGATCGTGCAACAGGAAAGCATGTAAAAGCAGTTGTGGTGGTTCATGTCTTTGGAAACATTGCAAACATGAAAGAACTCATGGATATTGCAGCAACTTACAACTTGGTAGTCATAGAAGATGCCACTGAAGCTATTGGCTCTTACTACCTTGATGGCCCTTACAAAGGCAAGTATGCTGGAACCCTTGGTGATTTTGGTATCTACTCCTTCAATGGGAATAAGATTATCACAACTGGAGGGGGAGGGATGATCGTCTCTCCAGATATTGAAAAGCTGAAACATGCTAAGCATCTGACTACCCAGGCAAAGAGTGATGAAGTTAATTTTTTGCATGATGAGATAGGATTCAACTACCGTATGACAAACCTCCAGGCAGCTTTAGGGCTGGCACAGATGGAGCAGTTGGAAACATTCATCCAAACCAAAATTACTAATTACCAGTACTATACAGAACATATTGCTACAATTGAACATATCACCATGCTTCCTTTTAGGGAGGATGTACGATCAAATCGTTGGTTCTATTCCCTCTACCTTGAAGATGGCTTTCCCTTGTCTAGGGATGAG